>JBQTIF010000091.1:0-17346 GCA_052388395.1 Gemmatimonadaceae bacterium | reverse complement strand
ACTGTCACCGGGGCGGGCGAAGCGCAACTCCGTTTCCGCGTCTCGTTTTTGGAGAAGAACCCTGGGGGCGGCGGGGCCGCGGCGCGCAACCACGGCGCAGCGCACGCTGCCGGAGAGTTGCTCGTCTTTCTCGACGACGACATCGAACCATCACCCGAGTTGCTCGCGGAGCATTGGGGCGAGTATCAGAGGGCTCCGGAACCCACGATTGTCATCGGCCCGCCATTGCCGGTGCCGACAGCGGACGCTGGCCTTCAGGCCATTGCTGCCTGGGGCTGGTGGGAACAGCAGTTCGAACGCATGCGCCGGCCGGGACATCGGTTCTCGTATGAGCATGTGTTCAGCGGAAACCTCTCGGTGCCGCGTTCGCTCTTCGCTCACGTAGGCGGTTTCGATGTGGCGTTTAACAGTTGTCGCGACGATTCTGAGTTCGGGCTGCGCGCGATGCGGCAGGGAGCGCACGTCACCTTCGCACCCGCAGCCAAAGCCTGGCATCACGAGCTGCGCGATACAGCCGCACTCAATCGCCGCAAACAAGCCGAAGGCGTAGCAGACGTTAGGCTTGCGCGGCTGTATCCCGACCTCTGGCCCTCGCTGCGCATTTCTCAGCCGGAGCTTCGTGCATGGACCGCGCTCGGTATCGTGCGACGGCTCGCCCTCGACAGACCGTGGCTGGGGCCGCTGTTGGCGGGCGCGGCGCAACGCCTCCTGACCGTGCTCGAATGGGCGCGCCTGCGCGGCACGTGGCGCGCGCTGCAGGCAGGCCTCATGTATTTCTGGTATTGGCGTGGCGTGGCGCGCGCAGCCGGAGGACGCGCGGGTCTTGCGGCGCTCTGTGTTGAGTGCCTAACGCAAATTGCGCAGCTCGAGAAAAGCCGAAGTGCAGAGCTGCGGATCGACTTGGCGCACGGCTTGGCGGCGGCTGAGCAGGCCCTCGACAGTGCGCGGCCAAACAGCGCCGCCATTGTCTGGGGGCCACACTATGTTGGTTACATTCACGACGAGCCCGGCGCTGAGCCGTTAGGCGGGCGTCACTTGCGCGCAGCGTTGTCCGGTGAGCTCGCCACGCCGTTCACGAATGTACTTGCCACTGTCGCCGCGGCGGGATCGCCGCCGCTGCGTGACACCGACGACCCCGCCGTGTCAGTCGTAATTCCGGCATACAACGCTGCCTCCACGTTAGGCTATACGCTGGACTCGCTGATCGGCCAGACAAGCCCGAACTGGGAAGCGATCGTTGTCGACGATGGCTCGACCGACGACACGGCGGCCATCGCGTCGCGCTACTCTGCGCGAGACAGTCGCGTGCGCGTGCTCCGCCAAGCGAACGGCGGTGAAGGGGCGGCCCGCAACGCCGGTCTCGCTGAGGCGCGCTACGACTGGATCCTCTTTCTGGATGCGGATGACTGGATACTTCCTGATGCCCTGCGCTGTCTGACACGAGCGACCGTCGCTGACGACACGCTTGATGCGGTGCACGGCGGCTGGTGCCGCGTGGCGGAGAACGGATCTGTGATGATTCCGGAGTACTGCCCGTACACCGGCGACGTGTTCGGCGCGTTCGCGCGTCATTGTGTCCTGATCATCCACAGTACACTCGTTAGGCGATCACTTGCGCGCGCGGTGGGCCAGTTCCACTCGTCCAAAACATGCGCCGATTGGGACTTTTGGCAGCGCGTGGCGCGCACCGGTGCCAGCTTTGGGCGCGTCAACCAGGTGGTGGCGCACTATCGCTTGCGAGCAGGTTCGGCGTCGACCCTCGCTGCAAATCTCTGGACCGATGGACAGCGTGTGATCGCACAGGGACACGCACACGATCCGCGCGTAGCCGGTCCGGCGCACCCCACGGGCGCACCGACCGACCAGCTCGCCGATGCGCGCTTCGAATACGCGTGTTGGATTGCGGGATTGATCATCGGCCAGTCGAACGACCCCGCTGCGCTCCTCGCCGATCTCCGCGGCGCTCGCGCGCCTGGCCTGAACCCAGAGGCCGCTGCCCAAGCAATCTTAAACACGGTCTCGATTGTAAATGGACTGGCGCTCGATGCGTGGGACGACCTGTGGCCGGCCGTGATATTGCGCATCGACGCTTTTTTCGCTGCGGTGGAGGGGCAGGCCGCAGCGCGGCTCTTCGCCGCACGCGCGATACGCGCGCTGGAGCGCCTAACGCTGAACGTCTCGCGTGCGCAACGGCCCTTCATGCGCGGCGGCACGTATGCGTTCGCCTGGGATGTGTCGCAGCCGCTGCCCGCCATCGAGCCTCCTCCCGGCGTCGAGCGCGGGCACTGCATCGTGCTGGTCGACGGCGCGCCCGTCGGTCCGCTCGACGTTCCGCTCTGCGGCGCCGCCGAGGTGAACCGCCGCACCATCGCGCAGGAAGTCGCTGCGCGCTACGCATGGCCGATCCTGGGCTGGTTTATGCAAGGGGAGGCCGCCCCGTATCGCAATATGGTGCTGCTGCGCGAACCGGGCGGCATCACGATATTGCGCGAGGGAGGCGTGCCGCTCGCGACTGGTTTGAGCGATGCTGAAGCGATCGACCCCGCGAAAGTGCACGATCGAGTGGGGTGGAGCGTCTTCCTGCAGGAGCTCTGGGGACGCAGGGATCTCCCAGCCGCGGCCTTCTACGACGCTGCGCCCAGCGAGGTCACAGGTCGCACCCAGCGGGTGGAGACGGATCGCCTAACGATCGATGTGAGCGCGGACCTGATATCGTTGAATGTCGCTACCGGCATCGACGCCTTGGAGCTCGACGTGCGCATCGGCGGCGCTCCCCTCGGTGTCGTCCGACTTCCCGTCCTGTCGGGGGCGGTCACCCCAACGGAAATCCGCTCAGCCATCACTCTGCAAGGCTCGTTCGAGCTCTGTCGCACGGCAGTGCGTGAGGCGGTGCTGGGCCAGCCGCGCGACGCCGGGGGATCGCTACGGGGGCGCCTCGCGGGACGACGTGTTGCCGCCTCGGAAGCTGGCGTGTCCGAGCGCGCGTTCCCACCGGTGCCTAACAACTCTGCCTACGTAGCCGAGCAACCGTTCAACTATGACCGCCATCACTTCGAATCGATCTTCGCGCGCTCGACCGACCCGTGGAGCTACGTCACAGGGTATGAGCAGTTCAAGTATGAACAAACGCTGGCGCTTATTCAGGACGGAAAGATTCCTCGCGCGCTCGAGCTCGCGTGCGCCGAGGGGCGTTTCACGCGCCAGCTCGCGCCGCGAGTCGAGCAGCTCCTGGCGATGGACATTTCCAACGGCGCGCTAGAGCGCGCGAGGACGGCGTGCGCCGATCTACCTAACGTGCAGTTCACACAACTCGACATCGTCGCTGACCCCATCCCCGGAGGCTTCGACCTTATCATCTGCAGCGAGGTGCTGTATTACCTGGGCTCTGCCGATGTTCTATTGACAGTCGGCGCGAAGCTGCGGAATGCGTTGGCACCTGGCGGACGCCTCGTCCTCGCGCACACCAACGTGATGGTTGATGATCCTAACGAGACCGGACTCGAGTGGGACGTTCCGTTTGGCGCCAAACGCATCGGCAAACTGCTCGCGACAGTGCCCGATCTTCGCTATGCGCGCGAACTGCGTACGGAGCTGTATCGCATTCAGGTGTTCGAGCGTGCCGAAGACCACCAGCTGGGTCTGGCTGCCGCAGCCCGAGGACAACCGGAGGCGATTGAAAACGCGGCGTACGTCCCCCCTGAACCGTATCTCGCAGCGAACTTTCGTCGGCCACACGAGGCGCGCGCATCAACGACCACCCGCCGAGCGAGCAACCAATGGTTGCCAATTCTGATGTACCATGACGTCGCGCCTACGCCTGAGAACGGTGTGCGCCCATGGCGCTTCAGGCTCCCGCCTAACGCGTTCGCGGATCAGCTCAAGTACCTTCGCAATGCCGGCTTTCGCAGCGTGACATTGGCTGAATGGTTGGCGGCAATGCACTACCGACGGCCGCTTCCTGAACGCTCGGTCATTCTCACCTTCGATGATGCGTACCGCAGTTTTGCCACGTACGCCTTTCCGCTCCTAGAGCAGTACGGCTTCGGCGCGACCGTGTTCGTCCCTTGTGGCTTCGTCGGGGCAACGAACGTATGGGACGAAGGGGTTTCCGATCAGGTCCCGTTGCTCGACTGGCACGAGATCCACGAACTCGCGTCCTGCGGCATCGAATTCGGCGCGCACTCGCTCACGCACCCTCCAATGACAGGACTCAGCAACGCCGAGGTACTGCACGAGGCGTCGCAATCCAAGGCAATGCTCGAGCGTGCGCTGCGGCGACCAGTGAGCGCGTTCGCGTATCCACACGGCGACAACGATGCCATAGTCCAACAGCTAGTGGCACAGTGCGGGTACTCGGTGGCGGTCACGACTCAATTCGCCCGAGCTGGCTTTCACGATTCGCCAATGGCCCTTCCGCGCCTCGACGTGTCGGCGCACGACGACCTTCCCACCTTCATCCGTAACCTCGGTGCCTAACGGGGACATGCCCGCGCGCGCACGAGATTGGAGACTCCCCGTACGTCTGCTCGACGTCGAGATCGGAGCAGGTGTCGACGACGTCCCCGTGCTCGGCGACTTCGGCGGCACAAGAGCGTTGATCCGGCGGCGTGGCGTGCCGCTCGGCTGGGTCAACGTGGCCCACTCGGAGAGCCGTGTCATCGCCGCAAGTGAGATACTCGCCGCGGTGCGCTACCAACTTCACGCCGAGGTGCGCCGAGCCGCGGCCCTGGACGCCATGCAACCGGTCGCAATCGCCCATCGTGAGGATCGCGTCCCAGCAATCAGCGTGATCGTCTGCACGCGCGACCGGCCCGTGCTCTTAGGACGCTGTCTTGAAACGCTCAGCAAGATCGCATATCCGTCGTACGAGGTCGTTGTCGTCGACAACGCGTCGACGTCAGATGACACTCGACTCGTTGCCAAGGAATGGGGCGCCCGCTACGTGCGAGAAGAGCGGACTGGCTTGGATTGGGCGCGCAATCGCGGAACGGCTGCGGCGCGCCACGACATCGTCGCATTTACAGACGACGACGTGGAAGTCGATCCGCAGTGGCTGCAAGGTATCGCCGCCGGATTCGCGGATTCGACGGTGCAGTTTGTGACGGGGTTCGTCATGCCGGCACGTATGGATACCGAAGCCGAACTACTGTTCGAACTGGCGTACGATGGTATGGGAAAGGGGACACTTCCTCGACGCTACGATCCGGCGCGCATGTCCGCGCGGGAGCTCATTGGTGCGCACCACCTGGGGATCGGCGCGAACATGGCCTTTCGGCGGTCCTTGCTCGACGCGTTAGGCGGTTTTGATCGCGCGCTCGACGTCGGCACTGCGGCACACGGCGGCGGCGATCTCGATATCTTCCACCGCGCGTTGGTACTTGGTGCCGTCGGTAGGTACGAACCAAGCGCACTGGTCCGGCACCATCATCGCCGTGATATGACCGCACTTCAGCGGCAACACTACGACAATGGCCGATCCTTTGGCGTCTACCTGATCGGCATCCTTCGACGCGGCGACATTCCACGCATCGCGACGGCATGGTACGCTCTGCGCATTTGGCTGCTCTGGCTCGTTAGGCGCTTCGTTAACAGGATGCGCGGGCGCGATCCGCTTCCCGGTCCTCTGATCGCGGCGGAGCTGCGCGGCACGCTGCACGCTCCGTGGGCGTATTTCGCTACGAAGCGTCAGGCGCGCGATCGCTTGCGCGCCGCGCCGAGTTCCAGCCCAACTCCAACAGTCGACTCGCCAGTCAGTGGGGCGTAGTCGGCCCGCGCAGGCGAAGATCTCGCTCGCCTTGTTCGCCGGCTCGCAACTGCGACCCCTGCGCGTGCATCCGATCGATCTCAACAGCCATGGCGTCGATCGCCTGTTCAATGCGGTCGAACCTCTCCTCTGGAGGTAAGGCAGCCGGTGCCCCGGCGATCCATCCGGCGGCGCGCCATGTCCGCGCCAGCGGCGCGTCGCCGGGAATTAGCGCCGCGCTCCCGCAGCGCGGACAGACCGGTCGCCGCATCGCCATACGCCACACCTGGTAGACAACTCCCGGCAGAACGAAGGGAACGAGCAGCAGCAAGCTCACAAATCCGGAGCCGGGCATTTTGCGGTGCGGCTGCACCGTTTCATGCCCGCAGAGAGTACACAAGCGAATCTCGGAAATCACATACAGCTCCGGACTTGGTTAGCCTAACGAATCAGAAGGTTTTCTCATCCGCCGATGGCCCGTAAACCGAGGGAACCGGCACGTCAATCAAGCGCAAATAGACCGTTAGCTGTCCTCTATGGTGGCAAAGGTGGTTGATCGTTTGCCGAATCACCATTCCCCGCTCGTCAGTGAACAACACTTGCTCGCCCATTTTGAGTGACCAAGGGAGCGGGTAGTCGGGCTCCTTGAACCCCAAGAGCGCTGCGCGCCCCTCGCGCACGCTCTTGTCGAAGTACTCGAGCAACTTCTCTGTTGGTTCGAAGCTGTACCCAGGCTGGCTGGCCAAATCGATGTCTTTGCCGCCTGCAATGCTTGTAAGCCAGCCCGGCATGCCCGCCACGAGGAGCGCAAGATGACCCAGCGCAAATGACTTTTCGTGTGGCTTCCACGGACCTTTGTCGGTAGGCACGCGCTCCAACACCTTTCGCGTTGGCGGCATCTCGCGATCGAATTCTTCAATAAGCTTTTCCGTCAGCAAACTCATTTTGCCTCTCTTGAACCGGGACCGCCAAAATATGTTCACGCATGGGACACGCAACGTCACTCGGCCTCGGGCTCGCGCTGGCTCAGCCGCAGCGCCGCGTCATTGTGTGCAACGGCGACGGCTCCATGCTCATGAATCTGGGCTCGCTTGTCACGATCACGTCGCAGGCGCCAGCCAATCTCGTGGTGCTCGTGTTCGACAACGGTGTCTACGAAGTGACGGGGGCACAGCCGACTCCGGGCAGTGCATCCGGCCGTTCGTTAGGCACACGCGTGGATTTTGCGGCGATTGCGCGCGGCGCCGGGTTCACAGCCGTCTATCACTTTGCCGACAGCGCGAGTTGGAGCGCAACTGCACACGAGGTGTTACGCGCGAGCGGTCCGGTCTTCGTCTGGCTCGATGTGCGCCCTGTTCCCGGCCGCCCCGGACCACGATCCCCTGGTCCTGCAGTCGAGCGTGCCGAGGCATTCATGCGCGCGGTCAGATCCTGAAGTGACTCGGCGTTAGACACATCTGGCACTAATATGATGATGCATACTGCCAGCGACTCGCTACCATGCCACGTGTGGGCACCTTTCATACGACGATCCTCATCGAGAGCGTCGAACGACGTGGAGAAACGCGTTCCGTCGAGAACGCACTTGTCGACACCGGCAGTGAGTTTACGTGGGTGCCGCGACCGATCCTCGAGGAGTTGGGCATCCGTAGCGAGCGGCTGCAGCGATTCTTGGTAGCGGACGGTCGCACAGTCGAACGATCGCTGGGCATTGCGATCGTGCACGCGGCTGGGACAAATGCGCCCGATTTCGTCGTGTTCGCGGAGCCTGATGATATGATCCTGCTTGGTGCGCGATCGCTCGAAGGGATGAATTTGCGTGTCGATGCACAACGCAAGCAGCTCGTTTCTGCCGGTCCGATCCTGGCGATCGCCATGGCATGGTGCCGGGACAGCTCGCTGGCCTTCCGTAGATTCTGCGCCCTGATCTCACGGTACACGACGGTCGATTTTGCGTACTCTGGCATTGCTGGCGCGCGAGGCTGATCCTAACGAGGGCATTCCCGCAAAGATCGCAGCGCAGTTAGAGCATCATGTACAGGCGCTGCGCTGGAGTTGCGCAGGAGCTGTCAAATCAAACGTGCCGAAGTCAAAAAAACGCGCGCGCCGTGCCGCTGAAGTTCGCTGCTCCAGCGCCCGACGGCGTGAGATCCAACGTCATTCCAGTGAAGCCGTTGGAGAAGACCACGAGCAGATCCCCTTGCTCGCGCGGCACCCAGTACTGGAATGGGTACGCCTTCACACTTCCGTGCGGCATCGATCGCACCACTCGCCGGCCATTCTCCAGCACTTGCGTACCAAGCGAGTCCGTGAGTTGCAGAGCGGTCGGCGGCGGAGGCAGCGGCTCAGGGAGCTGTCCGCTCCATGCACCGAGCGTGAGCGCATAGCAGGCAAGCGGAGAGGGTGCGGTCACTTCTGTGTCCGAGCACGCCACCGCTGCGGCGAGTGAGACAGCAAGGCACTGCTGTATGGTGCGAACCATCTGCGTAGACTCGAGTTGCGAGGCAGTCGCATGATGGACACACGCTGGCTGTGCGTCCCCTGACTGCGTTACGACGTCAGCACTGTCGTAGTTAGGCGGTCGCAGGGCGCGTCGCTATTATTCCCTCGCGGACGCGATCGTAATCACGCAATCACGCGGGCCACGCGCCAAGAACGCGACGTACAGCGATTAGCTGTCCTACGTGATAGGAGTTGTGAGCGATCACGAGCACGAGCTCGCGCGCGTACGTCTGCCCCGAGCCATGCGGAATCTTTGCAAATAGATCGATGCTCCTATCCGCTGCGATGCGTTGCAACTCGGATAGGTCCTTCTTGAAGGCAGCGACACTCTCGTCCCACGCGCTAGGCGACGGAGGTTCGGGAGTCACCGGCCAGTAATCGTCTGGCCAATGCAGCTCTTCGTACGCCGAGTTCACACAAAAATCGAGGATGTCATGCTGCGTACGGCGCAGATGCTCGAGAAGCTGCCACGGAGAATACGGTAGTCCGGGCGCTTTGAGCGCACGCATCTCAGGCGGAACGTCAGCAACGGCGGCGTCGAATGTTGCATGCGCGTCTTGCCAGGCAAGCGCGGAGAACAACAAGGAACGCAGCGGATCGGGTGGTGCTGTCACGGTTCCTCGCGGATGACGTTGAGTACAGTCACAAAGTGCAAGTACTACCGGATCAAGGAGACAAGCCGGATTGAACGAATTCAGTTCCTCATAACGGTTGCTCTTTGTCGTACGGCCTAGCCGTCGACGCCGAGCGCGAAGTAAAGCAGCGGCATGGCTAACAGCTGTCACGACTAGTATCGTGCGACGATGCAAGCAACGTCCGCCGTCGCTTGGCAGTGGCACACGCGGCGCCCGCTCTTGCGGGCGCTGGACGTGCTCGCACTAACAGTCACATTCGGCATTGGTGCCGCGCTGGTGCACGTCGCTGAGCTGGCGATCGCGCGTTTCGTGCAAGGGGAGCTGGTCTGGTTCAGCCGCGACTTTCTCTGGATGTCGCCCATTGCGTACACGCTCGTGCTGCTGCCCGGCGGAATCCTGCTTTCGTTGCTGGCGCTCGTCTCCGGATCGCGATGGGTGCTGGCCCTTTCGACGCTCGCTGTCGTGGCGGCGGCCGTATTCGGTGTGTTGCTCCCGTATTCGCAGATCGCGCGAGCGATTTCGCTCTTCCTCGCTGTTGCGGTGGCTGTGCAGCTGACGCGCCTAACGCTGTCGTCGCCGAACAAGATGTTACGGTTCACGCGTCGTGCTGCCGTCGCCGGTACGATCGTTGTGGCTGCGCTCGCACTCCTCATGCCGCCGCTACGTGGGTGGCGCGAAACGCGATCGGTCGCGAGCCTAACGGGTGCGTCGCAGGACGCGCCGAATATCCTCGTCATCATCCTCGACACCGTCCGCGCGGCATCGTTCGGATTATACAAGGGCGCCCCCGCCACGACGCCGCGCCTGCTCGAGTGGGCGCGTGAGGGAGTCGTCTTTGATAACGCCTATGCCCCTGCGCCCTGGACGCTGCCATCACATGGATCGTTTTTCACCGGGCGCTACCCTGGTGAGTTAGAGGCGGACTGGAAGATCCCGTTAGGCAACACGGACTCGACGTTGGCCGAAGCGTTGCGAGCACGCGGCTACGCGACCGGTGCATTTGTGGGCAACATGCATTACACGTCGTGGGACTCCGGACTCAAGCGAGGCTTTGGCGCCTATCATGACTACCGTCGCACGTGGAATCAGACACTGCTCAGCTCGTCGTATACGCAGACGCGTCTCTTCCGACAGCTACGCAACGCACGTTCACTCGGCGGCGCGTTCCGCGCGTTGCGCAATTCCGATCTATCGATCGACATCAAACACACGTTCGACCACAAGCGCGCGCACGAGATCTCTCGCTCATTCCTCGACTGGCAAACATCGTTGGCTGGGCGGCCATTCTTCGCCTTCTTGAACTATTTCGATGCCCATCGGCCGTACTACGCGCCGCAGGAATTCCGCACATTTCCGAAACAGGCGATCGATATCCATGTCTATCATGGCGCGATTGCATGGCTCGATAGTCAGATCGATGCACTGCTCGACACGCTCCGGTCGCGCGGCGTGCTCGACAAAACTCTCGTGATCGTTACCTCAGATCACGGAGAGCTATTCGAGGAACACGGACTCTCCGGACACGCGCACAACCTCTATCGCAACGTCCTCTGGGTGCCGCTTTTTGTGCGCTATCCTGCTCGCGTGCCGAGCAACGTTCGCGTAGATGCGACCATTTCGTTGCGTGACCTTCCCGCAACGGTCGCCGATCTTGCGAGCCTCAGGCATACACCCTTCCCGGGGACATCACTGGCGGCGACGTGGTCGGCAACCGGCGGGGTGAGCCCCGTGATCGCTGAAGTGAGACGAGCGCCTAACGTTACCGGGAGGTACCCCACATCACGCGGGGCCATGACATCGCTTACCGACAGCGTCGGCCACTATATCAGAAACGGCGATGGGTCAGAAAATCTCTTTACGTGGCGCAGCGATAGCGCGGAAACGCGCGACCTCGCCGAAGGGAGCGGCGCCGCCGAGCGGCTCGCTCCGTGGCGCGCCCGACTCGACAGCGTGTTGCAAGCGAGAAAGGCGCCGAATCGTTAGGCTCTAGCGCCGACTCGACGCGGGCGACAAGTCCATCAGCACAGCAATCACCATTCCGACAACCGGCCAGAGCGACCACACGCCGCCGAACCAGTGCTGCACGGCGCTATACCAGAGTAGCGAGGTCGGCGCGAAGATGAGCCCGAGTATTGGCCAAAAGCAAACTGTCGAACATGCCAACAAACCACGGACTGAAAAACCACAGCGCGAGGATGAGGATGCGCGGCGCGATGAGTGCGACGACCGCGGCAATAATCGGCATAGAGGTCTCCGGCTTGCGTGCATTTCTCGCAAATATCCTGCCGAGTCGGGCTTGGTGTCCTAACGAAGCGTGACGCAGTTCAATACACGGCGCTGTGACCGCTCAGTGCTTAATCAGGCGAGCCCTTGCACGGCGTGCCGCAGAACGGCATCCGTGAAACGCGCATCGAGCGGTGCGTGTCCCACCAGAAGACGATAGAAGATCGGCGCGTAAATAAGATCCAGCGCTATGTCGATGTCGATGTCGCGCCGCAGCTGTCCCTCTGCGATGGCGGCCTTTAGTAGCGCGCGCCCCTCCTCTCGGCGCGCCATGATGAAGTGATGCCGGAACGCCTTGGATAGTTCGGTTTCGGGTTCAGCGGCGGCGAGGATGTGCGTGATGCTGCGCCCGGTTCGCGTTGCGAAAACTTCGCTGATATGCCGCAATTGCCTGCGCAACGCTGCGAGTGCGCGCCGAGCGCTCGGTTTCGCGGTAGTGCTCGGTGCTGTGTCGATGAGCGCGGCCATTGCCACCGCGTGTGCGTTAGGCCATGACCGATAGATCGTCGGTTTGCCGACCCCTGCTCGCGCCGCGATTCCCTCGATCGTCACCGCGCCAAGGCCACCCTCCTCGAGCAGCGTGCGCGCGGCATCGAGGATCGCCTGTCGTGCGGCTGCACTGCGAGGCCGGCCGCGCGGTGGCGCGGACGCAGTGACGCCCTGCTTGACAGCACGAGCTCGCGGCACATATTACGATACGAAGCGTAACGTAATTAGTCAACCCATGCAGCGAGTGCGCTATGTCGAAGGCCCAAACCAAGAACGTCGCCGCGCTGACGCTGGCGCCATACATCATCGTCAAAGACGCGGTGCGCGCTATCGATTTCTACACGCAGATACTGGGTGGCGACGAAACCTTTCGCCTCGCCACACCGGAAGGAAAGATCGGGCACGCTGAAGTCTCGTTAGGCAATGCGACACTGATGCTTGCCGACGAGCATGCGGACTTTGGAGCGCTCAGCCCGCCGACCATCGGTGGCTCACCGGTCAGACTCCACCTAACGGTGCCGGACGTCGATGCCGTGATCGCACGAGCGCTCGCGGCGGGCGCCACGCTGCTGCGGCCGATCAAAGACGAGTTCTATGGTGAGCGCACGGGGATGATTCTCGATCCGTTCGGACACCTATGGTTCATCGCCACGCAGATTGCGGACGTCAGCGCCGATGAGATGCAGGAGCGGTTCACGTCAGTGATGGAACAGCGCTAATATGTCGTGCTGGTTCGGCGAGGCATCCCGCTTCGGCCGCTAGCACACGTCGACGCTTCGAGCCCGCGCGCGCGAGCCGTTGGCGATTCGGATGCGTTGACGCGCGGTCTCTCGCTAAAGTGTGACGCCGCCTACGGGGATACCTCGCTTTGCCCGCGCGTCCTCACCGCAAGAGCTTGAGCCTAACGCATGCACGCGATGGGCGGCGGGCGTCTCCGAGTGCGTCTAGCCGAGCGGAGGGGACGACCGCCGACCACCGTCATGACGTTCGGGCTACCAGATTGCGGCGCCGCGCGCGCAAGAATCGGGTGGCTCCGCGGTCTGCAGCCGCCTACCATGCAGACCACTGCATTAGGGAGCGCGCTATGGCTGCGACAGGAACGACAGAGAATCCAGGCGTGGATGACGCTACCGCGTGGGCCGCGGTCGAAAGTCGCGACGCGCGCTACGACGGGATCTTCGTCTACGCCGTGCGAACGTCGGGTGTGTATTGCCGCCCCTCATGCGCGTCACGACCACATCGAGCCAATGTGACGTTCTATTCGACAACGAGCGCAGCCGAAGCCGCAGGGTTTCGCGCCTGCCGCCGTTGCAATCCTGAGGGCACCGTGGTTGCGCAACGTTAGGCACTAGTGACAACGGTCTCCGGGCGGTTCAGGGCCGGAGCGCGCACTAATGCCTAACGTGCGTATATACCTGCACGGCTACGTCGCCAGCGCCTCTTCGATACCCGTCACCGCAGGGAGAGAGCGCCGTGGTACTTCGTACTCCTCTGTCACAACCGTTGGCTTGTGTTCCGCCGCGATCAGCACGTAGAACACTGGCACGACGAAAAGCGTGAACAGCGTACCGATTGTCATTCCAGTCACAAGCACGGTACCGATGCTGTTGCGCGCCTCCGAGCCCGGCCCGGAGACAAGCACGAGCGGAAGATGCCCAAAAACTGTCGCAGCGGACGTCATCAACACCGGCCGCAGCCGCGTTAGCGACGCTTCGCGCAACGCTTCCAGCTTCGCCACACCTCGCGCCTGCAACGTGTTGGCGAACTGCACGATCAGAATCCCATTCTTCGCGATCAGGCCCACTAGCGTGATGAGCCCCACCTGCGAGTAGATATTGATCGTCGTGATGTCCAAGAAGCTGAACACCAACGCACCGGAGATCGCGAGCGGCACGGAGCCTAACAACACGATGAGGGGATCTCGGAAGCTCCTGAACTGCGCAGCGAGCACTAGATAAATGAGTATGACAGCAAAGCCGAGTGTCGCCGTGAGCGCGGCACTCTCGCGCCGGATCTGCCGCGACTCCCCAGCGTGGTCGATGATTACCCCCGGACCACTCGCACCCGCGGCCGCTGTTTCCAGGACGCGAAGACCTTCTTCCTTCGTCACCCCAGGATTCACGCCCCCGACAATGCGCACCGCGTTGCGCTGCTGAAAACGGTTCAATGCCCGAGGTGCAGTGCTCGACTCAATGCGCGTAAATGTGGAAACTGGCACCAGCTCGCCACTCGGCGTCTTGATCTTGAGATCCAGCAGCGGTGCAACAGTCGAGCGATTCTCGTCGCCCAGCTGCGGGATCACCTTATAGCTGCGATCGAAGAAGTTGAAGCGATTCACATACCCACCGCCTAACAACGTGCCCAACTCGCGACCGACTGTGGCGAGATCGAGGCCCAAGTCTGCTACTCGCTCGCGATCGATTACCACACGCGCTTCCGGCAGATCGATTTTGAGATCTGTATCGACGTACAGGAACTTGCCGCTCTGCCAACCAGCGCCAAGGACAGCACCAACCGTCTCCATCATCTGCTCAGCAGGAGCGTCGCTCTCGAGCACGAGCTCCACGTCATACATGCCAGGTGTCGGCAGCGGTGGATCGAGGCGCGGGAAGACTCGCAGTCCCGGAACTTGCGCGACGCGGCCAAACACTTCGCCGTACATCTCTTCAGTGGAGCGCTCGCGCTCCTTCCAGTTTTTCGCCACCAAGCCGCCGAACCCGCCCCACGGCGCTGTGAGCGACCACATGAAGCGCGTTTCAGGGAACTGCGTGATCGTGTTCACCACATCGAGCGAGCCGCGGTTCACCGAGGCCAGAGTCGCGTCAGGCGACGCCTCGAAGATCAGAAAGATGTGACTCTGATCTTCGACCGGTGCGAGCTCTTTGCGCGACATCGTATAGAGCGGCCACGCCGCCGCGGTGACCAGCAGCGCACCCGCAACGATCGCCCCTTTCATACGCAGCGCGCCGTCGAGCAATACTGCGTACCTGTCGCGCACGCGATCGAACGCGCGATTCACGAACGCCGTTAGGCGCCCTTCTTTGCCGTGCGGATGCACAAAACGCGAGCTCATGACCGGCGACAGCGTGACTGGCACAACCCCCGACACGACAACGGCCGCGGCGAGCGTGATCGCGAACTCGAGAAAGAGCGAGCCCGTCAACCCACCCTGAAATCCGATCGGCGCGTACACCGCTGCGAGCGTGATCGTCATCGCGACGATGGGGCCGATCAACTCATGTGCGCCTGCCATCGCCGCTTTCACTCGCGACTTACCCATGCGCACATGCCGCTCGATGTTCTCCACGACGACGATGGCGTCATCGACGACGAGTCCGACTGACAACACGATCGCGAGGATCGTCAGCAGGTTGAGACTGAAGCCGGCGGCCAACATGATAGTCGTGGCGCCGAGCAGGGAGATCGGCATCGCTACGAGCGGAACAAGCGCCGTGCGCACGGAGCCAAGGAACAGGAACACCACGACGGCGACGATGAGCATCGTTTCGCCTAACGTCTTTGTGATTTCCTTGAGCGCGTCCTCCATGAAGACGGTCGCGTCATACGCCATCTGCATGTCGATGTCACTCGGCAGCGTGGCACGAATGCGCTCCATCTCCTCACGCAGCGTGTGCGCTACGTCGATCTCGTTGGTCCCGACAAGTGGCCAGACCCCGAGATACACACCTTCCTTCTCGCTGTACTTCGCGACGAGACTCGCCTCTTCAGCGCCCAGCTCCACACGTGCAACGTCGCTCAAACGGACGATCGCGCCGTTGCGATCAGCCACGATCAAGTTCTTGAACTCGTCGACGGAACGCAGATCGGTGTTGGCCAGCAGGTTGATCTGCACAACATTGCCTTTCGTTTGACCGACCGCAGCCAAGTAGTTGTTGCGCTGTAATGCGGCGTGCACATCGCCGGGCGCGAGGTTGAGAGCGGCCAAGCGGTCGGGGTCGATCCAGACGCGCATCGCAATCGCCTGACCACCTTCAATGGTCACGCGTTGAACGCCTGCCACAGTTGCCAGCTGTGGTTGCAGTGTGCGACTCAGCCAATCAGTCAGCGCTGGAGCATCACGCTCGCTCGATGTGAAGCTCAAATAGAACGACGCGTACGGGCGGTCAGCGCGCTGCACTTCCACAACCGGCGGCTCGGCTTCAGCCGGCAGCTCGGATCGCACTTGTTGCAAACGCGCTGTGACCTCGGCGAGAGCGGCAGTACTGCTGTGATTGAGCTTGAGTCGCACCGTTATCGTACTCACGCCGGATCGGCTCGAGGACTCGACGTAGTCCACACCCCCGATCGACGAAACTGCACGCTCGATAGGCGTCGTTAGGAATCCGCGAACGGTCTCAGCACTCGCGCCGTAGTAGACGGTGCTGATGATCACCGAAGAGCTTTCGATCTGCGGGTATTGCTGCACCGGTAGGCTCGTTAGGGCACGCCACCCGACCAGCACGATCACGAGGTTGACGACAGCGGCGAGTACCGGGTGTTTGATGAACAGGTCGGTGAACGCCGAGCGCTTGCTCTCGCGTGCCTGTGACTCTCTGTCAGCACCAGTTGCCCCTGTCAGAGCGGGGACTTCTCCGTTGTTGCTCATTACTTGCTCCCGCTAGCGCCGTTCGCGGGCTGCCCCGCGATTGCCACTAACACTGCTTCGCGCAGTTTGAACGAACCCGATGCGGCGACCTGTTCGCCGGCTTTCAGGCCCGACGTAATCAAAACTTCGTCGCCGAGTACGCTGCCGCTCTGAACCGGCCTAACGTGGGCTCTCGGTTTTCCAGTGGAGTCTGTCGCTATAACAAAGACGTGGTCGCCGCCCGGTCCTTTGCGTAGCGCGCTCACGGGAATGACTACCGCTGCGCGCTCCGGTCCGACGGGGACGACGACTCGAACTGACGCTCCGGGTGCTGGCCTAGCAGCTCCACCGTTAAGCGTCGCGCGCACCATCGCATTGCGCGTGGTTGGATCGACTCTCGCGTCGACAGCGGTAATGCGCGCCGCGAGTGGAGTGCCTGCGTCGGTGGCGAAAACGTCGACGCGCTCTCCGGTCCGCAGGCTCGCGGCGACTTCCTGGGCAACGGTGAAATCCACGTTCACAGCATCCGCCACCCCCTGCAACGTTGTGAGCACGGTACCCTCTCCGAGGTACTGCCCTTGATGCACATCAGAGATTCCGATGCGCGCGTGGAACGGCGCGCGGATTGTCTTTCGCGCGATGACTGCCTTGATGCGCGCAATCTCCGCGAGCGCTACGTCGCGCTGCGCACGCGCGCGATCGACATCGGCTTGCGGCGCGGCGCGCTCTGCGATCAGACGTTCAACACGGCGCAGCATCGTTTCGGCGAGTGCGGTTTGTGCTTCGTGCGCCTTGAGCTCTGCTTCCTCGACTGACACGTCGAGGGCGACGAGCACTGTGCCGGCGTCAACGATTTGGCCCGGGGACAGCCTAACGTGCCGAACTGTTCCCGGTAGCTCATTGCGCAGTGTCACTGAACGCAGTGCGAGCACCGTGCCGATCGATGTCGTGGTTTCGCGGTGTTTGCGTTCTTTGACAAGGGCAGTGGTAACGGCTTCCATCGGCTCCGGTTGACTAGCCGCAGCGGCAGCCCCTTCTCGGATACTGCCGACCTTCCAAGCGGCGAGGGCAGCTCCAGCGCCGGTGATTGTCACGAGCAGCACAGCGGA
>JBQTIF010000090.1:0-2330 GCA_052388395.1 Gemmatimonadaceae bacterium | reverse complement strand
GGTCGATTCCTTATCGCGCGCGCGAACGTCGTCCTAACTCTCACGTCGGCGGTGGCATGCGGAGGAGGTGGCGACAGCACCGAGCCTAACGACCCTGTTGCCTCCGTCACCATCTCGCCTGCCGCTTCACAAATCGCGTCACTCGGCGAAACGGTGCAGCTCACAGCCGCCGTTCGAACACAGGGCGGCGCAAACGCCAACGCGACCGTCACCTGGCAATCGTCGGCGCCGCAGATCGCGACGGTGGACGCGAATGGACTCGTTCGCGCCGTCGCGAACGGGATAGCACAGATCACGGCTACTACAGGCACAGTATCCGGCACGGCTGACATCACCGTGCAGCAGGTCGCGATGCGCGTCAGCGTAACGCCCACGAGCGATTCGATGTTCGCGGGCGCGACGCTTCAGCTCACCGCGACAGCCAGCGATCGGAGCAACGCAGCGATCGCATCCCCGCGGGCTGCGTGGACTTCGAACGACACCTCGATTGCTGTCGTCAGCTCTACGGGACTCGTGACGGGGCGCAAACGCGGGCAGGCTCGCATCACCGTTCGTGTCGACACGGCATCGGCGAGCACCGACGTCACAGTGCGCCTAACGTCGATCCTCGCGTCGCGCGACACCGTGATCGGCGGCGCCTTGCAGGTTGATCGATTCGAGGTCGCCGCTGGTCGCACTGTTACGCTCGCGGGTGATTTGACGCTGAGAGCGGAAGGGCCGGTCGTCATCAATGGAACAATTCGCGGCGACTGCCGCGAGGTCGATATCGTCACGTCAAGCACAGTGCTCGTACGCGGGAGCGTCGACAACACTTGCAGTGACGCGACGGCAGCGGGCAAACGCCTGCGACTCGTGTCCGGGGCGGCATATACACTGGACTCCGCTCGGGTCTTCTCGACGGGAGAGACCTACATCACCAACGACACCACCATCGTCGTCGACACTACCTCGTTAGGTTCGAGCTCGTTCGCGTCACGCCGAGCGCTGCGGCGTGCGCCGGCCAACTGCAGCATTAGCGGAACCGTTGGCCAAGGCTTTAAGCACGCTGGTGCTGCGAGCGGTAGTCCGTTCGGCGGAATAGGCACGCACGCCACAGCGCACATGAATATTCAATGCTCTGGAGACCTCGCACTTCTATCTGCCACATTCAGAGCCAGCTCCGGCGGTGATGGCGGGACAGGCACAACCACCACGGTGGGACAAACTGCCCGCGGAGGCGGGGGTGGGTTCGGCGCACACATCCTGCTCTATGCGCCGCGTCTGATTACGGTGGCCGGGAGCAGCTTCTTTGGCGGCAATGGCGGTGATGGTGGCGCTGCATCGAGCCAACCATCGCAACCAGGATTGGCCTCCGCTGTTGGTGCCGATGGCGGCGTCCCCGGCGGTGTGTTCTTCACATCGCTCAGGACAGAGTTCGTTGGTAGCCCGAGTCGCATTGGGATTGGCAGGGGCGGTCGCGGCGGCGACGGCTTTGCGTTCGCGGTGGATGGGGCTCATGCCACTACAGCGGCGGACGCTCAGCAGGGCTCCGAAGCTCGTGCTCGAGGGGGAGCGGGTGCGAGCTCGCGATATCCGACAGTTTTGGGCGCTTTGATGCGTGGTCAGGTTCAGAACGCCGGCAACTTGACGATCAGCGGACCAGTCGCCGGGACTGGCGGCGATGCTGCCGCGTCGCCTGGAAACGGCGGAAGTAGTGCTCTGGTTCCAAGGCCACATGGAGGTCCAGGAGGCAACGGCGAGGTCCAGCCCGGATCGGGAGGAGACGTTATGCTGATGGACAATAGGGGCGGAGGCCCAATTCCGGTCGGTACGCCGGGCGGCACGGGAAATGGCACAGTTCGTCGAGGAAACGGTGGAGTCGGCGTCCCCGATTGCGTTCTGCCGTTTCATCTTGGCGGCAACGGCGGTGCCGGAGGGAAAGTCGATAATTTGAGTTCCTTGCCGGGTGCCGATGCGAGTGGCAAACGAAGCCTCTCTGTCGGCAAGGTGGAAGTGATTGACGCATTGAACGGACGAGATGGCCGAGACGGCGTGCCGCCGGGGGGCGGCGGCACAGCCGGTATTCTGACTCGCGGTGCAGGCTCGCTTCCTGACGTTGACGTCGGCGTCTCCCGGCGGACGGGCCGTCCGGGCAACGGGTGCCCACCGCTGACTCTCACAAACGCGAGCGTCAACTACCAGTCCGGCGATCAGAGTCATGTTCCCTTCTTGCAACTGCAGCTGACGACGCTATTGCAGATCGTTTTCGGCGCCTTGCCCGCGAGCTCGAACAGTGTCGCGCTCAGTCAGCGAACGTTGCGTGCCGCGCCTAACGCGATCGTCACGGTATC
>JBQTIF010000089.1:0-63761 GCA_052388395.1 Gemmatimonadaceae bacterium | reverse complement strand
ACCTGGACAATCAAAGACGGAGTCGTCTACGACGCCCAGGCGCTGCTGCGTGAGGTCGAGTGGTACGTGCAACAGGAGAAGCAGCGGCTGTCGACGACGAAAGCCACGACGTCCTCGCGTTAACGCGCGGAGGGGGTGCTGCGTCTAAAGGTGGGCCCTGTGGGGCTCATCCTATAGTTGCCGTGGCACGTCTCCAGCTCCGAGCACAAATGTCGTGGACCCTCCTCGCTCGCATGAAACGAGCGGTAATTCTTGCTCTAGCGCTCGCCTTTGGTGCCGCGTTCACCCCTGCGGCCGCGCAGATCGGATCGGCGACCGACATCGTGACCGGAACGGTCAAGCGTGAGGGAAACGTCCCCGTAGAAGGTGCTCAGGTCGAAGTCACTTCGCTGGAGTCCAACATCACGCGTCGCGCGCGCACGAGCGCGCAAGGACGCTTTACGGTGCTCTTCCCTGATGGCGGCGGGCAATACCGCGTACGCGTGCGCGCGTTAGGCTTGGCGCCGCAGGAAGTCATGGTCGTCCGTCAATCGGACGAGGACCGTCTCGTCGCCGAGGTCATGATGACGGCGAATCCGACACAGATCGCCGGGGTGACGATCCGTGGGCGGCAGGACGTTCCGCGCGATCTCGAGCGACCCACGCCGGGCAGCACTGAACGGATGATGACGACAGACCAGGCGGCCCGGCTTCCTATAGACCCGAGCGATCTGCTGGCTCTGGCGCTTACCGCCCCAGGGGTCGTGAGTATACCGGGAAGTGACACGACGCCCAACGCGATTTCGATCGCTGGATTGTCACCCGGCGCGAACAACATCACGCTCGATGGCCTGACGTTTGGTGCCGCGCAGGTCCCGCAGGAGGCTGTGCGTAGCACCCGCGTGATCACGTCGAGCTACGATGCGGGGCGCGGCCAGTTCTCTGGTGGCCTGATTTCATCCACAACGCGCAGCGGGACGAATAGGACGCAAGGAAACTTTTCCTACGCTTTACGCGATCGCGATCTCGCGATCGACGGCGAGGATCCCTCACCCGCCGCCCAGGGATACACACAGAATCAGCTTTCCGGAGGACTGGGTGGACCAATCGTTAGGGATCGCCTCTTCTGGTTCGGTTCGCTGCAACTGCGCCGGCGTGACGACGTCGTTCCCTCGCTCGCCAACGCCGACGGGACGACGCTCACGCGTTTTGGCGTGAGTCCGGACTCCGTGGCGCGTTTCACGAGCCTCCTGACCCAAGCCGGAGTGTCGCCATTTGGCATCGTGGCAGGCGACCGTCTCTCGGACAACGCGTCGGCGATCGTTAGGCTCGACTACCTGACGGAAGGGGGGCAGTCGTTGTCGCTGCGGAGCGACTTCCGCTGGAGCGACACAGATCCTTCTCGCATCGGACCACTGTCGCTTCCGCAAACGGGCGGGAGCAACAAGAACTGGGGAGGAGGCATTGCCGCGACGCTGACGTCGAACTTGGCTGGCCGCTTTCTCAATGAGCTCAAGGTCTACGGCTCTGCCGATCGCCGCAGCGGCCGTCCGCTGATCGTTATGCCCGCGGGTCGCGTACAGATTGCGTCCGAGCTAGACGCCGGCGAGACCGGCATCGCGACCCTAACGTTTGGCGGGAACACAGGCTTGCCGCAGGACGGCGAGACGAAGTCGCTCGAAGCGACGAACGAAGTCTCCTGGCTCACCGACAACGGTGCGCACCGCTTCAAGCTCGGCGCGTTGCTCAGCATCTCGCAGTTCACGGAGGACGTGACGACGAATCGCTGGGGGACGTTCACATTCAACTCGCTCGCCGACTTCGAAGCCGGCCAGGCGGCGATGTTCACGCGCACGCTTGCGCCGCGGCTGCGAGAAGGTGCTGGAACGAACGCATCGCTCTACCTCGGCGACGTCTGGCGTTATTCGCGCTCGTTGCAGCTGACGTACGGTCTGCGCGCCGAAGGCTCGCGGTTTGGCAAAACGCCGGAGTTCAATCCGGCCGTTGAACAGACCTTTGGTTACCGCACGGATCACGTGCCGACGGAGTTCCATTTGAGTCCGCGGGTCGGCTTCACGTGGACGTTAGGGTTACCGCGGCCGATGACGCCGATAGCCGGCAATGCTGCGCGACCGGCGTTCACGCCAGCGCAGCTCAACCGCGGGCCGTTGCTCATTCTGCGCGGAGGAATCGGCGAATTCCGCAGCGCACCGTCGACGCAACTCGTCGCCGCTGCGGCAGGAGCTACAGGCTTGCCGAACAACGAGTCACAGCTGGTTTGTATTGGCAGCGGCGTCCCGGCAGTGAATTGGGCGCAGTTCGTTACCAATCCAGCAGCGGTGCCGACGCAATGCGCGGCCGGCCAACCGAGCCAGGTTCCAACGTCGCGGCCTAACGTGGCGGTGTTTGGCGATGACTTCGCCGCACCGCGCGCCTGGCGTGCGTCACTTGGCGCGCAGCGCCCACTGCGGCAACGCTACAACCTGAACGTCGAGGTATCCTATTCGCGCGGTGTGGCGCAGACCGGCTATCGCGACGTGAACCTGCTCGCAGATCCGCGTTTCACACTCTCGAACGAAGGCAATCGACCCGTCTTTGTCGATGCGGCGACGATCGTGCCGACGACTGGCGTGACGTCGTTTCTCGCGTCACGCGTAGACCCGGTGTTCGGTCAGGTCTTGGTGACCAGCTCCGACACGAAGAGCGACTCGAAACAACTGTCTGTTTCATTGTCCGGCCTAACGCCCCGCGGCGCCATCTTCAACATCTCGTATACGCATGCGCGCTCCAAAGATCAGGGGAGCGGATCCGGCTTCGGGCGCTTCGGTGGTGGTGGCTTTGGCGGGGGCGGGGGCGGGGGCGGGGGCGGCCTTGGCGGCGCAACGACGGCAGGGAATCCGAATATCCGCGAGTGGTCCACCAGCGACTTCGAGCGGCGCCACTCGTTCGTTGGGTCGCTCACGTGGCCCTTCGGCCAGGCGCTGGAGATCACCGCGTTCGGTCGCGTGACGTCGGGCGCGCCCTTTACGCCGCTGGTTGGTGCTGACATCAACGGCGACGGCGCTCGCAACGATCGCGCATTCTTGTTTGATCCCGCAGCAGCCAGCGATCCGGGTGTCGCCGCTGGAATGCAGCGGGTCCTCGCGAGCGCGCCTAACGCGGTACGCGAGTGCGTGACAGCTCAGCTGGGGCAGGTTGCGGCGCGCAACTCGTGTACGGGCGTGTGGCAGCCGTCGCTGGACTTTCAACTCAACTGGCGTCCGTCATTCTGGGGACTCAATCGCCGGCTGGCGGTCTCGGTCCTGACGGTGAACACGTTAGGCGGCCTCGACGAGCTGTTGCACGGCACGAAGAACCTGCGTGGTTGGGGGCAGTTCCGCGGCCAGGACAACACGCTTCTGTACGTACGTGGCTTCGATGCCGCGGCACAGACGTACCGCTACGAGGTAAACGAGCGCTTCGGCGCGGCGCGTAGCGGCGCGAATGGCATCCGCGTACCGTTCCAACTCGGCATCAACGCGCGCTACACCCTCGGTCCCGATCGCATGCGCGACATGATTCAGACGATGCGCGGCGGGATGGGCGGAGGACCCGGTGGCGGTGGTCGCGGACCCGGAGGGCCCGCGGCTGGCGGTGCGACGCGCGCGATGGGACCGGATGGAATCGCGGACATGGCTGCCGCAGCTAATCCAGTGACCGCTGTGATACAGATGAAGGACTCATTGGCGCTGACTGACGAGCAGATCGCCATACTCAAGCCGCTATCGGACTCGCTGGCCGCGCGCAATTCGGCGTTAGGTGCCGAGGCGCTTAAGGTGGTTCAGGATGCGGGGGCGAATCCGGATATGGGCGCGCTCTTCGGCCGTATCCGTCCGGTGATGGAGAAAATCCAAAAGTCGAACGCGGACGCGATGCGCGAGGTCGAAAGGGTCCTAACGAGCGAGCAATGGGCCAAAGTCCCCGAGCGCGTCAAGCGCGGGCAGATAGGGATGGGGCAAGGGCGGCGCCCGTCCGGATAGTTCAGCAGCCACTGCGGCATAGGTAAAAAGGGCACCGCGTTAAATGGGCCTTACGCGTGAGCGTTAAACCGCCAACTGCGTGAAATCGTGGGTGCGTTTACTGCTTGACGCTGCTGACCCTTTAACGCCCGCGCGGACGGACTGTTTAACGCCCTTTTCTTTTACTCATACCGCTCTGGCAGTTGGTCATGCGTCCAAATCCGCGGCGACAACGTCAGCGTTTTGCCAACTCGGGGTCACAGGTCAGCAATTTCGAGCCGGAGCGGCGCCAGAGATGACATGCTAACAGCTTGCCACACAACGAGATCGCTGATTTGAAGCGGCATCGTGTCCCCTGTCGGTGGGTTACGCAACTTTTTTCAGCGAGTTTGACACACAGCAACGCTCGCTGTCGTTGTGGTGTCTCATCATCAATTCGCTGATACTCTTTCCCGGCCCCGGAGGCGCTCGACGACTTATGGATGTGCATCTAACTGACCTCCAACTCGCCATAGTCCGCGTCCTTTGGGCGCGTGGAGAATGTACGGTAGCGACGACCCAGGCTGCGCTCCTTCCGGAGCGCCCCCTCGCACAGACAACGGTTGCGACAATTCTGACCCGCCTTGAAAAGCGCGGCGTTGTCGCGCATCGGCCTAACGGGCGCCAGTTCGTCTATCGCGCCTTGGTCACGGAAGGCGACGTGCGTCTGTCGATGGTACGGTCACTAACGGACATGCTCTTTGGCGGCAGCTCGGCGGCTCTCATCAATCACGTGCTGCTCGATCGCGGCGTCTCGGAACAGGAGTTCGGGGAGCTGCGGAGGATCGTGGCAGCCGCGGGGGGGGGGGAGCAGGGACCGCGCGCCAACGCAGCGTAGAGTCCGAACAGTCGTAAGTCGGGTAGGTGCAGCGGCGGCTAAATGCCGCCGCTCTGCATTCTGGGTGACGTGTCAGGCGTCGCCCGCCCTCTGGCATCGCATTTCGGCGCGAAGTCTATTGACGCCACCGGGCAAACGCCTTTCGCCGCGACATCGCCTTCCCTCCACCTCCCATGTGCGGGTTGCTCGACCGGCTCTTCAGGTCCGTTGCTGGCGAACGGATGTCATGGCTGCTTCCGGCCGCCGCGCGCCGCCGTATCCTCACCACGGCAGCGTTGACTGGCGCGTGGGGCGTTGTGACTGGCTTCGCGCTGTTCGTGCTCCTGTCGCCGGAAGTCGGGCAGTTTGGGAGCAGAGCGGGTCTCGTGCGGCTGGCGCTTATCGTCGCCGTCGCGGTCGCAGCTGCGTCGTTTGTCGAGCGTCTGCGTGATCTGATTCACGAGCCTAACGAGCACCGCGGGAAACGCGCGCTCGGTCCGGCTGTCTTCTCCGTGTTGCTGCTCGCCGTGTTCGAGCTCTGCGTGATGGCGTACGAACACGCCACCGAGCGGACGCTGCAATCACGCTACGTGTTGCAGGAGATCGCACAACGCGTGACTGAGTCGTCGGCTGTAACCGAAGGGTACCCGCTCCTGTGGCCCGAGGACATCCGAGAACCGGACAGCGTCCTCGCGCGACTCACCGCCGCGAGTCGCACAGAAGAGCCAAATCCCGCTCGTCGTTTCGCTGATCTCTTACGCGAACCGGATCGGCGTGTGCTCTCTCGCTGTCATGCACATGCCGCCAAGTACCTGTGTGGCGACGAGCGGCAACGCATGAGCATCGACTCTTACGGTGAAGTGTTGCTGCTCACTGTCACCGATTCGACGGCGCGCGCCGCGGATTTCACTCCGGCGAACCCACTCTTCGAGCCGCAAGGAGGCCGCCGCGCTCTCGCATCGCTGATAGCGCCTAACGACCCTGCACCGCGACGGCAGTTTCCGGAGCGTGGTGTTCAAACACCAGTCGCGAGTCGCCGTTCGCTGTTCGAAGACGCGCTTGCCGATACGACGAACGCCGTCGATACAGCGCAAGCTCGCGCCAGTGCACAACCTAACGACACGGGGCAGGTTCGCAACGCATATGACGTGTTGCTCGAGCGATTGAACGCGGTCCAGACTGATTCCATGCGCCCGCGCACATGGCGTGACAACATCGAGCTCTACCTCACAAGGCTCGGTGATCGTATTCAGTGGCAGAGCGGTGTACGTCCGATTGGCCCGGCACCTGATCGGTGGCAGAATCCTTTCGGGCTTTACGAGCCCGCCTTTGCGCCGCCGCCATCGGCCATCCTCGCGTCGGATCTCTCGGACGCACTGAACCACGTGCTCTTGCGACGCGACGTGTATCGCTCCGAGTACTTCGACACATTGACGCTGGACAGCGGGCGACGTACTCGAAGACGTTAGGCGCTCATCAGCCGGAGCCAATGCGCCATCGCTGCATCGCGTGGTCTCCCTTAATCGCGCGCTGTTTGGTGCCACATTCCCGGGTCTCGTTGCGCCGGATCCGGGGAGCGGAATACGCAAATGGCTCGACGTCTCCGCACTAGCAGGGCTTTGGCTCGTCGCCGGCATCATCCTGGCTTTATCACTTTCGCGCTTTGTCATCGCCGCACGACCGGGAGCGCGCCAGGAGGCGTTGCGTGGTCTCGCGGTCGGCATCCGAGCCGGAATCGCGACGGCACTGGTCGGGCTTGGGCTATACATCGTCGCCGTACGATCGGCCTATCTGATCGGCGGATTTGTCGGCCCTGAGACGATGGGTGCGCGCCTCTCCGCGCTCTACTTATCAGACGGTCCTCTTGGGTTGCGCATTCTCATGCTGCCAGTGGCCACGCTACAGCTCGCGTGGCTCAGCGGGGTGTGGGGACGGCTGCTACTGCTCGGCTTCGCTGTCGTGCTGGTAGCTCTCTGGCGCCGGCGCATCCGCTGGCCATACGCCGCGCTCGCATTGGCAATCGCGCTATTCGCTATGCGGCCATACCTAACGTGGAGCGCGCCGTTGGTGCTCGTCCTTGGCATCGTTGCCTGGGGGGTGCCGGGCGCACTCCTCGGCGTTAGCGCACCGTATCTGCGTCCGAGCTTGGTGCCACGCGCGAACTGGGCGTGGCTTGCGTGGATAAGCGGTGTCCTCGTCACCGCAACGACATATTGGCTCAAAGGACCTGGATGGCGGTACGGCGTCGCCGCGTTGTTAGGGGCGTTAGGCATCGCCTTCCGTCTTGGATGGCAGGTACGGCAATGGTGGCCTGTGGCCGCACTCCTGTTGGGTCTCTCTCTCGCCGGAGCGACCTCCGTTGTCAATCGCGCGACATTCAAAGGCGTTCTTGGTGAAATCCGAACGCTGAATGAGCGTGCCGATCCTCTCATTGACCTCGCCGCCGCCGATACGGGCAGCGTCAGCGCCCCAACGACGATGCGTGTGTTCCGCGAACCCATGCCGTCGTGGCAACGGCAGTGGTCGCGACTGCATAACGAGGACGAACCACGCCGCCTGGCCTACGAAGTCCAGGTCACACAACGTCTGGAAATCGCTCTGCTTGGCTCGTTAGGCTTCTGGATCACAATCGCGCTTTTTTGTCGCTTGGTCGGAACGCGACCGGCAGAAGATCGTGATTGACGCTGCGGACGGACGCAAGCGCTGCTTCTGGAGCAACGGCGCGCTCGGCGGCTATCATGATACAGTACACGGTCGCCAGCCTACGACGGACCAGGAGTTCTTCCAGCGGCTGTCGCTGGAGATTCTTGACGGGGAGCGCGCTCTGGTTGATGCGGGGCGATGGGCTCCCTTGCTCGCCGACTTCGACATCGTCCGGCTCGCTGAGTCGGGGGCGAACTGCGCAGTCCCGCGCTCGATGGAGAAACGAGCGCGCATGGTCATCGAGAACGCGCGCCGCTGGGTGCGTCTGGCTGAACCAGTCTCCTCGTTAGGTGAATCAGCTGCGATCTCGGGACGGGGCCCGCAAAGGAACCCGGTCCTCGCGCGCCTCGCCATTGGTCGCGCAGCACCGCAGCAGGTCGCACGCACGCTGCGCCGCGTATTTGTCGTGCCACGGAACTTCGCGATGTGGACGTTCCTGCAAAGCGTCGGCGTCGCTCCGGGAGCGCATCACCCGGGCTGCACCTTCGGACAGGAGAGTGACAGCGCGGCAGTAGCGGGTGCGTACGCGGCGGACCATACTATCCCAAAGCCACCCCTCAGCGTATGAATCGCCGCACCTTCTCACGTCAGCTGGCTACCGCGTTAGGTACCGTCGCTTTGGCGCCGACCGTCTCGCGCGTGTACGCCTCTCCGTGGAGGCGCGCAGCGCCGAATATCAACGGCGAGCGCCTCAACCTACACCTCCGCGAGTTGGCTGAGTTCGGCAAAAACCCGCAAGGTGGCGTTAGTCGCGTCGGGTACACGGACGCTGACAAACAAGGTCGTGAATTCGCCATGCGCCGCATGCGCGAAGCGGGGCTCGACGTGCGCATCGATATGGCGGGGAACATCATCGGTCGAGTGGCCGGGAGCGACGCGCGCCTCAAGCCAATCCTCTTTGGCTCACACATCGACTCGGTCCCCGAGGGTGGTAACTACGACGGCACACTCGGTTCGCTCTCGGCTATCGAGGCGATTCACACGATGCGCGAGCAAAAGATCGGCTCGCGCCATCCGCTCGAGGTCGTGATCTTTCAGTTCGAGGAAGGGGGACTCTACGGAAGCCGCGGGATGATTGGTACACTCGCCGAGCGCGATCTGAGTCTGGTGAACTGGAGCGGCAAGTCGGTCAAGGACGGCATCGCGTTTATCGGCGGCAACAGCGAACGCTTGCCAGAGGCGAAGCGATCGAGCGGCGACATCTCCGTATACATGGAGCTGCACATCGAGCAGGGCGGCACGTTGGAGCAGCGCAGCCTGCAAGTCGGCATCGTGCAAGGGATCGTCGGGGTGTACCGCTGGTCTGTCACTGTCGAAGGTTTTGCGAATCATGCCGGCACCACAGCGATGCCGGATCGCAAGGATGCTCTGCTCGCGACCGCGCGCTTCATCGACGCCGTCAACCGAGTCGTGCGGTCAGTGCCCGGGCGTCACGTGGGGACGGTCGGAAAGATCGAGGTGTGGCCAAACACGCCTAACGTCATTCCTGGCAAAGTCGTCGTATCGCTCGAGCTGCGCGACCTCGAGGCGAGCAAGGTCACTACGCTGTACGAGACGATCCGGCGTGATGCCGAAGGGATCGCGCAAGCGACCGGGACGACGTTCCGCTTCGATGCGATCAGTGCCAATGCACCTGCGCTGACGGACGCGCGCGTACGGCGCGTGATCGGTGAAACCGCCGGAGCGCGCAGCCTAACGAGCGTGGAGCTGCCGAGTGGGGCGGGGCATGACGCGCAATCGATGGCTAGCATCGCGCCGATGGGGATGATCTTCGTTCCCAGCGTCGGCGGGATTAGCCATTCACCGAAGGAGTACACGCATCCCGCCGACTGTGTGCGCGGCGGGAACATGCTCCTCAACGCCATTTTACGGCTGGACCAGGTGGACTGGTCGCGGCCTGCCTAACGGTCACGAGTTATTTCATGCACAAAGGGACGATCCTTTCTGAAATCAAACAAACGCGACCGTTTCACTCGCGGTATCAGGAGGCACTGCTCGCGCTCATGCGGACCGTTGCCGTCGCCAAACGGCCGGTTGTAAAAGTCGTGGAAGAAACGGGGATATCGCTGGCGCAATACAACGTCTTGCGCATCTTACGCGGCGCCGGAGCTGAGGGTCTGCCGACGTTGGCCATCCGTGAGCGTATGGTGGAGGAAGCCGCCGGGATTACGCGACTCATCGACAAGCTCGAAGCGGCTGGCTACGTCGGTCGTGAGCGGTCCACGCCTGACCGGCGGCTCGTCGTGTGCCGCATAACGAAAGAGGGACTCGCTCTTCTGAGCCAGCTGGACGCGGGAGTGACGGAAGCTGACAAGGCGGTTCTCAAGGTACTGAACGACGACGAGCTCGATCAGCTAATCACACTGCTCGATAAGGTTCGCGCCGGGAAAAGTCTGGGAGTGAGAGGCTTAGGCTTGGCCAAACGCTAGGAGACCAAGAGCTCACACGGATTCGACGGAAAATACGGACAAGATCGCATCGCTCCGGAAGCCAGACGAAAAGCGGCGACGAGATCGCGGCTCTTTCCTGTTGTTAACAACAAAACAATCCGTTTTTGATTCGTAGGATCAGGTGAATCGGTGTGAGCTCTTGAAGGTCACGGTGAGTTCTTGAAGATTGGGCACCTAACCGAAGAGTGCTGGATTGCGGTTGAACCACGGCCGCGCGCGTTCGAGCTGCCCCGCGAGTCTGAAGAGCGTCGCCTCGTCTGCATAGCGAGCCACGAGCTGCACGCCGATCGGCAGCCCTTCGCTGTTCCACCAGAGCGGAACTGACATTGCCGGCTGACCGGATACGTTGAATGGCGCCGTGAAGGGCATGAACTCGTAGACTGTGTCGGCGAGCTTTTCGACGGCGCCTAACGCGCGCAATAGGCGTCCACCGCGCACCCGCCCCATTGTCGTCAAGAAGCGTCGCTCGGCATTACTTGGTTGCAGCGCGCCGTGCGGGAACGGCGGCGACGCGACGGACGGCGTGAGAAACACGTCGTACTGTTCCATGAAACGACCGAACCCCCGCGAAGCGCGCTGCAAGTAACGCAGCGCCGCCGCGTAATCGCGCACCGGGAGCGCGTCTCCAACGACGGCGAGAGCCCACGTCGTGTATTCTACTTCGTCGCGGCGTGGGCGACGCCCCAGCAGCTGCCGCGCGTCCTCGAGATCGGCGCGCGTTTCGGCCGCCACCATCGTCAGAAATGCGCGGTTGAACGGGACGCGGTCGATCGGCAGGGCCGCCTCTTCCACATGATGTCCTAACGACTCCAGCAAGCGCGCGGCATCCTGTACCGCGGCGATGCAATCCGCGTGAACCTCGCGACCCATCAGTGAGGCGGTCGTATAGGCGACGCGCAAGCGCGGCGGCTCGGTGGTTACCTCCTCGAGATACGGCCGCGCGGGCGGCTCAGCCCAGTACGGCGCGCCGGGGTCCTTGCCTAACGTGGCGTCGAGCATGGCGGCGCTGTCGCGCACGGACCGAGTGAGGACATGCTCCACCACGGCGCCGCGCCACAGTTCGCCGTGATCGGGGCCTGTTGGGGTGCGCCCCCGCGTCGGTTTGAGCCCGAAAACGCCGCAGCACGCCGCAGGCATGCGGATCGAGCCGCCACCGTCGCCGCCGCTGGCCATGGGAACCATGCCGCTTGCCACAGCAGCCGCGGAGCCGCCGCTGGAACCCGCCGTCGTTCGGTCAGGGTTCCAGGGGTTGCGCGCCGGCCCAAAGAGCTCCGGCTCCGTGAACGGCGTTAGGCCGAATTCCGGCGTGTTCGTCTTCCCTAACACGATCGCACCAGTGCTCTTCACGCGCCGTACGTACTCGCTGTCGTGCGGCGCGACAAAGTTACGAAAGAGTCGACTGCCACTCGTTATGCGCTCCCCGCCGTACCATGCAATGAGATCTTTGAGCAGAATCGGGACACCCGTGAACGGACCGTCCGGCAGCGGGCCGTCCGCCGCGCGCCGTGCCGCTTGGTACATCTTGTGCACGACGGCATTCAGCGCAGGATTCAGTCGCTCGATGCGTTCAATGGCAAACTCGACCAACTCCGCGGGGGAAACGTCGCCGTTGCGTACTAGCGCAGCGAGGGCCAAACCGTCGCGTTCGGAGTACAAGAGATAGGAGGATAGGGGATAGAGGACAGGGGATAGGGGATAGGAACTGCTAAAAGCTTAGAGAACCTTTTTATGAAAACGTCTGCGTTCGTCCTGCTCTTGTCCGCGTCGGCCGCGCTACCGCTTTTGGCGCAAGTACCGGCACCAGCTGAACAACCTCCAGCAATCGTCGTCACGGCGGAGGGGAAGCGCACGATGGCGCCTGATCGCGCCTCGGTCTTTCTCTCGATCATGAACCGTGGCCGCACGCCGACAGCGGCCGGCGCTGGGAACGCGCGCATTGCGACTGCCATCCGAAACGCTGTCCAAGCCGTGGGCGTCGACCGCGCACAAATCTCCACGCTGAATTACAACGTCCATCCGGATATCGACATCATTCAAGGGCCGCAAGGACGCGAGGCACGGCGCGACTCCGCGTACATCGCGACGAATACGGTTCGCGTCGAGATCCGCAATCTCGATCTCGTCAGTCGTGTGATCGACACGGCGCTCACCGCCGGGGCTACGAACGTGATGCACGTGTCGTATTCGTTGTCTGACCCCACACGTGCGCGTCGCGAGGCGACTGTGGAAGCGGTGCGGCAAGCACGCGAGAACGCTGAGGCGATCGCGAATGCGGCGGGCGGCTCGTTAGGTGATCTCATCGAGCTTCGGACGGACCCGGTCCGCATCTTTGGACCACAACCGTTTGAAGGTGCCCAAGCAGATTTCGCGATGGCGCGTCAGGCATCAGTGCCAACTCCAGTGAGCCCGCGCGACATCGACGTCACGGCGTATGTGACAGCGCGGTGGAAGTTCGTGAAGGGACCACGCTAGCGATTGTGCTCCTCGCGCGCTTCGCGGTCAGCAGGATCTAACCCTTCGTGACGACGTAGCTCGCGCTCGAATGGAACACCGAGCACGAGCACGAGGAGCGCGATCGCGGCTGCAACCGCGGCCACGGACCAATAGCCGAGGCCGCATGCCGCGCCGAGCGCTGCGGCGAGCCAGATCGTCGCGGCAGTTGTCAGGCCATGGACCGTCCCTGACTCCATCTTACGCAGAATCACGCCAGCGCCAAGAAATCCAATGCCGGTGATGACGCCTTGAAGCGCGCGCGAAACTGACGTGCCATCGGTGGGTGGCAGCGATGCGATCAGCGGTACGATCGCCGAACCAAGCGCGACCAGGGCATGCGTACGGACGCCGGCCGGTTTGTCCTTGAGCTCGCGATTAATGCCGAGGATCATCCCCGCGATCGTGGCCGCACCAAGACGCAAGACGATCTCGAGGAAGTCAGGCATCAGGAGCGTATTCTGGTGCCTCACGACGCCGCAGAGCTTGCCATAGCATGCATGAACATGGTCTGCTTTGTGCAAGATAGGAAGGCGACGGTCCCGTCTTGACTGCGAAATCGCAGCCCGTTCGGGCCTCCGCCGCGGCAGCCGCCAAACTCACGTTAGGCAGCGCGGCGTGGCGAGTCTTTGTTGGAGGAAAGAGAAATGTTGATGACGATCGCGGTAATTCTTCTAGTTCTGTGGCTCCTGGGCCTTGTGAGCTCGTACACAATCGGCGGACTGATCCACATCCTGCTGGTTGTCGCAATCATCATTTTCCTTGTGCGAGTGATTCAGGGGCGCCGGCCGGTTGTCTAGCGGGCCCTCTCAGATAGATAGCGCTGCAGACCTATGACTGCGTCGCGCTGGGTAGGGCTTCTACTGATCGTTCTTGGTGTACTCGGCCTCGTGTACGGCGGTATCACGTATACGCGCAACCGGCACGAGGTCGAGTTGGGGCCGATCGAGGTCAACGTCGAGGAAAAGGAAAGCGTTCCAATCCCACCGTTGCTCGGTGGATTGGCAATCGCCGCGGGAGTCGCTGTGCTAGTCCTCGGCGGCCGCCGGCGCGCCTAACGCGCATCGACGCCAGCCTTGCCGCTGTGAGCTATGAGCCTGCCTTGAAGGGCCGGTCCGATCGTGGCTTTCCGGCTGTAAAGCTTGAGCTTCGTGTCGCCGACTTCGAATAGCTCTCGATGAGTGCCGATCGTCTCCGAACTGCCTAACCACAAATAGCCATTCCTTTGCGGCGAGCTTTTTTCGCTGTCATTCGTCGCGCTCGTTGCGTTGCCGCCGAGGGCGGCCACACTGCATAGTGCCGTCGTCCCACACCCTTTCGTCAGTAGATCCGCTGGGCTCGCCTGCGACATGTCCTCGAATTGCTTCGGCGACCATATTCACACGCATGCCGTCCCAACACGCGGCCCTCCACCGGAGCTCAAGCATCATGCGGCCTTATCGACTGATCCTGCTCGGCCTCGCCCTCTGTACGGCGCTCCCGGCTTTTGCTCAACGCACGCAAAAACCGGTGCTTCATGGGCGCCATTGGGTAGCTGTGACTGGCAAGCCGCTAGCCGCAACCGCCGGGGCGATGATCTTCCAGAAGGGGGGCAACCCCATCGACGCGGCCGCGGCGATGCTTGCAGCGACCTCGACAATGTGGGACGTGTTGAGCTGGGGCGGTGAGACGCAGGCGCTGATTTACAACCCGAAGACACAAAAGGTTATCGGCATCAACGCGTTAGGCGTCGCACCCACTGGTGCCACCGTCGACTTCTACAAGTCCAAGGGGTTAGAATATCCGCCGGAATACGGGCCATTGGCCGCGGTAACACCAGGCACACCGGGCGGCTTACTCGTTATGCTCGCCGAATACGGGAAGCTGAGTCTCGCCGAGGTGCTGGCGCCCGCCATTCAGATGGCCGATGGCTATCCGATTGAAGAGGGGACCGCCGAGTCGATCCACACGCAGCGTGAGTGGATCAAGAAATGGAAATACGCGAGCCAGGTGTTCTTCACACACCCGGGTGAGGAGCGCGAGGCCCCGGTGCCTGGCGAAATCTTCACGCAGGCGGATTTGGCGGCGACCTTGCGCAAGCTCGTCGAGGCCGAGCGCGAGGCGTTGAAGAAAGGAAAGAATCGCAAAGACGCGATCATGGCGGCGTACGATCGCTTTTACAAAGGGGATATCGCGAAGGAGCTCGTTAGGGGTGCGCGCGAGGAAGGAGCGCTCTTTACCGAATCCGATCTCGCGAATTGGAAGGTGCAGATCGAAGAGCCGGTGAGCACGCGCTATCGCGGGGTCGACGTGTACAAGCTCACGCACTGGACCCAAAGCCCGGTGCTGCTGCAGTCGCTCAATATCCTCGAGAACCTCGATGTAAAAGCGATGGGCTACAACAGCACAAAGTACATGCACGCTGTGTATCAGACGATGAACCTCGCCTTTGCCGATCGCGACTTCTATTACGGGGATCCGTACTTCCCGCCGGAAGAGCCGATCAAGGGCCTGCTCTCCAAGGATTACGCCAAGGCGCGCGCGGCGACGATCAATTGGGAGAAGAACGACCCTAACGCGAAGCCTGGCGATCCGTATCCGTTCCAGGGCGGGACGAATCCGTATCTCGATTTATTGAAAGATTGGCCGCCGAAGAAAGCACGGGCGACCGCGACGACGTCGTCGGACATGACAGCAGTGCGTGAGGTCAGAGGTCTGAGGTCTGAGGTCAGAGCAATCGAAGACTCCCTCAGACCTCAGACCGCAGAACTCAGACCTCGTACATGGGAAGAGGCGTTCTATGCCGGGACGACGTCCATTCAAGCGGCGGATACTTCTGGGTGGGTGATCTCAGTGACGCCTAGCGGCGGGTGGATTCCATCGGTCATCGCGGGGCGCACGGGCATTGGCATGAGTCAGCGCGCGCAGAGCTTCGTCACCGACCGCCGAGAGAATCCGTTCAACGTGATCGAGCCAGGAAAGCGTCCGCGGGTGACCCTAACGCCGTCGCTCGCGCTCAAAGATGGCAAGCCGTTCATGGCGTTCTCCGTGCAGGGCGGCGACTCGCAGGATCAGAACCTCCTGCAGTTCTTTCTCAACGTCGTCGAGTTCGGGATGAACGTTCAGGAAGCTGTCGAGGCTGCGAACCTCAACACGTTCCAGTTACGCAACTCGTTCGACGACCATTCGTCGCGTCCTGGTGAGATGCTCGTTAGGGAAGACACGCCGCCCTGGGTGCGCAAGGAGCTGCAGAAGATGGGATACAAGCTGCAGTATTCGCCGCGGACCTCGGGACCGATCACGGCGATATGGTTTGACTGGAAGCACCGGTCGTTCTGGGGGGCGGCGAGTAATCACGGGGATGACTACGGGATAGCCTGGTAGATCAAAAGATCAAAAGCGGGAGCGCAGATTCACGCAGAAAACGGCGCAGATGAGCGCGGATACTGCTTGTTTGTAATTAACAAATCGCTGCATCTGGACGCATCTGCGCCTGTTTCAGCGTTCATCTGCGCTGCCGCTCTTCATGTTGCGCGCCTAACGTTCAGCGAACGCGGGCTTTGATTCCGCTGTCGTCGGATCAATAATCGTCGCGACTTCGGTGACGCGATTCGCCGGAAACCCTCCCCTATCTGCGTGCTCGCGCACCCGCTCCTCGTTCGGCGCAATGTAGATGCAGTAAATCCGGTCGCCCGCCACATAACTGTGCACCCACTGAACGTCGCCACCCATGGTGCGCAGCACTGCGTTGGAGTTCTTGGAGATGCGCTGCAGATCCGAAGCGCCTAACGCACCTGCGCCGGGAATCTCGCGCTCGATGATGTACTTCGGCATAAGCTCTCACTCAGGTGGTTGGTTTGGCGAACTGACAACTTACCCGTGGATTCCAGTCCTGCAGCAACCCAGATGGATTCGGCTTCGCAATCCACGCATGCAGCACCCAGAGCTGGAACGCGTCATTCCGGTGGAGCGGCACTCCCAGCAATGAGGGCGGTTCGTCGTGCGACCACGCCGTGTAAGGCACCACATACTCCACCCCAACGAACAGCATATCGCCGTTCGCCTGTGGCTCGTACATGAGGATCTCGGGCTTCAGAGGCTCGACGGTAGCGTCAATCAGCCGAGGATCACCGTAGTGAAAGCCCATCCCACCTGCAGGCGGCGATTCCATGCAGCCAGTCAGTTGCGCGTTGTAACCCGCCGCCATCGCCACTTTGAGCGAGCGGTACGGTCGCGTTAGGCGCTTGAGCTCGCGCAACGCCGCTTCCAACGCGTCGCTCGCGACGATACGGTCGCTGTGCGCACCATGCGCCACCACGGCCGGTACCGCATTCGGCTCGTCCCCGCAGGCGCCCACGAGTGTAGCGCCGAATGCGCTGGCCACGATCATTCTCGAGATCCTCCAAGTCCTGCGCTGCATAGCTTCCTCCCCCGCTCTGCGGAGATGCGACGCCGAACCCACCAAGGCATACCGATCGTCCGGGTTGCTTCGGCGTCTTGTACGCGCCTAGAATGGGAGGCAGGCTTCGCCTCCCACTCGTCGGCTCCTCGCCCGGTTATCGCCACTCGCTATCGTGAAGCAGCTCAAGCTGTTAGGCGGCGCGTTTATCGCCGCGGGCGATGGCGCCGGAGGTGCGGTGACAGGCCGCGCTGTCCAGCGGCGACGCATCGCGTTGCTTGCCTTGCTGTCGGTGCGATCGCGCAATGGCTTGAGTCGCGACAAACTGATCGCGTTTCTATGGCCCGACTCGGACTCAGGCCGCGGTCGGCACCTTTTGTCCGACTCGGTCTATCGAATCAATCAGGAGCTTGGAAGCGACACGATTCTCGCCGTCGGCGACGAGCTACGGCTCGACTGCCTGACCGTGGGTTGCGACGTCACCGAGTTCGAGAATGCGATTGCAGAGAACGACTTCGCGTGTGCGGCGACGATTTACGCAGGCCCGTTCCTCGACGGCTTCTTTCTCTCCGAATGCGTGGAATTGGAGCGCTGGATCGAGCAGGAGCGCGATCGTCTCGCGCGCGCCTATCTGGCGGTGGTCGAGGCGCTGGGCGATGCAGCGAGCTCGGCCGGCGACCGCGAACGCGCGGTGGAATGGTGGCGGCGTGCGGCGACGTTGGATCCGTACCACTCCAAAATCGCGCTGCGACTCATGCAAGCCCTGGCCGCGGCGGGAAACCGTCCCGGCGCGTTGCAGCATGCCCAGATTCACGCCGCCCTCGTTAGGTCCGATTTCGGGACCGAACCGGACAAGGAGCTACAGGACTACGCCGAACGATTGAAACGCGGCGATGAGCCTCCCGCCGCGCGCGGCAGCGCGCCCACCGCTGCTCGTCCGGCGCCTGCGCCAGTAGCGATACCTAACGCGGAAGCACCGTCGGCTGTCACGCGCCCTGCACCGCCACTCGAGCCCGCTCCGAAGGCCGCCACGCGATCTCGCGCCGGGTGGCTTGTCGCGGGCGTGATCGCTCTGATCGGAGTCGTCGTTGCGCTCGTTATGCGGCCCGCGCCCAGCGAGCCGGGGGCAGCGCTGGCGTCACTTGGCAGCGATTCGTTGCAGAGTATCGCCGTGCTCCCTTTCGTGAATTTGAGCGCCGATCCCGAGAACGAATACTTCGCCGACGGTATCACTGATGAGCTGACCACGGCCCTCGACCGCGTGGAGGGGCTCAAAGTCGCCGCGCGCACCTCCGCTTTTGCGTTCAAGGGGAAGCCAGCCGACATCCGCGAAGTCGCCGAGCGCCTGCGGGTCCGCTCGGTCGTCGAAGGCAGCGTGCGCAAAGATGGCCGGCGGTTGCGCATCGCGGCGCGTCTCATTGACGCCAGCACCGGCTATCGCCTCTGGTCCGAGGAGTACGATCGCGAAATGCAGGACGTGCTCACGGTGCAAGCCGAAATTGCGCGCGCCATCGCCAGCGCGCTGCGGCAACGCATCGTCGTCGCCGAGCCTAACGAGCAGTTGACGCGCGACATCAGCCGGGATCCGGACGCGTACGAGCTCTTCCTCAAGGGCCGCTATGCGTGGCATCGTCGCACGGAACAGTCGCTACGCGAAGCGCGCGATTTCTTCGAGGCGGCGGTGGCGCGCGTGCCTTCGTACGCACGCGCGTGGGCTGGACTTGGCGACGCCTACGCGGTTTCCGCTTTCTATGATTATATGCCGCCGCGCGAAGGGTACCCGCGCGCCGAAGAGGCAGCGAAACGCGCACTCGCGCTCGACAGCACACTTGCCGGGCCGCACGCCACGCTGGGTTACGTGAACCTGTACTACCACTGGAACTGGCCGGTCGCGGAACGAGAATTCGAGCGTTCGATCACGTTTGCACCCGAGTACTCCACGGCGCATCAGTGGTACGGCAACTTCCTGACGGCGATGGGACGGTTCGCCGAGGCAAAGGCGGCGTTCGCGCGAGCCACCGAAGCAGAGCCGCTCTCGCTGATTGCATCAGCGGGATCAGGGTGGTCGCGCTTCTACGCGCGCGCGTATGACGAAGCGGAGCAACACTTCGCGCATACATTGGACCTGGAGCCTAACTACGAGTTGGCGCACCTCTGGCGTGGGCAAACGTATGATGTGCAAGGTCGGCCGACGCAGGCGCTCGCGGCGACGTTGCGAGCGGTACAGCTCTCCGGCCGCAGCTCACTAACGCTAGCGGCGTTCGCGCACGCGCTTGCCAAGGCCGGACAAGGCGACAGCGCGCGGCGTCTGCTGCGCGAGATCGAAGGGCGCGCGCCAGCGCGATACGTACCCACGTACGAGATCGCCAAGGTGTATTTGGCGTTAGGCGATACTGCGCGCGCACTCGAGCGCTTCGAGCGTGCCTACCGGGAACGTTCGCACTCCATGGCGCTTCTCAAGGTCGATCCGCAGCTCGACGGCATGGAGCGGCATCCGCGCTATGCGGTGCTGCTCGAGCGCGTAGGTCTGCGATAGTGTGTGACTGACGCGGAGCTGAGCCGCGACCTGGAGCGCGTGCGCAAGCTCGCGCATGCCCTCGATAGCGCGATTGGGATACCAGGCACGCGCGTTAGGCTCGGTGCCGATGCGTTGCTCGGGCTCTTGCCTGGTGCGGGCGATGCGGTAAGCGCCGCGCTCGCGGCGTATCCGGTCGTCATCGCTGTACGACACCGACTTCCCACCGCGCTCGTGCTGCGACTGATGGGAAACATCGCGTTCGACGCACTCGCGGGAACGGTCCCAGTGATCGGCGATCTCTTCGACGTCGGCTTCAAAGCGAACGTGCGCAATCACGCGCTGATCGAGCGATATGCCGCGCAGCCGGCGCACACGGTGCGCGCGTCACGGGCGCTGTTCTGGGTCGCTATCGGCGGCATGACACTGCTGATCGGCGGCCTAGTCGCCGGGAGCATGTGGCTCGTGATCAGTGCACTCGGCGCGATCACGCGCTGAAACTCGCTTTTGCGACGGGTCGTACGCCCGTCATCCGCCCCCCCCCTCCCCATCCCCGTAGAGCTCGACATATGACACGAGTCGTCCAGCGCTTCGGTTTGCTCACTTGGGCGGCTGTAAGCACCGTCTCCTGGAGCATTCCAAGCGACGCACAACGACGCGACGAGGGATGGCGCTACGGGATCAGCATCGGCGATTCGCGGCGCGTCATGGGTTTGCGCCTCAACTTCCGCGACCGGCGCATGGAGCAAGTCGACGGCGTGAACATCACGCTGTGGACACCGTACGACGACGCAGTCGGAGGAACCGTCAACGGCCTCGCGTTAGGCTTGCCGCAGACCGGCGCTGACCGGATCAAAGGGGTGGGCCTGGGCATTCTTGGCGTAGGCGCCGAGGAAGAGCTGCGCGGTATCGCCATCGGCGGTGTCGGTGTGGGAAGCGGCGGCGACATGCACGGGCTCATGTTAGGCACTGTGGGTGCCGGGGCCGGAGGGAACGTCAGTGGAATTGCCGTGGGTGGGATCGGTGTGGGTGCCGGCGGGAACTTGCGCGGCATCATGATCGGTGGAATAGGCGCGGGAGGTGGTGGCAGCGCGACTGGCCTCCTGTTAGGCGGCATCGGTGGGGGTGTTGGAGGGAACCTGCAAGGCATTGCAATCGGCGGCATCGGCGTCGGCGCTGGCGGCTCCGGCAAGGGACTCTTGGCTGGTGGAGTCGGGGCCGGAGTCGGTGGCCGATTCACGGGGATCGGTCTGGGCGGCATTGGAGTAGGGGTTGGCGGTGACGCGAAAGGGTTCGTGGCCGGCGGCATTGGAGCCGGCGTCGGCGGAGACTTCACCGGGATCGGGATCGGTGGCGTTGGCGTGGGTGTGGGCGGTGTCGCGCGCGGACTGCTGATCGGGGGGATCGGAGCTGGCGGATCGGACATCCGCGGTGTCGCGTTAGGCGGTATCGCTGTGGGCGGCGGCAGCATCGAAGGCCTCCAGATCGCCGGGGTGTTCACGCGTATCGAGCGCTTCGGGACACAAAAGGGCGTTGCGATCAGCCCCTTCAACTATATGAAGGGTCTGCAGAGTGGGCTGACCGTCGGCATTCTGAACTACGCCTATGAGCTGGAAGGAGTACAGATCGGCTTGATCAACATCGCGCGGAGCAATCGCTCCGGTCGTAAGGTATTTCCGATCGCGAACTGGAAGATGCGTTAGGGGGTCGGATCTTGAAATACGTGTCCTAACGAGCGCACTCGCGTACCATTTTCACGCGGCGTGACTTTGGTACGCGAGTGCGCAGTTTAGGACATGTATTTCAAGATCCGACCCCCTGCTTCGCCTCACGCCACACACCACGAGTGAAATCGGGAAAGCGAATTGGCGCTCCTCCCTTCTTCACTGACTCTTCCGAGAGAGGTCCCGGCACACTCCAGGCGGCGGCGTCGTAGACGTCGAAATCGGGAGCCAGTCCGTCGCGGAACCATTGAACGGTGCGCCAGGCCATGATGTAATCCATGCCGCCGTGCCCGGCGCCGCGTGCCTTCTCGCCTAACGAGCGCCAGAGCGAGTGTTCGAACTCGCCCTTGTATGGGTCGAGCGTCCCCCAGCGGTGCGACGATTCGCGCCCTTCGATGTACACTCGGGCGGGGTAGTCCTCGAAGATCCCCTGCGTCCCCTGGATCATGTTGATGCGCGAGTATGGTCGCGGTGAAGTAACATCGTGTTCCAAGCGGATCACTCGTCCGCGTGCGGTCTTGATGAGCGATATGTTCACGTCCCCGCAGACGTAGCGCTCGCTCCATTTCGCGCTGTCGCGCGGCTCCTTGTCGGCACGCCATTTCGTTAGGCCGAACTCCGGCGTGCTCATCGACACCAGCGAATCGAAACGGTCGCCGCGATTGATTCCCATATACCATGCCACGGGTCCGAGTCCGTGTGTCGGATACAAGTTGCCGTTGCGCCGAGTGTGTGGCGCTCGACGCCACAGTCCTTCGTCTTTGTTCTCGAACAGGATTTCGCGCAGGTCGTGATTGTACGCCGCACCGCCGTGCTTGAGCTCTCCCAACACGTTGGCACGGCACATATTGAGCACCAGCAGCTCGTTGTAGCCGTAGCAGCAGTTCTCAAGCATCAGGCAATGCCGGCGCGATCTCTCCGAGGCATCGACGAGCTTCCAGCACTCGTCCACTGTGTACGCGGCAGGTACCTCCGTCGCTACGTGTTTCCCATTCTGCATCGCCGTTAGGCAGACCGCGACATGCCACTGCCACGGCGTGGCGGTGTACACGAGGTCAATGTCGTCGCGCGCGCACAGCGCCTCGAAGGCTCGCTCCCCCGACGTGAAGAGCGCTGGCTCGTAGTCGTGTCCAGCCTGGCGCATCTGCTGCACGGCGAGAGCGACTTTTTCCGGAATCACGTCGCACAGCGCGGTGATGCGAACGCCGTCGACGGCCAGCCATTCGTCCAGCATCGAGCGGCCGCGCAGCCCAGTCCCAACGATGGCGATACGCACGACATCGCGCTTCTCGAACGGAACGCCGATCATAGTCGCCGCGCTTGACGACGGCGCAGCGTCAGAAACCGCTCCGTAGTCGAGCCGGCCAGCGACTACGGCGAGGCTGCTGATGCCGACCTGCTTGAGCAGATCGCGGCGGGAGAACGAATGATCCGATTGCATGAGTGCTCCAGGGTAGGTGGGGTCGGATCTTGAAATACGTGTCCTAACGAGCGCACTAGCGGACCAAATTCACGCCGCGTGAAAATGATCCCCAAGCGCGCTCTTTAGGACATGTATTTCAAGATCCGACCCCGGGTGGTACTGTATCGTCCGCGATCTTGTGCCGCCATGTACGTCTTTCACGACAAAGCAATGCACACCATCGCCCGTTCAACGAATGCCGTGCTCTATGTACTCGCCCTCGCCGCATGCGCCGGTGGATCCCGCAGCGTCGAGCTAGCGGCCGGTCCGGCCGCGCCGGCTATCACAGCTGACGAGCTGCGGCGCGATCTCGTCGCATTTTCCGCGGATTCGTTCGGCGGCCGCGCGACGGGGACGGCTCACGCCGCGAAGGCGGCGCGCTTTCTCACGCAGCGGTTACAGTCGTTAGGTGTCGAGCCGGCCGGCGACAGCGGCTACCTCCAGCGCGTGCCGCTCAAGCGCAACACAATGACGGCCGCTGAGCTGAGCGTCTCGGGGGCGTCGTCTCCGCGGCTGCTCTCGTTGGGTATGGACCTGCTCGTCCTCAGCAACCTGGGATCCGGGGCGCTGCCGCGATTGACCGCGGACGCCGAGCTCGTATTTGCCAGCTACGGCATCCAGGACCTTGGGCGCAGCGATTTTACAGGACTCGATCTGGCTGGGAAAACGCTGGTCATGGTCGCCGGAGCACCGCCTAACGCGGACTCCCTCATGCGCGCGCGCTACGGATCGATCCAGAGCGCCTTCACCCGGCTCGGCGGTCTGGTTCAGCGCCGACCGGCGGCGATCATCGTGCTCGTGAAGGACTCGACCTTCGCCCTCGCGCAGGGGCAATTCTCTTCGCAGCAGCTGGAAGTGGCGGGCGACGAGCCCGCGGCTCCAGCGAATCGGCCGCGGCCACTCCCCATGGTAGCGATCGGCCGTGTGTCGCACGGCTCACCATTCGTGCCGAGCGACTGGCCATCCAACGATCGCGCACGTGCGATGCCCGGGACCCGCTTCGTCGCGCGTCTCAGTGAGAAGGTCGATACCGTGATAACGCACAACGTCGTCGGCATTGTTCGCGGATCTGATGCGGCGCGGCGCAACACGTTCGGGGCGTACGGCGCCCACTACGATCACGTAGGAACGAGGCCGCCGACAGCGGACAATCCCGACACCGTATTAACGGCGCTGACGACGATGGCTCCGGGAGCATGGGGTTATTGACGATCGCGCGTGCCTGGGCACAGGGGCCGAAGCCTGAGCGCTCGGCGCTGTTCGTCTGGCATATCGGCGAGGAGCTCGGATTGTTCGGCTCCGCATGGTTTACAGCGCATCCACCGGTGCCTATCGACTCGATCGTCGCGCAGATCAACGCGGACATGATTGGGCGCAACCATCCGGATTCATTGCACGTCGTAGGACCGGGCGCTGCGCCTAACGGGCAGAGTCGAGTGCTCGGACAGGTCGTCGACTCGGTGAATGCGCTGCAGGGGAAGCCGTTTGTGTTCAATCGCGAGTGGGACACGCTTACGCACCCGGAGCGCAGTTACTACCGGAGCGACCACTTCCACTACGCGACGAAGGGTATCCCGATCGTCTTTCTCACCACCGGCTTGCATCCGCAATACCACCAGGTGACAGACGAAGCCCCGCTGATCGATTATGCGAAGCTCGCGCGTGTTTCGACGCTCATGTACGATCTCGGTATCGCGCTTGGTAAGCGCGCGTCACGACCGAAGTGATTTGAGCAGGTAGACGACTATAGAACTGGTCTTCGCGCTGCGAGTCTCGCTGTCACACTTTCGATGTCAGCGCGGCTAGTGAGATCGAGCACGCCAGCCGCAGGTCCGTTGACGGGCACCGCGCGAAACGGGACGCCCAACTCATCGATCGCATACTGCACCGCGGCTGGCAGTTCCAACTCTCCGCGCACGGAAGGTCGAATCGCGCGACAGGCGACAAAGATCTCCGGAGGCAACGCCCAGAGGTTCATGCTTACGAGCTGCCGACCGGACCATGCCGCCATCGTCGCGGCGTCGGGCTTTTCCACAATACGCCGCAGCATGCCGCTCTCGTCGACATCGATCAACGCGTACTGCGCGATGCGATCCGGGTCGATGTTGCTGTGCGCGAGGAGCGCCTCGCGCTCGAACGCCGCGAGGCCGGCGGCGCCTAACGAGATTAGCGCACGATACGCATCCGCCGGGTAATAGTTATCCGCGTTCAGCACTAACACGCGATCTTGCTGGACGAAAGGCTCCGCGGCGAGCATGGCATCGGCTGTCCCGCGGGCCTCGTACTGAACGGCGAAACTGATACGGACGCGCGTTAGGGTCAGCGCGGAGTAGTACTTTCGGATGTCGCGGTTGTCAGGCGCGATCACCATACACACGTCACGAACGCCGGCATCGGCGAGCGCGCTAAGTACCCAGTCGAGGAACGGACGACCGAAAGCAAGCGGTATCATCGCCTTGTTGCCCGAACCCGCTACTTCGGCTTGTGAGGGCGTTAGGTCCGCTTCCCCGTGCTGACGCATGCGGGTGCCGAGTCCGCGTGCGAGAATGATTGCCTTAATGCTAGGGAATGATGTTAAGCGTTATGCGCTGAGAGCGAGGTCTGACAGCAATGTGACTGCACGCGAAGCGTAAAGGAGGAAGACTGACTGCGCTAGCTCGAAGACCCGCGCTATCGGCTTTCACCGCATCAGGTCTCGAGGATTGCACGAGCGCGTCGACGAGCGCGAAGAACCGCTTGCCGGCAGGCATCTTCACTCGACAGGCGAAACGTCTCCATAATGCCGTCCGTCGATTGTTCAACCACGTACTTCGCGAAGAGGAGCTGCCATTCGCGAGGCGGCAACCTTCGATGTAGGACCTCGACGTCAATCCGGGCATCGGTCATCACGTCGGGCTGAGAACCGCGACCAGCCGGGATGGAGTTCCACGTGGGCTTCTCAGGATAGCTGCCGATGGTGTGTTTCACGGTCACAGCCGCCACATACGGTCGTCCTCGCGCTCGATCAATTCTCAGGCGGTGCAAGAGTCGATAGACGTACGGAGCGATATTGGTCGGCCAAGGAGGTGAAGCCGGCGCGGCGAAGCGTGTCCAAAGTCTCACTACAGCTATGTGTGCGAGATAGTCAGCATCGCCTGGCGCTAGGCAACTCGCGAGAGATTGCCGGGCAACGAGGCGAATTGCCGTGTAAAGCGATTCCCAGCCATCTTCAGAATTGACATTGGATGCCACGGTGGTGGCAGCGTCGACTAGCGCCGCATGAGGCAAGCAGTTTGACATGGGCTGATGGATGGAGGGGATCGAACAGCGGACGGGGCGCACGCGAAACGCGAGATTAGGATCCGGCTTGCAAGCGACGCTGGAAGCCAATCCCAGCAGCATGATGGCGGCAACATGATTCCCAATCGAAGTCGTCGATCGACATCGAGCCAGCGGCGAGCGAATTGTCGGACAATATCACGGATCGATGCTTCGCGGCCTTCCTGGGGCAAATCGTAGCCGGTAAGCTCGGCGCAGATTGACAGGTATTGAGTGATTGAAATCAAACGGCCCTTTCGACGAGCGATCCGAACGTCACCTAACGAGTCGATCGCGGCTCCTCCACCATCGCCCGCGACACACTGCCGACACAGCTCGCGGAACTCTGTAATTGTCTCGGGTTCGATTCCCAATAGGGAGGGCAGCACCCATGTGGGAACGAACGTAGTGCGCAACCAATCAACTCCGCTCGCGATCCCCAGATCTGGAGTCCGCGATACTCTAATGCGGTTGCTCTTCCGAGAGGCGATCCGATCTATTTCTTCGGTGCTGCATTCCAGGAGCCGGCCGGCATCGAGCGCGGGCGATCGATTCATTACAACTGCGCGCTGATCGGCTCGCACCAGGATCTGCAGGCGACCGGGCTCACCGACGTCGGGCTGCGACGAATCGAACTCCATCACATCGGCGAACGCAAGCAGGGGCTGGCGGAGTGCCTGCACAATGATTGCCGTAGGAAGCGACACTGACACGAAACAGGAAACGCCAAGTCTTGACGATTGAGAAGTGATGTCCTGTGTAGGGAAGACGAGCCTTGACATCTGGGCCTCCGGGAGATCTCCAACTAGGCGCAGCGACCTAACGAGATCGAACTGTTTAATAGATGTGCGTTCACGCTGGCTGTGACATCTTGAGTTAGCGCGCGAGCATCAGGCCAGACCGAAAGGACGCCCATCTAGCGAGGGCGTGCGTTGCCTCCTCCACCATATGTTTGGTAACATGCCCCTCTGTGATCGCTATTTCCGACGAAGCGTGAGAACCCGTCGCAATAGCCAAGGCAATCGGCAATCCTCCGTCGCGCTCTACCGGTGCTGACGCTACGAACAACGCCGCCCCAGCCCAAGCGAATTGCAGTTCCCACGGGGCTGTGGCGGTCGGCGGTCGTTTTGCACCGATGCTCTCCATAATCCGCGACAAGCGACGCGCCTCCGCCAAGTTCGGCATCATCGCTGCGAGCGGCGGCTCGAGCGATCCGAATAGAGCGTCGATCGCACCAACCTCGATCCTGGGCCGAGGATTGCGAGGCCGCACGATGATGCCAGGTCGCACGATAAGTTGCTGATTGGACTCACCTGACTCTTCGATCACGTCGGCTACGCCGCGCCTGTACGCGCCTGCAACCGCAACATAGGTAATTGCGTGGGCCTCGACGGAGTGGCGGCGAAACACGGTGATGCGATAGCCAACGTTAGGTGGGCTGTGCGCGACAGGCAACGCTGCTCGCGTGAGCGTGCATAACGGCCGCACGCATTGACCAAACGAAGAGCTGCGCCAACTAGCAGACTGACTTTGCGCTCCGGCGTTAGGCGACAGCCTGCTTGAAGGATTCAGCATGGCTCCTCCGCATGCACGGTCTATTAGCAGTGCCTCTTCTACAGAGATAGAGGTCCGTTCTATGACGCTGTGACAGCTGGCATAAAACAAAGCGTCCTGCCGGATGAGGGCAGGACGCGTCGGAAGACGTGTCGGCAGCTAGCCGGCTGCTTGACTCTTCTTCGCTAGGGGCAGAATGGTCGACAAATAACCCGGATTATCGACGTCCGCCAACTCCGCCGCTGCGACAGGTGTTGTCTCCATCGGCGTCATCCACAATCCGTCGCCGAACTGGTGGAGCAACGCCACCTCTTCGTCAGTCGCGAACTGCATTACGAAAGGACCACATTGTGCGCACGTTGCCACGTGCTTCCGTCGCGAAGCTCGCAACGGAACTCGTCCATGCTGGACAAGGACTTCGTATTCGAGCGCGTCCAAACACTCCGGCGTGGCATCGGGAATTGGAGACAAGGGGAGAAACCCCTCCTCCGCATCAGGTGCATCGAGGGTACTCCCGACACGCGGCCCAGCCCTGGCCGCGTCAGGAGCGGTTGGCTTTTTCATGCTGTCCATCCTTGTTTTGTCGACTGGTTAAGGCGGTTCGACGTGAAACCACCTCTTGGGGGAATTGAATCGTGTCGATTCTCACGGAGCCGATTACGAAAGGGCGGTCAGGCGCTTCTCTTCTCGGCGCACATAATTCAACGCGGCTACACGGCATCCGTGACATCTTCGATTCGCTCCCAATTCCATCCCCCTTCTTGAAAGAGTGTACCGCGAAGGAACCGTGACGGTCAGATCTGTTACAGATTAGAACAAAGGCATAGCTCATCTGTTATGCTCGTCCTCCCAAACCGACTCCGGCGGCGGACACCTTCGCTCAAATGCAATTCGTGCACTCCTGAGCCGCTTTTTCAGTCGGGCAATATGCTGCCGCAGATTCTCGCCGGTCACCCCCAGCCGTGCCGCCAAGTCGCGGCGGCCATTAGCACTGGCGGATCCGTAGTAGTCCACTAAGACCTGCCACTCCTCAGCCCTAACACTCTCTCTCAGAACAACTTGTAACTCAGCCAGCCATTCGGCACGACCAACGGCGGTTGCCACAGCGCCAGTCACGTCTTGACCGCCAGGACCGGCAAGGAAGCGTTCTGCCAAACGGGCGTGCTGCGCCTCGGCCGCTTCGTCTCGTGCGCGGCGCTTCCGCTCGTCGATATAACAACGTCGAGCCACTACGACTATCCATCCCCACGGTCGCTTCAGCGGCGCCGCGGTAGGGTCAGCCAGTTGCCTCTTGAGGCGCTCATACGTTTCGACTGCGGCATTCCGACGCTCGTCGTCATCAGTCGCACCCCGGCTTCGCAAGAACGCGTTGAGTGGTTCATCGACTACGGCCATAAGTTCAGCCCATGCGTCGTCGAATCGGTCGGAGTCCCGAGTGCGCTGAATGAGCTTGTCCAGGCGCTCAAATAGCCCACGAGCGTCCGAGTTAATCTCGTTGAAGCTTCGTGTCACGACGTCAACTCAGTAATTACGCGATCAGCAGCTCTCCCAAAAGTGGCTGATGGGACGAGTGCCCAACGCACATCCGCAGGGTCAACGTGAGTCGGAGGCTCATCATCACGCATCCAACGCAGGAATGCAGTCATCCATGTTGCAATCGCCTTCTTCGCAACACGCTCTATCGCTTCGCGGGTGATCACCGCCGTCCGCAAACCCTGTATCGCACGCATTCTCATACGGAGTTCTCCCTGAATGTACGTCGCAACGTTAGGTCGGGACTCTGGCGATTTGGCGACCTGCCATGGTATCGCGAGGAGGCTTTGAATAGCAGCTTCCTTCTCCATCCTACTCTCGGCTGCTTGCCAAGCAGCGCCAACTGTCCTCAGCGCATACCATTGGTGCGGCGATAGTCCCAGCAGCAAGGGAAACCAAACAAAGCGCACATACTCCGCACTGTACGCATAGGAGTGCATCGACCACTTTGAGTGCCAATTGTGAAATGGCGTGCGAGGGAAGCCGCGGCAATAGCTATGCTGACACGTAGCGACCGACAGCAGGTCCCAGTCCACTGAGATTCGTGGTTGATGCGCGTACTCGAAGCCGTCACGACCTGCTGTGCCGTATCCTGTTAGGCGTTGCGACCATTTTGGGGTGATCGCGTTGCCTTCATACAGCGCATTGGCGAGCGCCGTCAGAGGGTGCAGGAACCAGGAGACTGGATCTAAACCACCGCTGGCGTTGTCGAAGCGAAGCACGCAGTCGCTCAACTCCGTTATATCCCAGTCTGCGGCGATCGGACTACCGAAGAAGAAGACATGACTTAGCGTGTGCTGCGACTCGCCGACACTCAGCTCTTCCAGCGTCAGCACCGTTCCATAGCTGTGCGCGATCACGCTGGGATCGTGCTCTGCAGTATGGATGCGCGTCCTAAGGTCTTCTATCAGCCTGTTACGAATCCTGTTCGTTAGGCGTTGCCGGCGACGCCGGGTAGAAAGATGCCAAGCGCACTGCCATGGCCACCGTAGATCGTCGTAATAGAGATCGTGCACCCTGTAGAATGGATACACGGCACGTCGTACTCTTCGATACCATTTAGCGTTCGTGAGAATCCCGTGCACGAGCAATAGGTCTCGCGGAAAGCTCTCCTTTCCTGACGGTTCATTCATGCTGAACCAGGCGTCGACTCCGCCTCCCCCTCGCAACCCCTCCCAGCCAGTCCGACGTCTGGTTTCTCGAGGCTCCCGGCCTACGACTCATGCGTGCGTTCCTCCGAGTATAGGTAACCGTGAAAGGTCTATACTGACGACAGGCATTCGCAACGAAAAGTGCTATGTGGTGGGCAACTTGCGCGGGGGCACGTAAATACCCGGCACCTGCAGCTCCTGCAGCAGTCTATTGAATGCCGCGATGTCTTCATTCTCTATCTGCGTCAGTGCGTTGAGTTGCAGCGCGAGCTTTCCAGCCAGCTCAGCATAGATCTCGTTATGCTGCTTGGCCGGCGCGCCGTCGCCATCCTGCACCTGCGCATTCAACGTGATGAACCAGTTGTACAGCTTCACGGGATAGTGCAGCGTGATCTGATCGGTATGTGAGTACACTTCGGCGATCTCGCGGCGAACTCCTTCGAGCTTCTCACGAACCGGCTTTGCCGCATCCTTCACGCGACTGGCGAACGCCTGCTCGCCCGTTTGGCGCACTCGCTCATCCAGCTGACGCTGCAGATCCTCGATGCGGGAAGTCGTTTCCGCGATCTCTGTTATGCGCTCAACGGACTTCGACGCCAGCGTGAACTGCGCACGGTAGTCGGCATCGGCGATCTTGAGCCGCGGGTCGGGGACGACCGTCAGCGGTTGCGTGAATGAATCGCGGCCCGCGATCAGCCTAACGCGATACTCTCCCGGTGGCGCGATGGGACCGCGGGTATGCCCCTCATCGATCACCATGTTCTTGACGCGTTTTGCCGCGGGATACTGCAGATCCCACACGAAGCGATTAGAGCCCTGACGCGCGTGCAGCACTGAGTCTGCCGGATAGAAGGCAGCGCTATCCGCTGCGGTGGGAGGAGGGGTTGTGCGATTCGAGTCAGGCTCGGTCGGTTTTGACTCCGACGAAAACGTCTTGACGATGGCACCCTGACCGTCGAGCACCTCGAGCTTGATGCTCGTTGTCGGTGTTTCGCGCAGGTAGTAGTCGATCACTGCACAGCACGGCGGATTCTCTCCCGTGCGCGAGGTAAAGCCGCCGCCGGCGTAGAACCGTACTGCCTTGTTAGGCTTGAAGAGATACGTGGAGCGGCTGGTGATGGAATCGGCGAGCACGCGCAGGATATTGATGTCGTCAAGCACCCAGAATGAGCGACCATGCGTGGCCGCGACGATGTCGTTGTCCTTTACAGCGAGGTCGCGCACACTGACGCGCGGAAGGTTGAGTTGCAGTGAGCGCCAATGCGCGCCGTCATCAAACGACACATAGACCCCAGTCTCGGTGGCCGCGAATAACAGACCGCGCTTAACGACGTCCTCACGAAGAGAGCGCGTATATGCTCCGACCGGAATGCCGTCGTTGATGCGCGTCCACGTCTTCCCGTAATCAGCTGTCTTCCAGAGATAGGGCGCGAAATCGTCCTGCTGATAGCGGTTGGCCGCGACATACGCGACGGCGGGATCGTGCCGCCCTGGATCGATGTGACTGACGCGCACGAACTTGCCGAAGTTAGGCGGCGTGACGTTCAGCCACGTCCGTCCCTCATCTTGTGAGACGTGGATCAATCCGTCGTCAGACCCTGCCCAGAACACACCGCGCCTAACGGGCGATTCGGCGAAGGCGTAGATCGTGCCATACCATTCAGCGCCGGTCATCTCGCCGTTCATGCCCCCTGTTCGTTCCAGCGTCTTAGGGTCATGCACGGTTAGGTCCGGAGAGATACGCTCCCAGCTCTGTCCCTCATCGCGCGAGCGCCAAACGTACTGCGACGTCACGTACAGGTTGGTCGGATCGTGCATCGAGATCACGACCGGATACGTCCATTGGAAGCGTTGCGGCGCGTCTTTGGCGCCATAGCCATCATAGTTGCGCAGCCAGACAGAGATGTCCTTGTAATTCCCTGTGCGCTTGTCGTGGCGGCTTAACGCCCCCATGTAACAGCCGCCATAGGTGATGTCGGGGTTGCGCGGATCCACGGCGATGTGCGCATTCTCACACCCCGCAACGGCGAACCAATCGCTCTCTTCGATGGCACCGTTATCCGAGCGACTCGGAATCGAGATCGTCGAGTTGTCCTGTTGCGCTCCGTAAATGCGATACGGCCACTGATTGTCCGTGATCACGTGATAAAACTGAGCTGTCGGCTGATTATAGATGCTGGACCAGGTGGCTCCGCCGTCGAGGCTCACAGTTCCACCGCCGTCGTTCCCGTTGATCATGCGGTTGCCGTCCTTCGCGTCGACCCACAGCGCGTGCGTATCCCCGTGCGGGACGCGTACACGCGTGAACGTGCGGCCGCCATCGACCGACTTCCACACCGCGAGGTTCATGACGTACACAGTGTTCGCGTCGGTCGGGTCAGCCGTAATCGTGGAGTAGTACCACATGCGCACGTTGAACTTCTGTTCGCCGTTCACATGGCTCCACGTCTCGCCGCCGTCATCGGATCGAAAAACGCCACCTAACGTGTCTTTCGCTTCGACGCTCGCATAGACACGCTGCGGATTCGTTTGTGATATGTCGATGCCGACGCGGCCGAGTGGCACGGTCGGCAGTCCGCTATTGTGCGTGATCTCTTTCCAGGTGTCGCCGCCGTCAGTCGTCTTCCAGATCCCGCTTTTGCCGCCGCCAGAGATCATGCTCCAGGGAGTGCGCTGGAACTTCCACATCGCCGCGAACAGAATGCGCGGATTTGTGGGATCCATCGTAACGTCGATCGCTCCCGTGCTATCGTCGACGAACAGCACCTTCTGCCATGACTTACCGCCGTCGGCGGTGCGGAAGACGCCGCGCTCCGCGTTAGGTCCAAAGGCATGTCCCATCGCCGCGACGAAAACACGATCGGGATTGCGCGGATCGATGCGGATCTGGCTGATCTGATGCGTCTCACGCAACCCTAACGATACCCACGTCTGACCAGCGTCCGTCGAGCGATACACGCCCGTCCCGTAGGTCAGGTCTTCACGCAGATCTTTCTCCCCTGTGCCGACATAGATGACGTTAGGGTCGGATGCCGCGATCGCGAGCGCGCCAACGGAAGAGATATCACTCTTGAAATCCGTGATGTTCGTCCAGGATTGCCCCGCGTTCGTCGTCTTCCAAACGCCGCCATTCACAGCGCCGAAGTAGAAGACCAATTGCTTGACAGGATCGCCGGCCACTGCTCCCACGCGTCCGCCGCGATACGGCCCGATCGGACGCCAACGGAGTGCCTTGAGCTGGCGCGCGAACGTCGTGCTGTCGGGACTTGGCGCAGCCGCCGCGCGCGCAGGCGTTCGCTGCGTGCCAGCAACCGTGCTAAAGGAGAGGAAGGTCGCTAAAAGGCTGGCGGACAAATGAACGCGATGCATGAGGAGGCGAGGTATGAAGATGCCGCGGCAACGATAGCGCGCGCGCGCGGAGGGAGCCAGGCGCTTGTCTAGCTCTGCCACCAACTCTAGGCTTTCCCCCTCACGGTGCGACGCAGGAAGGACACTACAGATGTTTCGCTCGCTCATCGACACGTCTGACGACCGCATTCCGATGCTCGCGCGCCTGGCGCTTGGCATCGTGATTTTTCCGCACGGAGCGCAAAAACTGCTCGGCTGGTTCGCTGGTCCCGGTATCGATGGCGCGTTAGGCTTCTACGGCGAAATGGGAATCCCGTTGTTCCTGGGATGGCTCGTGATTCTCGCCGAGTTCTTCGGCGGATTAGCCCTTGTTGTGGGCTTCATGAGCCGGTTAGCAGCGCTCGCGACCGCGATCGATATGATCGTGGCCGTGGTCACGACAAACTGGAAGTTCGGCTTCTTCATGAACTGGAACGGCCAGCTGCAGGAAGGAGGAGAAGGCTTCGAGTTCCATATCCTCGCGATCTCCCTGGCGCTCATTGTGATTATCCGCGGAAGTGGCGCGCTGTCGCTGGATCTCGCGTTGACGAGACGGGCGACCGCACCGTAGAAATCGCACAGAAGCGGATGACGAAACGCTTCGACGTCATCGTGGCTGGCGGAGGCGTGATGGGGACCGCGGCAGCGTGGCAACTCGCCGCGCGCGGGGCGCGCGTCATGTGTGTCGACCGATTCGCTCCGCCGCACTCGTTCGGTTCCTCACACGGCGCGACGCGCATCATCCGGGAAGCATACTTCGAGCATCCGCTCTACGTTCCACTCGTCAGGCGTTCGTACCGACTGTGGAATGCATTGTCCCGCGCGGTCGCCGTCGTGCCGCTGTATACGATCACCGGCGGTGCGTACGTCGGAGCGCCGTGCAGCACGCTGATTCAAGGCGTTCTCGCCAGCGTGAATGCGCACAATATCGCGCACGACGTGCTGCAACCCGCCGCTCTCGCCGAGCGCTTCCCGGCGCTCCGAGCGGGAAAGGGGATGATCGCGGTGGTCGAAGAGCGCGCCGGCTTCTTGCATGTCGCGGCCGCGATCCGAGCGATGCGTGGAGTGGCTATGGACGCGGGTGCCGCGTTTGAGGACCACGCACCAGTCGACTCGTTTGCCATAACAAGCGACGCTGTCAGTGTGCGCACCACGCGCGACGAGTACGTCGCCGACCGGCTCGTCGTCGCTGTTGGCGCATGGGTGCGAGAGTTGTTACCGCAGGTCGCTGGGGTCTTCACAGTGCAGCGGCAAGTAACGACATGGTGTGCAGCGCTTGGTGCCGGCGTCGCACCGAACGAGGCACCCGTGACGATCTGGGAGCTCCGATCAGGAAAAACGTTCTATACGATTCCGGACGAAGGCGACGGCTTCAAGATCGGCGTGCACTATGGTGGCGAGCTCACCACCGTGGCGCACATCGATCGTACAGTGGCGCCCAGCGAATCCCAGAACGCGCGCGAACTGCTGGCTAAGTACATCCCGCCGGCGGCCGGAGAAATACGCAAAGCCAGTGTCTGTATGTATACGAACGCACCGGACCTGCACTTCGTCGTCGACTGGCTCCCGGATGCGCGCGAGCGTGTGCTGGTGCTGAGTGCGTGCTCGGGGCACGGTTTCAAGTTCGCGCCGGCGATCGGTGAGATCGCGGCGCAGGTAGTGACGAGTGGTGTAAGCGATTTTGATCTCGCCCCGTTCCGGTTAAGCCGATTCTCTCGTTAGGCGCTGTTCTGTAAGAGCTTTACCACAGATGGCTCTGTGGTAAAGCTCTACTCGGAACTCATGAGTCCCGGGCGCTGGCGCCCGCGCGCTGCCACTGGCCAAGTCGCCTCCACGAGATCGCCGCGTACGCCATATATCCTGTCATTCAGGTGCACGACGACACAGACGTGGTTGGGAACGATACGCACTTGCTCACCAACCTCCGGGCGCCAATCGCTGTTCTTGAGATCGAGGATGCCATGCTCCTCGCTCATGCGTTGGACCGTGATCTCGGGGCGATCGAGCAGCGCACCGAAGCCCTCACCGGCGACGCCACGCATCGGCTCTCTGCCTAACGCCTTGCTACCCGCGTCGACCACTGCCTGACCGGGGACGGCGGTGCTCACAACCGTCGCGAGCACTGTGAACGCGCAGTCATCCCACGAACAAGCGCCCAACGCAGCAGTGCCACGGTCGTTGTACACATATGTGCCGGGACGAACTTCAGTGACCCCGGGGATCTCGTGCATACGCCAGGCAGCAGGTGTCGAGCCGCCGCTCACGCTGCGTGGGTGTAACCCCTCGCGGTCCAACGCCTCGATCGCCGACGCAACGTCAGCGGCAAGCTTCGCCAGGTCCGCGTCCTGTTCGTCCACGTGACCGCGGATGTGACCAGGATAGAACGTGATCCCGGCGTAGCGCAGGCGCGGCTGCTCGCGCACGTTGCGAGCGAGCGCGACTGCTCGCTGCCCGTTAGGCACGCCCACACGGTGCATGCCGAGGTCGAGCTCCACGTAGACAGCGGCCTCACGTCCACCTTCCCGCATGGCGTCGGACAGTTGCGCGATCGCTGTTTCCGAGTCCACGGCGATCGTGAGATGCACCGCTGCCGGGAGCGCCGCCAAACGCGCGAGCTTGGGTACGCCAATGATCGGATACGCGACCAGCACGTCATTCGCTACGTCGCTCATGATCTCCGCTTCGCGCGGCGTCGCGCACGTTAGGCCAATAGCCCCGAGTCGCATCTGCTCAGCGGCAATGCGCGGCGACTTGTGCGTCTTCACGTGCGGGCGCAGCCTGAGACCGTGCAGCGCCGTGTACGCCGCCATGCGATCGAGGTTCTGCGCTAAGCGGTCGAGATCGACCAGCGCCGCTGGCGTCTCCAACTGTTCTATTCGAAGCGGTGGCGATGCCGCCGCGTGTCCCGCTCGACCCGTCCGAATCCTCGTTATCGTCATCCGGCCTCCATGTGACCGCACCTACTACCTACCACCAGCCGAGCAGTTTCCACCACGCCACGCCGACCGTGCTGTATATCGCCATCGCCACGAGTGAGACGATGAATCCGAGCTTCCACCAATCGCGCTGCGTGTTGTACTTCGCACCGAAATAGATCGGTGCGGGCGTCGTCCCGTAATGCGTGAGCGCCGCACAGAGGTTCGAAAAATACGCCAGGAGCAGGACCGCGAGCACTTTTGGCGCTCCGGCTCCCATGATGACGACGAGGAACGGGACGTACATCGCGGTCGCATGCGCCGTGATGCTCGCGAAGCCATAGTGCGCGTACGCATAGACGATCAACAGCGCCGCCAGGGCGGCCGGCCAGGCCCATCCCGCCGTCAATCCAGCGGTCGCTTCCGCAAACGCCTTCGTGATACCGGTTTCGCTCAACGCTTCGGCCATGCGTACGAGGCCGCCGTACCAGATGTAGACGTCCCACGCGTTACGCTCACTGAGCACATCGTCCCAGTCGAGTACCTGCAGCAAGAGCAATGCGCTGAAGCCGAGCAGTGCCACAACAGCAGCGTTTATGTGGTGCCACGGCGTCGTCGTCCACAGGCCGGCCACCAGCAAAAACACGAGCAGCGTTAGGCGCTCGGCGCGCGACATCGGGCCCATCGCGGCGAGCTCGGCGCGCGCGATTTCGGTTGCCTGCGGGGTGTGCGTGACTTGCGGCGGATACAGCTTGAAAATCAACCATGGTGCGATGAGCAACGAGACGAGCCCGGGCACGACCGCGCCAAGGATCCAGGTGAGGTACGTCAGCTCGACGCCGGCCGTCTCCAGCGCGAAACGCGCGATGAGCACGTTGGAAGCCTGACCCGTCAGCCACATGGAGCAGGCGATGACGTCGCACTGATACACAGTCAGCATCAGATACGAACCGAGACGCGTCGCGGTCGGACCGGGCGTCGACTGATACGCTTCCGCGAGGCTGCGAGCGACCGGGAAGACGACGCCTCCCGCTCGCGCCGCGTTGGACGGAACGATCGACGCGAGGCACGTGTCCGTAGATACCAGCGCATAGGCCAACCCGATGGAGCGTTTGCCTAACGCGCGAATGAAGAAATACGCGATGCGCCGGCCGAGTCCTGTTTTGAGGATCGCGCGCGACATAAAGAAGGCGCAGAGCACCAGCCAGACGATCGGATCGGCGTAGCCACGCAGCGCCTCGGCTGGCGTGAGCGTCCCGGTAACTGCCACGGCGACGACGCCGAGCAGCACCACGGCGCCAGACGCTATGGGCCTAACGATTAGGCCGACAATTGTGGCCGCGAAGATTGCGAACAGCGTCCAGGACTGCTGTGTAACACCGTCCGGGCGCGGCGAAAGCAGCACGACAGCGAGCAGCACGAACACAGCGCCCCACTTGAGGAGCGGTTCTACGCGGGACGGGCGCGGTGTAGGCTCGAGGTCGCCGGGGTTTGACACCGGCCCCAATCTTCACGCAGACGCGCGCGTCGTAAGACGCTCTCGCCCGTCGAATCGAGCCTGGCGAGTGGCATTTCTCGTGCATAAGGTCGCGTCCCAACAACTGCCCTGCCTGCCGAAAAAGGCGACCCGGTCGTGAGGCCGCCAAGCAATGCCGGGACTCTCCCTCGGAGAGCGCTGGCTACCGAAGAGGCGTCCTCCGCTCTCTCCCTTTTCTCCTCACGAGATCACAAATGGTATCAACAGAATTGCGGCGCTTCCGCTACAGCGCCGTGCTGCTCACCCTGGTGGCGGCCGCTTGCGTCGATTCCCCAATCTCACCTGCGCCGGTCGGTGATGTTCTCCGGGTCGACGGAACCGCTGTGACAAACAAGCCCCCGATCGATCAGACGCTCGAGGGCGAAGCCTGGGTTTGTAAAGACGGTTCTGGTCCGGCCACGAACTTCAACTTCTCCGTCTCACTGAATGGCGGAGCCGCAACGACTCACAGTATCGCCCTAGGCACATGCGTTCAGGTTGCGAGCGTTGCGACGGGTTTCTTCAACCTCAACACGATCAGCGTGACGGAAGGTGCGTTACCGGCGAACTGGGCGCTGACGTCCATCAGCATCGAGTCGAACGCCAACGCGGCTGCGCACCAACCGGTGATCAATCCGCCTAACGCGTCGGCGCGGATTTCACATGATTTCGGAGCAGTGTTCACGTTCACCAACACGTTCACGCCGCCGCCGTCGCTCGGCTGCACACGAACCCAGGGTTACTGGAAGAATCATGAAGAGGATTGGGACGCGGTCGCCGATGGCAAGCCATTCCTAACGACGAGCACGTTCTACAATTCCGGCACGAGTTACATCACGATCATGAAGACGCCTCCAAAGGGCGGCAATGCGTACCTTCAGCTCGCGCATCAGTTCATCGCGGCGAGCCTCAACGTGAACGGTGGCTCGTCGGGTGTCGCAGGTGTTGATGCCGCGCTCGCTGGTGCTGCCGCGTACTTCGCCGGCGCACCGGCTGGAATACCAAACCCAACCGGCGCGACTCGCACTCAATTGCAGGCTTGGGCGACGACGCTGGACAATTTCAATAACGGCGTTACCGGCCCGGGCCACTGCCCAAGCTGATAAACGCAAGCGAGGACTAGACTAAGGGACTCTTCGGGGTCCCTTTTTCTTTGCCGCATGACGCCGCCAGCACGAAACCGTTCTCGTGAAAGCCGTGTCGGATGGTCAGTCGAGAGAACGCTGGCAGTGTGAGCCGGCGGCCATGAGGAGCCTTGGAAGAACGTGAGCTGCTGACTCGCGCGCAGGCCGGTGATCCGGCCGCGGAACGCGCGCTGTATGACACGCACGTCGATCGTGTGTATCGCGTGGCGTTTCGGCTCGCGGGAGATGCGGAGCTTGCGCGGGAGTTCACGCAGGACACGTTCGTTCGGGCGTTCGAGCGGCTGGGGACATTTCGCGGTGAGTCGGCGCTCGCGACGTGGTTGCACGCCATCGCGGTGTCGGTGGCGCTCAACGGCTTGCGCAAGGTGCGCCGGCTCAGGCGGGAAGTGCAGCTGGAGCACGCGGAGTCGTTAGGCGGCGATCGGCCACGCAGCGATCCGGTGTTGCGGCAGCGGCTGCACGAAGCGATCGACAAGTTACCAACGGGGTATCGCACGGTGTTTTTGATGCACGATCTGGAAGGATTCACCCACGAAGAAATCGGTGCTGCGTTAGGCATCGAGGCGGGAACGTCCAAGGCGCAGCTCTTCCGGGCCCGGGCCCGGTTGCGCGAGCGACTGGCCGACCTCGCGGGAGCATGGAGCGCATGACATCCAGAGACGACGAACGGTTCGACGCCTGGGTACGCGAGGCGAGCGCGGAGTACAACGCGCCACCGCCATCCGCGCAGCTGCCACGCGAAGCGATGTGGCGCACCATTAGCGCCGCGCGCGGCGAGCGTCGCGTTCCGCGCACGCGCTTCGCAGCGCGAGGTCCATGGACGCTCGTGGCGGCTGCCGTAGTGTTGCTGGCCGTGGGGATAGGAATCGGACGCATGAGCGACACAGGCGCAGCACCGCAGAGTCCCGTTGCCGTGGACACCGGCACCAGCGCGACGTACCGCGTCGCAGCAACACGCCACCTAACGAGTGCAGAAGCCTTTGTGACGGCTGTGCGGATGTCAAGCTATGCGGCGGGTGACACAGCGATTCAACGCTGGGCGCGCGAGCTGCTGACCGATACCCGCTTACTGCTCGATTCACCGGCTGGGAGCGACGCGCGCCGGCGCGCGTTGCTGGAAGACCTCGAATTAGTGCTGGTGCAAGTGATGGAGCTGGAGAATTCGCGGACGAGCGATACCAACGAACTATTGCTGGATAAGACTCAACAAGATCAACTGCTGACGCGGCTGCGGGCCAATGTCCCGGCGGGACCACCCGCGCGGTCGTGAGGACTATGAGAATGCGAAGACTGGCCCTGACAGTACTCATCGGTTCGTTAAGCACTGCACCGGCAACGGGCGCAGCGCAGGACCTAACGAATCTCTCGCAGCTGAGTAAGCTGTCGAAACTCTCCAAACTCGATACGCTGAACATTGCGAAACTCGATGAGCTCGCGAAGCTCGGGAAACTCGACAAACTGTCGCAGCTCGAGAACCTCCACAGACTCGAGTTTTCGATCGTCGGAAGCGTACACGACGGGAGCATACGGCCGTTGCACGACGAAGACCCGGCGGACTCCCTTTTCCGGCTGGCGACACGCGCGCTCAATCGCAGCGACTATCGTCAGGCAGCAACGCTCTTTCGTCGCGTGTGGGATCGCTATCCAAAGTCGGAGCGCGCACCCGAAGCGCTCTATTTCGAGGCCTTCGCGCTCATGCGCATCGGCGATCGTCAGGAGCTCAAGGCAGCGCTCACGTCACTCAATCGCTTACAGGAGCGCTACCCCAACGCATCGCAAAAGGGGGACGCGAATTCGCTGCGAGTGCGCGTGTGTGGCGCGCTGGCGCAGCGCGGCGACGAGGAGTGCGCCAGCGAAGTGACTTCGATCGCTAGCTCGACAACGACAACGTCTACGCCGTCGTCTACATCGCCAGGCACAAGAACACAAAGTCGCTGCCCGGACCCTGACGACGAGGACGATGAGCGCGTCATGGCACTCAACGCGCTGCTCACGATGGATTCCGAGCGCGCACTCCCGCTCCTCGAACGCATCATGGATCGACGCGATGCGTGCGCGTACGTGTTGCGACGCAAGGCGACATTCCTGATCGCCCAAAAGCATTCGAGTCGGGCGGCGGACATTCTGATCAAGGCGATCCGCGAGGATCCTGACGAAGAAGTGCGCAAACAGGCCGTGTTCTGGCTTTCGCAAACCAGAGACCCCCGCGTGCCGGGTGTGCTGCGAGATCTCATCCGCAGTGGATCGCGTGAGTTGCAGAAGAATGCCGTCTTCTCACTCTCGCAGCTCGGCGGCGTTGGGAGCGGTGCCTTACGCGAGATCGCGGGAAGCAGCGATACGCCTGACGAGATCCGCGGCGAAGCGATTTTCTGGCTTGGACAGAACAATGCACGAGAGAGCGGCGAGTTCTTGCGCCATCTGTTCAACCGCGTCCGCACGCATGAGCTGAAGGACAAGATCATCTTCGCGCTATCACAGCAGCGCGGCACCGGGAGCGATCAGTGGCTGCTGGACATTGCCGTGGACAACAATGAGACGGTCGAAATCCGCAAGCAGGCTCTCTTCTGGGCAGGTCAGAACCGCAGCGTGGGGACTGATCGCTTGGCTGCGCTGTACGATCGCGCGACCGATAGCGAGATCAGGGAGCAGCTGATCTTCGTCTTCTCACAGCGCAACGAACGCGCGGCGGTCGACAAGCTGATGAACATCGCGCGCTCCGATCGCGACAAGGAGATGCGCAAGAAGGCAATCTTTTGGCTGGGACAGAGCCGCGATCCGCGCGTGCTCGACTTCCTGGCGGAGATGATCGGCAAATGAGATACGCGTTAGGCTTTCTCGGCGTCGCTCTCTTCGTCGCGCCACTCGATGCGCAACTCTCACGGCGCGTGAACCAGGTGACGGAAGGTGAAGTCCGCATGACGTTCGACATCATCCCGGACATCTGCGGCTGGGGGAACGGATGGTCGCGTGGTGACAGCTGGCGCATTGGCGCGGGGAATCGCAATGACTACGGTCGGTCGACGTCGCGCGACGTCGAGTGGAGCAACGAATGCTCCACGGGCCCGGGCCGTTTGGTCGTTGATCGCAGCGGCGGCGAAACACTCAAGCTCCGCGTGTACGTCGGCGGTCGCTGGCGGCAACGGCCTAACGTGACTGACTTGGGACAGGTGCCCAATCAGCAGGCGGCGGACTACCTGCTCGAGTTAGTGCGCAACGAACGAACGTCGCTGGCGAAAGAAGCGATCATGCCACTTACAATCATCGATGACGTCGAAGTGTGGCCGGCGCTGTTGCGCGTCGCGCGCGATGACAATCGCCATCAGGAAGTGCGCAAGGGCGCGATCTTCTGGCTGGGACAGATGGCGGCGGAGCAGATCACGGGGAGCTTGCGCGACGTCGCCGAAGACGATCAAATGGAGCGCGAAGTGCGTGAATCCGCGATCTTCGCACTTTCGCAACGACCACGCGACGAAGGCGTTCCAGCGCTGATCCGCATCGTGCGCACGAGCCGAGATGCGAAACTCCGCAAGTCCGCGCTCTTCTGGCTCGGCCCATCGCGCGACCCGCGTGCGCTGGACGTGATCGAAGAGTTACTCTCGAAGCGCTGATGGGGGGGTCGGATCTTGAAATACTGGCTCTAGATGTTGCGGCCTGGTCCATTTTACTTGCAGCGAATTGGACCAGGCCGCACGATTTAGAACCAGTATTTCAAGATCCGACCCCATGTCCATCGTCTATCTCAACGGTCAGTTTCTCCCACGCGGCGAGGCCAAACTCTCGGTCGACGAGCGCGGGTTCTTTTTCGGTGACGGCGTCTATGAAGTGACGCGCGCCATCGGCGGGCGCCTCTTCGAATGGCCGCGGCACCTGCGCCGGCTCGAGCGCGGCCTCAGAGAAATGCGCCTAACGCCTTCGATCACGGGCGAAGACCTCGAGGCGATCTCGCTGCGGCTACTGCGCGACAACGATCTGCAGGACGGGGAAGCAGCGGTCTACTTGCAGATCACGCGCGGTGCGGCGCCACGCACGCACCACTTCCCGCCGGCAGGGACAGCGTGCACGATCTTTCTTTCAGCAACGCGCTTTGCGCCACCGCACGAGATGCGCGCCAAAGGCGGCACCGCAGTCACATTCCCGGACTTTCGTTGGGCGCGCGGTGACATCAAGTCACTAAACCTGATTCCCAGCGTCCTCGCCAAGCAGCACGCGGTCGACAACAGCGCCACCGAGGCGATCTTCATTCGCGATGGCGCCGTGACCGAGGGCTCGCATACAAACGTCTTCGGCGTGCTCGACGGCGAGCTGCGCACGTATCCTGAATCGAACTACATCCTTTCTGGGATCACGCGTGAAGTGACATTGGAGTTGGCCGCGGAGCTGGGGATCTCAGTTCGGCTCATGCCGATCTTTACGCATGAGCTGCCGCGCCTGGAGGAACTGTTCATCACGGGGACGACGAGCGACGTGATGCCGATTGTTGCGTTGAATGGCCTTCCCGTTGGCGATGGCCATCCGGGCAGGATCACCATGCAGCTGTACGAAGCGTTGGTGCCGCGCCTCAACGCCACGACGGCAACGGCCGCGGTGTGAGGACAACGGTCCTGGTAGTGGCAGCTGCCGCCTGCCTAACGGCGACAGCGGTAGCGGTCGCAGCGCAGGAAAAGTCGCGCGTCCTCGTGCTCGCGACCGGCGGCACGATCTCCAATCTCGGTGGCAATGCACGCCGCACAGGGACGGAGCTTGTGACGGCAATTCCAGCGCTCGCGAACATCGCGCAGGTGACAGTCGAGCAATTCAGCAACGTCGCGTCTGGTGCCATCACGCACGATCACTGGCGCGCGATCACCACGCGCGTGACAGCGCTGATGCGCGAGCCGAACGCGCCGGCAGGAATCGTCATCACGCATGGCACGGACACGATGGAGGAGACGGCGTATTTTCTCGACCTCACCGCTCCCACCTGCGCTCCGATCGTGCTGACTGGCGCAATGCGGCAGGCGGACGCGGTCGGTGCTGACGGACCGGCGAATCTGTTGAACGCAGTTCGTGTGGCAGTCGCGCCGGCAGCGCGGAATCAAGGTGTGCTGATTCTGATGAACGACGAAATCTTCCGCGCGCGCGACGCGACCAAGTCCAACGCCTCGCGCATGGATGCGTTCACAGCGCCCAACGCTGGACCGGTGGGCGTTGCGGATCCTGATTCTGTCGTCTTCGTGCGCGCGGCCGACCGCAAAGCGTGTGGGCCGGTGTTCGATGTTGCGGCGTTAGGCGACCTGCCGCGCGTCGATGTGATTTACACCCATATCGGGGCGGACAGTGTCCTGGTGGATGCAGCGGTCGCGGCCGGTGCGCGCGGAATTGTCGTCGCCGGCGTCGGGCGCGGCGGCATGCCTCCGGCGCTGGGCCGAGCGGCGCGGCGCGCGATTGACCGCGGAGTGATCCTTGTCATCTCGAGCCGCACAGGGAGCGGCCGCGTCGGACAGGTGTTCAACGACACAGGGAGCGTTGCGGGGCGTGGGGCGATGGTTGCCGCACAGGAATTGAATCCGCAGAAGGCGCGCATCCTGGTGATGCTGGCGCTGGCCGCGAAGTATGAGCCGTCGCGCATCGCGACACTCTTTCGGACGCTACAGTAGGTCGCCTGTGGAGCCGCGTTAGGCTCTCGTTAGGCTCCCTGCCATACCTTCGTGTGCGCGGCGCGCCTTCTCCACCGGACGCTTGATCACGATTCCGACTCCGACCATCCACAGCGCTGTGACAGCGCCGAAGAGGAGATAGAGCCCCGGCGGCACCGCAGAGGGGGCAGCGAGCATCAGACCGCCAGTGAGTACCGCCCCGACGCCGCCCATCACGCCGAGCCAACGCAGTGCGCGCGGATAGCGCGCGTCACGCGATACGGCGGTCCCCATCAGCACAAACGGAACGCCGTGGAACAGTATCACGACGCCCGTCCATGTCCCTCGAAGAACAGCGAGTAGCGTATCGGCCGATAGCGCGAGCTCAGCGCGCCCAGCTGGTGCTGACTGCCAGCGCTCGGCGAGTGCGGTGAGCGCGGTACCGCTCACGAACGAATTCACGGCGTAAAGTCCCACGCCGAGCATCAAACACACAGCACCCGCGTGTCCAAGTACTCGCGCAGGGACGTCGCGGAACGATGTGTTGAGTCCCATGAACGCCACGATCCAGCAAAACGCACCGGCGACGAACGCAGCGTGTACGGCGGTCCAGTACCACGTTCCGTGCAGCGACAGCTCTTGCAGCACGACCTCGGGTTCCAAACCGAACGCTATGCCGCCAAAAGCGACTCCGGCGGCAATCAAAAGTGCCGCACCGACGATGGCGCACCAGCCGCCAAGTCGTTGCATCAGAATTGCCCAGAGGACTCCCTCATCCATAGTCCGCCCTATCGAGCAAGGGGTATGCCGCCTAACTAGCGATGCGGTTGCGCGAGTCGCTGTGATCGCTCACACATCGGACAAAACGACTCAACGCGATTCCCGTAACCGCAGGCTGACCACCTAACTCCTAGTAGGGCGCCCGTTTATCTTGCCGGCTGGACTCTAAACAATAGTGCCGGCCCCATGCGTTTTCCTTCGCTAACTCTGCTGATCGGAACGGTTTCGCACGCCATCCTGGCGCAGCCAGCGCGCGTTGTGTCTGGGCCTGCGCTGGATGCCGCCGTTGCCAAAGTGCGCGCCGACAATGAATGGACGCTCGGACAGCAAGTGTCGATTTGCGAAATCCCAGCACCTCCGTTTAAGGAGCAGGCGCGCGCCGCCGAGCTCAAGAAACGTTTCGAGTCGTTAGGCCTGCGCAACGTGCGTATGGACACGGAAGGGAACGTCATCGGCGAGCGTCCCGGTGACGCGAACGGTCCCGTCGTCCTCCTGTCGGCTCATCTGGACACTGTGTTCCCGGAGAGCACCGACGTGAAGGTGACGCGCAGCGGTACGCTCTTCAAAGGTCCTGGGATCGGTGATGACTGCCGTGGATTGGCCGTGATGCTGGCTGCTATTCGTGCGATGAATGCTGCCGATATTCGCACAGCCGGTACCATTTTGTTCGTCGGCACGGTGGGTGAGGAAGGGCCGGGGAACCTTCGCGGCGTTAGGCATCTGTTCACGAAAGAACGCCCGGCGCCGAAGATCGACTACTTCATCTCGATCGACGGCACTGGACTCGGCGTCACGAATCACGCGGTCGGCAGTCACCGATATTATGTCGCATACAAAGGGCCGGGGGGACACAGCTTCGGCGCCTTCGGCATGCCCAACCCGATTCACGCGCTGGGACGCGCGATCGCCGGGATCGGTGAGATCAAGGTTCCGAGCACGCCGAAGACGACGTTCAACGTCGGCATCATTCAAGGCGGCACGTCGGTGAACTCGATTTCGCCGTTAGGCGCTATGGACGTGGATCTGCGTTCGGAGTCGCCGGCGGAGCTGGCTCGCGTCGATTCGCTCTTCCGTCGCGCGTTACAACAGGCGCTCGATGCCGAGCACGCGCGTTGGCCAAACTCACGAACGCGGCTCACACTCGACATTCAGGATCGCGGCGTGCGGCCCGCCGGCGGAACTCCCGATTCTTCGATCATCGTGCGCGTGGCGCAAGCGGCTGCGCAGCGCCTGGGCTTTCAGACTGAGCTTGGTTCTGGCAGCACCGACTCGAATATCCCAATGAGCCTGGGCATCCCGTCGATTACGATCGACGGCGGTGGTCGCGGACAAGGCGCGCACGGTACCGCTGAATCGTATGACGATACCGAACGTGGCTGGCTGGGTCCGCAGTGGACGATTGTGATTATCTCCACGCTCGCGGGGGCGAAGTAGCGTGGGGCTACGGCTCGTTTCCGTCGGCGATTCCGTACGCCTTGAGCTTACGCCAGAGCGTTGTGCGTCCCATGCCTAACAATTCGGCCGCGCGTGTCAGCGCACCGCCACTGTGCTCTAGCGCCGCCAGTATCGCTGATCGTTCCGCGTCCAGCGAAGAGGGCGCGCGATAGCGCGTCTCGTGCTGCGTCGCTACAGCTTCGCGCACAGCGGCGGGAAGGTGTTGCGTCTCGATGCGACCGAAGGCCGCATGAATGCTGGCCAACTCCAGCGCCGCGAGCAGCTCACGCACGTTTCCGGGCCAGTGGTACGCGCGCAGCGCTCGCAAGGCAAACGCCGAGCAATCCAGCCGCTGCGTGTGTCGCACGCGGCCGCGCAGTTGCTCGAGGCCATGTGCCACCAGCAGCGGAATGTCCTCTGGCCGCTCCCTGAGCGGCGGTAGCGGAATGGGAAAAACATTGAGCCTGTAGAGCAGATCCTGCCTGAAGCGTCCTTCGCGCACCAGTGTTTCCAGATCGCGATGCGTAGAGGCGATAATCCGAACATCGACCGGCGTCGGCCGCGCCGCGCCAACGCGCACGACTTCCCGCTCCTGAAGCACCCGCAGTAAGCGTTGTTGTAGCGTTAGGCTCATATCGCCGACTTCGTCGAGGAGAATTGAACCGCGCGCAGCGGACTCGAACACGCCGGCTCGGTCACGCACCGCTCCGGTGAAGGCGCCACGAACGTGCCCGAACAGCTCGCTTTCCAGTATTCCTTCAGCGAGCCCCGCACAGTTGACGGCAACGAATGGTCCGTCGGATCGCGCCGAGGCGTTGTGCACGGCACGTGCAACCAACTCCTTGCCAGTGCCGGTTTCGCCAGTGATCAACACAGTCGCATCGGTCGTCGCGACGCGAGTGATGCTCGCCATCACCGCGCGCATCGCCGCCGAGCGTCCCACAAGCCCATGGGCGACGAGGCCACTCGTTAGGTCTGGGCGACGATCCAGCGCGTCAGCGACACGGGCAAAGAGCACTTCGGGCTCCACTGGTTTCGTCAAGAAATCGTCCGCGCCGACGTGCAACGCGCGGACGGCGCTGTCGATAGATCCAGCGCCGCTCACCATGAGAATGGGGATCGCCTCGCCCCAGAGCCGCAGCGCCTCGACCAGCGCAATACCATCAAGGCCCGGCATGCGCAGATCGACGAGCATGAGGTCGAACCGCGCCGCGCGGATCTGAAGGACCGCCTCATTCGCGTCTGCGGCGAGACCCACTTCGTACCCTTCACCCCGCAGCAGTGCCGCGGTGGAGAGGCCGAATACGCGATCGTCATCGACGATCAACAGGCGCGCTGCCATCACGACGTCCCGCCTGCCAATTGGGCGTTGGAGTGAAGGGCGGAGACAGTGGCTGCCGGCGGAAGCTCGATACGGAATTCAGCCCCGCTACCTGGACGGTTCGAAGCCGTTAGGCGCCCACCGGCCGTGCGCACAATCCCTTCCGCGACGAAGAGGCCAAGCCCAACACCTTGCACCCGGTCCTTTGTCGTGAAAAACGGATCGAAAATCCTCGGCAAGACATCCGGTGAAATTCCAGGTCCGTTGTCTAACACGCGCAGCTCGACGCGCTCATCCGCCTGCGTAACCACAATCTCGACGCTGGGGCGTATCGGCGTGCGCGCGTGCTGAGCGGCCTCACGCGCGTTCTGCACGAGATTGAGCAGCACCTGCTTGAGCGCATCCGGCGCGATAGCGGCCATGACGTCAGAGTCATCGCGCACGGTGATGTCGACGCCAGCCGCACCGTTGCCGCCATCCCCTGCCCGCACAAGACGCACGACGTCGCGAACAACCTGGTCGACATGCGCAACCTGCAACGACGGGTCACGCGGTCGGTTGAGATCCAACATCCGCTCGGCCAACTCGTGCATGCGTAACAACTCGTCGATGGCGAGCGCCGTGTATTCACGTGACTCAGGGTCGTTGCCAACCCGTCGCTGGATGACCTCCAGCAGATTGCGCAATGTCGCGACCGGGTTTCGGATTTCATGGGCCAGGTGTCCGACGAGCTGCGCCGATGCGGCGAGGCGCTCGCGTTGAAGCATGTCGCTCTGCAACGCTGCCAGACGGGCCGCGCGATCCTCCAACTCGCGATTGGCGCGCTGCAGCTCGTCAAGCCGGGCGGCTAACGCTTCGCGCATTCTGGCGAACGTGTGCGAGACAGTCGCCACCTCGTTGAGCCGCGATCGCGGCAAAGGCGCGCTGAAATCACCCTCGCCTAACGCGCGGGCCGCGCCCGCCAGCTCCTCCACTGGCCGGCTCACCTGGTTCGCCATCACGATGCCGAGGAGCAAGGCGAGCAACAGACCACCAGCGGCCGAAATGAGAGCGACACGCCGCAGCACCGGAAGTAGTTCCAGTTCCTCGCGCATCACTCGCGCGAAAACGACATACGCGCCATCACCAAGCGGAGCGGTGACAGCAGCGACGCGCTCACGTTGCTCGCGTGCTTCGGCCGGCTCATCTGAGCGTCCGTGTGCAACGATCGACTGCACAAGCGCCTCTGTCATCGCGCTGTCGAGCGTACTGGCCACTGCGCGCCGGCGCATCGTGGAGACGATGATGACGTCGCTTCGCGTTAGGCTGGCAAGCGTGCGCGCCGCATCGTCAGTGAGTGGAATGGCGAAACCGGCAGCGCCGACCCATCGGCCATTCAACTCGACTGGAGCCAAGGCGAGCGTATGGACGGAGCTCGAGTCACCGCGGGTGTCGACTGGCATCTGACCACGCCGCGTGGCGGCGACTGTGCTCGAGTCAGCCAGAGGTCCCGTCCACAACGATCCATCGGCGCCGACAACAACGGGAATGCCCGCCGGCACATCCGGTCGACGCGCGTTCGCGATGCGATCCACGGCCGCGCGGTCGCCGGACGCGAGCGCGCCCGCGAGCGCCGGCTCGTGCGCGAACTCCTTGGCGCGCATCATCAGCGCGTCACTTATAGCCGTGGACCGGTCCGCTAATATCCTTGGCGCGAGCGCGAGATCTCGGCGCGCCTGATCTTCCAGAGCGTCGGCGATACGTCCGTGCAGGGCGATTCCCGCCGGCACCATCCCGGCGAGAATCGCGAGAACGACGGCACCAACAAGAGCGCCGCGAAGCGTTAGGCGAATGATGAGCTCCTGACGGAAAGGAGCGACCGTCCCAGCAGGCCGCTCCTGCGGAACTTGCTACGATCGCGGTGACAACTGAAGAGCGTGGTTAGCGTGCGGCGAGACCGAATGATGTGGTCGGCAAGCCCGTCTGCGTGCCGAGCTTGCTAAGGGAGCCATTAGCGTTGACAGCGAAGATGCTGATCGCACCGCTGTCGCGATCCAGCGTGTATAGGAACTGGCTGTTGTTCGCGAGCGCTGCATCGATGGGGCCCACGCTTGTTACCGCCGTCACGCCGTTGTCGTTCAACCGCGTCAGCGTGCCGTTAGCTGCGAGGCGATAGCCGGTGATCGTATTGCTCCCTGTGTTTGTCACGTAGACGTACTGCTGATCGCTCGTGACGACAACCCAACAGGCCGCTGTCTCGGTCGTCGGGACCGACGTGCTGCGACTGTTCAGGACGCCTTCCTCGACGAGATACGAAGACGTGGCGGAGGCGTTAGGTGCACCGCCAAACGCCTCGCTGACGAGAAGAAACCCGCGCCGCGAGAATTCGAACCCGAACGGCGTCGCGCCGGCGGAAGGGAACACCGTCGCTGCCGAAAGCATGCCGTTGGCATTGACGCCGAAGACGTCGATCTTGTTGGTCGCCTTCTCCGTGACAACCAGCAGTCTGCCCCTCGGATGGAAGCCTACCTGCGCAGCCTTAGTTCCCGTGCCGCTCAACGCGCGCGTGCTGCCTGGAATCGCTGTCAAATCGCCCACGCTGTTGAATGTGAAGCCGGTGACGTTGTCCGAGCCCGCGTTCAAGACGTACACCAATCTGCCAAACGCGGCGATGCTCACGGGCATCACGCCGCCCGACGATATGGTCTCAACCAGCGTTAGGCTGCCGGCTCCAATACGAAAGGAAGAGATCTGGTTGCTCCCCGCGTTGACGGCGAGCAGGAGCTGACCCTCCGCGATAATCACAGCTGCCTGGGAGCCGAGCCCGGGCGCTCCGTTTCCTTTCCCGCCAGTCGGGAAATCCGCGACGTGGGTGAGCGTGCCGTTGCTCGCACGGGCGAAGTACGTCACCGCATTGGCATTGGCATCATTCGTCTGCGTAAAAACCGCCCCGACGGCACTCGCGCCAACGCCACGGTCGAACAGCGCAGCGTCGGATAGTGCCGGAGACGTAGGTTCCTGAGTCCCGCAGGCTGCAAGGCCGAGTGCGGCAACAATCCTAACGAGCTTCATGTGATCCTCTCGAGTGGCGGTTGATGTTGCATTGCTCCATCGCAACGTGTCCGCCACTCACCGCTCGAGACGTCGTCCGCCGGCTATCTACTTTCGTGGCAGGGGATTACGCGAGGGAACGCTCTCCGTGATCGCGCACTCAGAGCGTTTCATGAATCGCACGTCTTACAATCGGAACCATTCGACGAAACACGGCGTGCTGCGCGGCCGCGGGGGGTCGGGGGGGTCGGGGTCGGATGAAATACGATACCTAAACATTGCGTGGTGGGCCAAATTGACCCTGCGGTCAAAGGGCCCACCCCGCAAGCCTTAGATGTCGTATTTCAAGATCCGACCCCGACCAGGAGTCATCATGGTTGTCCGCTCACTGTCGCTGTCGTTGCTGCTGGCCGTCACGCTGCAGGCGCAAGCGCCACGCACTTTCAGCAACCTCGCCGCGGGGCCGTACAACCGGCTCGTCATCCGCGGGGCCATGGTGATTCCGGGCCACGGCGGTCCCCCCGCGGGACCGTACGACATTCTGATCGAGAACAACACGATCACGCAGATGGTTCCATTCGACCCGGTCGCCGCCGAGCGGCGCGGTGGCGCGCAGCGCCTAACGGGGGATCGCGTGATCGAGGCCAACGGCATGTACGTCATGCCGGGAATGATCGACCTGCACACGCACTTGCGCTCCAACGCCGAGGAAATCGAATACGTGTATTATCTCAAGCTCGCCATGGGGGTCACGACCATGGTGAACGCTGCAGATCGCGGCTTCCAGAACGCGCTGCAGGAAGCTGCCAAGAGCGCGAAAAACGAGATTCTCGCGCCGCGTATGTTCCCGCTGGTGGGCTATGGGACCGGAGCGACTGGTTTCTCGCGCCTCGATCTGGACAATCCCGCGAAGGCGTCTGAAGTCGTCAAGCAGATGGCGGCCGCGGGTCTACGCGCGATCAGTATGGACCCGTTAGGCTGGAGCCTGCAGCTCGTGACCGCGATCGCCAAGGCGGCCAAGGAGAACGCGATGATCACGTCGTTCCACCTGCAGCCTTCGAATACGGCGGTTACGAACGCGGTGAAGGCGGCGTGCGCCGGTGTCACGATGATCGAGCATCACTATGGCTACGCAGAATCGGCGCTCGATAGGCAGGTACAGGACTTCGGCCGGGAGTACGACTACGGCAACGAGAACGACCGTTTCCGCTACGCAGGCAAGGTTTGGCTCGAGGCGAACCGCGAGCGCTTGTTCGGCAGTGTCGTCGATTCGCTCGTCAAGTGCGGCGTGACGATGCTGCCCACGCGCGTGGTGTACGAGGCGAATCGCGATTTCCTGCGTGCTTCCAGTCTGCCATGGCACGAGAAGTACACCCACCAAGCGCTGTGGAACTGGAACCTCCCGAATCCTGCCTTCCACGGCTCGTTTCACTACGACTGGACGAGCGACGACGAGTACTACTGGACGTCCGCGTTCCGTCTATGGGGCGATCTGATCTACGAGTTCAACAAGCGCGGCGGACGCGTGGCGTATGGGACCGACGACAACTACATCTGGGCCACGCCCGGCTTCTCGTCTATTCGCGAGCTGCAGCTGCTGCGCGAAACAGGGATGCACGCGCTCGAGGTCATCAAAGCGGCGACGCTGAATAGCGCTAAGACGCTCGGCGAACCCAAGCTCGGACTCGTTAGGCCCGGTTATCTCGCCGACCTGCTCATCGTGGATGGCAACCCGGCGTATAACCTGAAGTTCATGTACTCGTTCGGTGATTTGACGCTGGACAAAGACGGCAAGATGTATCGCACGAAGGGCATTGTGCACACGATCAAAGACGGCGTCGTCACCGAGAATGCGAAGCTGATGGAAGAGGTCGAGCGGATCGTGGCGAAGTCGAAGGCAAACGCCACGACCGATCCGGTGACAGCGCCGTTCGTGCGAAACGCGCCGCGCGCGACCGTCGTGCCGAACGATCGCCCGCAGCAGCGTCGGTAACGCAAGTAGCGGCGTTCCAAGCAGCGGATTTCGCAGTAAGACCCTCGCGTGATTGTCGGCGGGAGGCGATCATGACTAGTCGATCCATTCTCGGGTGCTCAGCCATGCGTCTGCGACTTTCTCTGGCAGCTCTTCTCGCGTTCGCCACGCAAACAGTCGCCGCTCAAACCACGACGTCCTTCGGCGACCTCGCAGCCGGTCCGTACAACCGGCTCGTCATCCGTAACGCGATGGTGATCCCCGGCCATGGTGGTCCACCGGCCGGTCCGTACGACATCCTCATCGAACGGAACATGATCACTCAGATGATCCCGTTCGATCCTGTTGCTGCCGAGCGACGCGGTGCCGGCGCGCGCCTGACGGGTGACCGCATCATCGATGCCGGAGGCAAGTATGTACTCCCCGGCATGATCGACTTGCACACGCATATTCGTACGCAGCCGCAAGAAAACGAATACTCGGCGTACCTGCGCCTCGCGCATGGCGTCACTGGCATCGTTCCCGCGTCGGACCGCAGTCTCGATTCGGCGCTGTACATGCAGAAGCAGTCTGCTGAGAACAAGATTCTCGCGCCGCGCATGTGGCCGATCTGGGGCTGGGGCGCCAAGACCAAGTTCACCCGCGCGGAATTGGAAGATCCGGCGCGGGCCCCTGAGGTGGCCAAGGAGATGGCGGCGCAAGGGATGCGCGTTGTCTCGCTAGGCAGCGTCACGTGGAGCCCGGAGCTGTTCGGAGCTGTCGCGAAGGCCGTATACGGCGCGGGCGGTATCACGACGATTCACCTCCCTCCTTCCACCAACGCAGTGGTGAACGCCGCCAAAGCAGCGTGCCTCGGCGCGACGATGATCGAACACCACTACGGGTACGCCGAGTCGGCGCTGGAGCGCACGACGCAGAACTTCGTTCGCACATACAACTTCGATAACGAGAATGATCGTTTCCGCGCAGCTGGAGCCGTCTGGCTCGAGGCAGATCGTGCGCGCTTGTTAGGCCAAGTAGCTGACTCGATGGTCAAATGCGGCGTCACGATGCTTCCCACACGCGTCGTCTACGAGGCGAACCGCGATTTCTACCGCGCGTCGAGTCTGCCCTGGCACGAGAAGTACACGCATCAGTCGCTCATGAACTGGAACCTGCCCAACCCGGCGTATCACGGCGCGTTTCACTACGACTGGACGAGCGACGATGAGTACTACTGGACCTACGCGTTCCGGCTTTGGGGCGATCTCATTGCCGAGTTCAACAAGCGTGGTGGTCGCGTCGCGTACGGGACCGACGACAATTACATCTGGGCCACGCCAGGCTTCTCGGCGGTGCGCGAGCTGCAGCTGCTGCGCGAGACAGGAATGCATTCGTTGGAGGTGCTCAAAGCGGCGACGCAGAATAGTGCGCAAACGCTACGTGAACCCAAGCTTGGCCTCGTTAGGCCTGGTTATCTCGCCGACTTGATGATCGTGGACGGGAATCCGGCGTACAACCTCAAGTTCATGTATTCCTTCGGCGATCTGACGCTGGATAAGGACGGGAAGATGTTCCGCACGAAGGGGATCGTGCACACGATCAAAGACGGCATTGTCATCAACAACGCGCGGCTGATGGAAGAGGTGGAGCAGATGGTTGCGAAGTCGAAGCAGGGCGTGTCGCCAGTCAATGCGGCGACTGAGCCATTCCTGCCGAATGGACGCCGGGTGATACCGTGATCTAGCTCTTAGGCCATAGCTCTTAGGGACTCGGTGAAACTGCGCGGGACGATGGAGCATAGGATCAGGCTGACGTTGGTCTGACTGGAGGCTTCATGCTGCGATCGCACCGACTGTTGTCGCTCACGCTCGTCGCCGCCGTCCAAGCGTCCGCTCAAACTGCACGGTACCGACGATGTTTGTGAGCGCCACACTCGACAGCCAGACACCGCCGCATCAGGCCGAAGAGGTGCGCTGGGGATTCGCCAACAGCGTGCACCTGCTTGTGGAGAACGCCGGCCACGAAAGCACGCTGGATAAGGCTGCCGTCCAGGAACAGATCGTTCGGTTCCTATCCGGCGAGACTATCTCTGACCAGCGGATCGTGCTTCCTCGGCCGCGCTTTCGCGGTCCACAGCGCTAGAGTCGTTAGGCAGCGACCGCCGCTGGCGCTGGGCCGGCGTCAACGAGACGTTTGAATACTGGGTCAATCGTCACGTTCAACCCTTCGAGCGAGCGCGAACCCAGTATGATGAGATCGTTCGGTTCACCGAAGACGACGTCGTCGAACGTGGAAGTGCCAGCGGCGTGGACGAGCGCTCCTCCTGTCCACCGTTCGAGCACAGTGCCGCTTGCCTGACGAAAGCGCATCAGCTTGAAGCGCTGAATGCCAAGCGCTTCCAGGTCAGTGGCCGGAAACCATGATAGCTCCGCACCAGTGTCGACAAGGACCGCGCCGAAGCGCGCCCGTACACCAGGCCGTGCAGGATTCTCGAGTTCTACGTCCGTGCGAAACGTACCCACCTCGTCGATCACACTACCTCCGCCGCGACTCTCCGAAACATGGTATTCACGCGCGCCGAGTCAATCCATTGCGCGAGAAGTCCAGCGCATGCCTAATGAGGGGAGACGCGGCTTGTCGCTTCCTGAGTATGTGCTGCGTCGCGTGTCTGGGAGCGTGACCAGCGCTCCGACGACGGGCGCGCCGGATTGGTCCAACACTCCGCCTCGGATCGTGCCTCCCTGAATCGTCTGCGCCTGCACGGACGATGCAATAGCGGCGAAACACGACATGATCAGCGTTGGAACCCGCGCGGCGTTGCGGCGCATTGGCGAACTAGAACTCGCGGCGCTGCCGAGGTTCCGTCAGCAGTAGTCCCTCGTGTCGCTGACGGGTGTAGCTTAGCAGTGCGCCACGAGAGCCTGCCGTACGCGCAGCGGCGCCGGCAAGCCGTTAGGCAGGGGATGCCGCTCCGGATGCAAGGCGTGCGCGAGGATCTCGAGACCAGCGACGAGTCTCGGCCCCGGCCGGCTGAAGAACTGTGATCCGTCGATGACATAAACGCGCTCCGCGCGTACAGCTGGGAGGTCGTGCCAGCCATCCACAGCGTGCAGCAGCGGTAGATCGCCTAACGTGCGCTCCACGTCGAAACCGCAACACGCGATGACAACAATCTCCGGTTGCGATGCGACGACCTCACTCCAACTCAACGTGCGCGACCGTTCCCCTTCCTTGGCGAGGCTTTCGACTCCCCCCGCCAGCGCCACGAGCTCCGGTGTCCAGTGACCACAGGAAAACGGTGGATCGAGCCACTCGAGAAAGGCGACGCGCGGCCTATGGGCCACGTGGACCGTACGACTAATGACAGCGTCGACTCGCCTGATAAGTGCCTGAACAACGCCTTCTCCTTTCTGCTGCACCCCAGCTGCCCGCGCAGCATGCCTAACGCTATCGAACACTTCCCACAGTGTCTCGGGCGCGAGATTGAGAACGCGTGGCGCGCCAGGAAGCGCACACGCCGCCGCTCGCACCGCATCCTCCGCCACAGCGCAGACATCGCACAGCGCCTGCGTGACGATAAGATCCGGCTGCAACTCGTGCAGCAACGGAAGGTCCAGGGTATAGAGCGCCTGTTGTGCCTCGAGCCTTTCGCGCACAAGCCGGTCTATTTCACCGCTCGTCGCCGTCGCCGGAATGCTCGAACGCGTGACCTTAGGAAGACGGCGAACCGCGAATGGAAAGTCGCACTCGTGCGTTACGCCGACGAGCTGGTCCTCGAGCCCTAACGCACAGAGGATCTCCGTCGCGGCTGGGAGGAGCGAGACGATTCTCACTTTGGGAAACGCACGATCTCGTTCTGCAATGGCATGACCCGCTGCTTGGCCTGCACGGCGCCGACCGAGCAAGGGCCCATGATACTCTGGCAACGACCCAACACCTCGAGCATCTCGTGCACGTACGGAACACCCTCGGAGCCTAACGGCGACGTGCCATCAGACATGTGGAAATGCAGATGCGGCTCTGTCGAGTTTCCTGAGTTCCCCACCAGTCCCAACGTTTGGCCCTTGCGCACCCGATCGCCGAGCCGAACGCGAAGAGAGCCAGGCTGCAGATGTGCGTAGAACGCAAACCGCCCGCCGCCGAGGTCGAGGATGACGAGGTTCCCGCCAACAGTCTCCAGCGTAATGGGGACGGCGCGCGATGTCACACCTGGGATGTTCTCCGGGATGCTGTCCTTCGTCGCGGCGACGATGCCATCCGCCACGGCAATGGCGTCGACGCCTTGTGCGTAGTAGCTCTCGTTCTTGAGTCGGTCGCCGCGGAACGTGCTTCCTGCGCTGTCTACCAAGACGTAATCGATCGCGAATCGCTGCGCGATCGCCGGTACTCCATTGATGGGGATGAGCGCCCTACGGTGACCGGATGTGCGTGCCGGTCCATTCCCGGCCAACCAGTTCCCGCCTTTGAGCGGGGGCCCGATCACCACCGACTGCTGAGCTACCGCGACGTCGTGCATCACCAGCGTGCGCGCCCCAATGCTGTCCGTAAGCGTTAGGCGGTGCCGAATGGCTGCCGGCCGCTGTCCCGCCGCGAGCGGAAAATAGACGTACACCAGCGCTCGTTGACCACCGCCAATCCGGGGACGGTTCTGCGGGGCGACTTGCGAGCCTGTTGCTCCCGGACGCGACATGTCACGCGCTAATGCCGTATCGGTCAACGCGAACAGTGTTGTGCCGCTTGCCGCGTCGCGCGCCTCGAGGCCAGTCCACGTCAGCTCACGAGCTTCGAAATTTGTGACATGTACTTCGTAGACGAGGAACGTGCTGTCCCTCCCGCTCGCAATCGTCGGAGGCTTCGGCACACGCGCCTCGATCAGAACCGGCCGTTCGGCGAGCTGCGCGAACACCGTAACAGGAGCGAGGGCGAGTAGCGCGAGAAGCGTGCGAGTCATCTGCGATTTGTGGGAGCGTCGAACGTTGATTAGCGCCCCTCCGCGCCGCCAGTGCCGCCTTGACTATGGCTTCGTTTGGACCGTCGCCTCCGTAATCGTCTTGTTGCCATTCATCGCAACGGCGAGCACCTCGATCTTGTACGCTGCCCCGCGACGCAGGAACTCCGTCGGCACCCGGAAGCTCGTGATCGACGGTCGAAGATCGGCGACCAACTCTAAGCCAGCTAATTCATCAAAGACGATGAGCTGGAACGACGCCAAGCCAGCGATCGCTTTCCACATGACGACGAAGCTGTTGATGTCGACCACAGCGCCGTCCGACGGCGAGAACTGCGGAGCAGGCGGAAGATTGTGCGAGAGGGTCGCCGTACCCGCGAGGCGCTCGCCGTCCACAGTCTTCCCGGAGAACGCATAGTTCCCAGCCGGAATTAGCCCTAACACTTCTTCAGGCGACGGCTCGGCGCTCTCCCAAAACAATTCCGTGAGCCCTAGCTGTCGCAGGCGTCCGCCGGTTTCGACCTCCACGATTTGTCGACCTCGAGGATCGGAGCCCTCGATACGCTCCCAGTCGTTCCCGTCGAGGAGCAGTTGGACACCCAAATCGTTGTCAGTCGAATTGAACTCGAGGAAAAGCTTGAGCTTTGCGAACGGGATCTGCATACCGTTGTCCTGGCGATCGGCGGCGGTTTGAACCACGCGATCCACCGTGCTTTCGACGCTTGACGGAGCTGGCGGTGAGTCAGTGCAACCGACAAGCACTCCCAGCGCCGCCGCAGAGACGGCGCCGATCCAGCATTTGCGTGACTGCGACACTGTAACCTCGCGATTGAGAGTGGGACTCTGTCCCTACTGAGCAGGCGAGGTTGGGGTTATGTGACGGACTCGAGCTTTAATGGTTAGGCGCGCTAGTCGAACGCAAAACGGGAGCCCACATGATGCGGACTCCCGCAGTGCACCGGAAGCCGCGCGAGCTCTACTCGCCGTGCAGGACGCGGGCGGGATCGATGCCGCTCGCGCGCAATGCGGGGACCGCAGCGGCCGCGAGCGCTACGAGCAGCATGAGGCCTGCTGCTCCTCCGACGACGAATGGGTCGCGCGGCTGCACGCCGAACAGCACCGCTTCGATGATGCGTCCGACGGCCGCCGCTCCCGCCGTGCCAATGGCGATTCCGATAACGACCGGCTGCATACCTTGACGCACGACGAGCGCTGCTACTCCTTCACGACGAGCGCCTAACGCGACGCGGATACCGATCTCACGCGTGCGCTGCGTGACCACATAGCTCATGACGCCATACAGGCCGACGGCTGCAAGCAGTGCCGCCGTGATCGCGAAGACAGCGACGAGAAAGAGATACAAGCGAGTCGGCGCGACCTGGCGACCCATTGCCTCCTCGATGGTCTCGAAACGGTGAATTGCCACCTTAGGATCTAACGCGCGGACAATATCCCGCAGTGTTGTCTGCGTGAGTGTCATCCTGGGGTCGGTGCGTATATGCACGGTCATGGAGTTGGGGCCGAACAGCGCATGGGGCATGAAGATGTCGGCCTCGGCTTCGCGCGTCGGCGCATCAAAGCGAGCGTCGCGCACGATGCCGACGATGCGCCAGTATGGGTTACCGCCGCCGAGGTCCACGCCGACGCGAATTCGACGCCCGATCGGATCTTCGTTTGGGAAGTGCTGCCTAACGAGGTCTTCGTTGACGAGCGCGACCGGTTCGGCGCCGGCGCGATTGTCAGCATCGGTAAGTGGCCGCCCGCGCACGAGCTGGAAGCCAATCGTGCGGATGATGCCCGGTGTAATCGGACGGATGCTGGCGTCACGCTCCTCGGCCGGCGTCGGCCGTGGTCGCCCCTCCACATGTACCGAACCGCTCGTGCGGCCAGTCGTCAGCGGAGCGCCGTACATCGTTCCCACCGACGCGACACCCGGCAGCGCCGCGATCCGCGACTCCAGCGTTCCATAAAACTGAGACACGCGCTCGATCTCAGGATACGCGCTCGCAGGAAGCACGAGATTGAAACGCACGATTCTCTGTGTCGAGTAGCCGAGGTCAACCGCGTACAACTTCGCGAACGTCTTGAGCAGGAGCCCTGCTCCGATGAGCAGCGCCGCCGAGAGGGCGACTTCCCCGGCCAGCAGCGCGCGGCGGAAGCGCACGGTGCGCAGCCCAGCGCCACTGCCGCGGCCGATCTGCGAGAGACTATCCGCCAACGTGGCGCGTGACAGCGTAAGCGCCGGGATCAATCCGAACGCAAAGGTGACCAGCACGACGGTACCTAACGTTACCAGAAGCACAATGGGATCGATTGCGATTCGGTCCGCGCGTGGGATTGTTCCCTCGGCGAAGGCGCGAAGCACCTTCACGCCGGCGAACGCCATTGCCACGCCCAGCGCTCCGCCTAGTACGACGAGGGCACCGCTTTCAGCGAACACTTGGCGCGCAAGCATACCTCGTGTCGCGCCTAACGCAGACCGCACAGCGGTCTCACCTTCGCGGGCAGATGCGCGCGCGAGCAATAAGTTGGCGACATTGGCGCAGGCGATGAGCAGCACGAGCGCGACGGCGCCGAGCATGATCCAAAGTGCCTGCTTAACGTTGCCGACGGTTACTTCCTTGAGGTCCCGGGCGAGAAACCGCTTAGCCGTATTCGACTCCGGGTACGTTTTTTCCAGATTCACGGCAAGGCGATCGAGCTCAGTGCGTGCGCTCGTCAGCGTCGCGCCGGTCGCCAAGCGTCCGATGACATTGAACGTGTGGCAATCGCGGCCGCAGCTTTGGATGCTGAAACGGCGCGGAATCCAGACCTTGGTCGCGTTAGGATAGTCAAAACCCTCCGCTGCCACGCCGACCACCTCGAATGAAATACGATCGAGTTGAATCGTCTTTCCAACAATGCTGCGGTCCTCGCCGAAGCGTTCCCGCCATATCGCGTGGCTGAGAACCACAACGTTAGGCGCATTCGCCCCGAACTCATCGCGTCGGATGTCGCGTCCAAGCATCGGTGCGACGCGGAATATCCCCATGAGACCGTCCGTTACGCGTGTCACACTGATGATGGCTGGGTCGCCGAACTCGGTGAGCGTGTAATTCGTCGAGCTGTAGCCCACTACCGAAGCGAACGAGGAACCGTCGCGAATGTCCGCGAGGTCCGGGAAGGACATATTCGAGGGGACGTCCGTGGGAAGCTGCGGCGCCTTGTGTACCATCACAAGCGTTTCGGAATCGTTGTACGGCAGCGGTTGCAACAGCACGCCGTGAACAACTGAGAAGATCGCGGTGTTCGCCCCAATGCCGATTGCGAGCGTGAGGGCGGCGACCGCTGTGAATCCTGGCCGGCGTCGCAGCGAACGGACGGCGTAACGCCAGTCGTTGCGTAGGTTGTCGATCAAACGCTTCACGGTGCCTCGAGTCCGAGTCTTGGGTTGAGACACTTGAGAGGCGACGACAGTTGGTACCGCCTACTCGATCGCCGCGCCGCGCTCCTCCAAGAGGTGTCTGAGAAGCGACCTGTGGCAGTGCGATGCAGTCTCGCAGTATCTGCGCTGGGCGCGAGCGTCGGAAGCCACACATCGTGTGCGCCGAGCAGCGCGCTGCTCAGGAGGGTTGAAGTCCCTCCGGCGCTCGGATGAGGAGCGCCGTATCCAAAGGCGGGAGTAATGTCTCGCTGGCCGGAGAGAACGGAAGGTATGGAGAACCCTACTCGGGCACGAACGCGAAAGCGGGATACAGCCAAGGGGGACCTGAAGCCGCCGTTAGGCAGTGCTCCGGAGGGCAGGGTGTCCACCGCGAGGTGGAATCCGAAGGGCTTGAGGAGAAGTACCGGGCCGTAATCGATGGGGGCCACCCCGACGATGAACCGGTCGGCCAAAGGTGGGGCAAGGTCGAGTCGGCACTATGGCGACGAAGGCGTTTCTCATTCACCCACCGCACCACGGTGTATGCGGACGGCACGGTACGGAAGAACAGCGCGTAACCTCGGGAGAGCTGGCTGGGTCTCCGGGTGGCACTGGAGAGAGCAATCCTATAAGCGAGAGCGAAATGGAGCGCGATGCTCAGCCAGTCGTCGGACAGCCGAATAGTACCGCAAGCGCGGTTAACGCCGCGTGACTCGTGAGAACAGAGCGACCCCGAGTGGGTCGGGGAAGGCGGCTGACGAAGGGAGGGTGGGAAGAACCGCGGAGGTCAGTGAGTACGGCGAATGAGGAGGACCAGTTCGTGAGTGATCGCGAAAGACCCGTACATCATCGCCCGAGGAGACTGGCCGACTGGCTCAACCCAACCGGTACGTCGAAGGTACACTCGTTGATTGACAAGGTGTACGAGCGGAAGAATCTGGTCAGGGCCTGGGAGGACGTGAAGGCCAACCGGGGCAGTGGCGGAATCGACGGGCAGAGCCTAACGGCGTTCGAAGCGCAACTGGAAGAGCAGCTGGATCGGTTGCAGCGCGAGCTACGGGAGGATGTCTATCGCCCGCAACCGGTGCGGCGGGTGCGTATCCCGAAGGCGGGGAAACCGGGAGAGTATCGCACGTTAGGCATCCCGACGATTTATGATCGGGTCTGCCAGCAGGCGCTGCGCAACCGACTGGAACCGATCTTTGAACCGATCTTCGATGCCGCCAACTTCGGATATCGGCGAGGGCGCTCGACCAAAGACGCGCTGCGGCAGGTGTGGAAGGAGATTGCCCAGGGACGGGAGTGGATTGTGGACGCCGATCTCCGAGATTTCTTCGGGTCGGTGGATCACGAGAAGCTGCTGACTCTGGTGGCTCAACGCGTAGCCGATGGGCGCGTGCTTCGCTTACTACGCGCGATGCTCACGGCCGGGAGCTACGGGCAAGGCCGGCTCTTTCCCACCGAGCGCGGTACGCCGCAGGGCGGGGTGATTTCTCCGTTGCTCAGCAACATTCTCTTGACGCCGTTTGATCGAGAGATGCGCCGCAAGGGCTTTCGGCTCGCGCGGTATGCTGACGATTGGGTCGTTACCTGCGCGACGAAAGCGGAAGCGCGCGCCGCGGTCGCGGCCGCGCACCGGGTGCTCAAGGCGTTAGGCGTGCAGTTGCATCCGCAGAAGACGCGGATCGTGCACGTGCAGCATGGATTCGAGTTTCTCGGCTTCAAGATCAAGCGGGGGAAGCAGCTCCGTCTGCCGGCTCACCGCATCACGAGCGGTGCACGATCTGGAGCGGTGTATGCGATCCCGCGCGAGAAATCGGTCCAGCGCTTCAAGGACCAGGTACGCCGTCTCACCAAGCGGAAGGTACCTCTGACGACCGCAGCGTTGATCGAGGAGATAAATCCCGTGCTGCGTGGATGGGGCCATCACTACAAGCGGGCCCACGTCCGACGGCTCTTCAACCACCTCGACCGCTGGATCGTGCGCCGTATTTGGTCGCACCGATTCAAACGATGGCGCTGCAACGGCTGGCGGCAACTGCCTACTGCAACGCTGTACGGCGAGTATGGGCTCGTGAACCTGATCAGTTTGGTTCCTTCGATCACGCCGCGTCATGCACCTTCGTGAAAGCTGCATGCGGCAAATCCGCACGTGCAGTTTGAGCGGCGGACGGAGGTCAGCGTTTGGATTCCCAAGCGCGCCTCCTCCGACCCGACACCAGT
>JBQTIF010000088.1:0-6382 GCA_052388395.1 Gemmatimonadaceae bacterium | reverse complement strand
GGTGACCTTTGGCGTGCAGCCCAACGTCGGGCGCCACGTGCAAACGACGCGCGCGCGGCGCATCGACAACCTGCTGCATGACGGCGCGGGGAACGTGGTGCGGCAAACGTCCACTAACACGGCCTCGACGTACACGCTGGAAGACCGCATGCCGTACTACGACGCGCTCAACCGGTTGCGCGTCGTGGACCATCGTACGGCGACGGTGACGGGCCAGGTCGGTGGCGAGCAGCTGACGTTCGACTTCGAGGATTATCGCTATGATGCGTTAGGCCGACGCGTGCTCGTGCGCACGCGGCGGCGCTGCATCATCATTCCGGACCATGGGCTCTGCGGTTTACATACGATCCGCCGCACGGTGTGGGATGGGGAGCAGGAGCTGATCGAGATACAGCGACCGGGTGACGACAACATCCCGGCGGCAGAGCTGGAGCGCGATGTGGGGTTCTCGCCGTGGCAGATGTACGTGAATTGGCCGACGGCGCCGTTCGATGTGAATCGGTATTTCGGGCGCGTGGCGTACACACCAGGGCTCGCGCTGGATCAACCGGCGAGCATAACGAGATTTGATTTCCAGGCGGATTCGACGCAGTCAGCGAGCGGTGGGCAACCGGGGGTGCCGTCGAGTTTCTTCCGGCAGTGGCCGACGCCGTTCACGGTGATCCCGCATTGGAATATTCGTGGTGAGGCGGACAACGGCACGTTTGCGAATGGAGCGTATCGCTATTGTCCGGCTGAGGGTGCGCCTAGATGTGTGGAGGTGGGCTGGCCGTTCAGTTGGACGGCATATCAGCAGAAGACGTTTCAGAACATCGCGTGGCACGGGACGTTGATTGAACAGAAGCGCGATGGGAGTGGGTTGCTGTACCGGCGCAACCGGCTCCTTGACCCGAGTAGCGGCCGGTTCACGCAAGAAGATCCGATTGGGCTTGCTGGCGGGCTGAATCTGTACGGATTCGCGAATGGCGATCCGGTCAGCTTCTCCGACCCGTTCGGACTTTGCGTTCCGTGGTGCTTAGTCGCTGCAGCGTGGGCCGCGTACGAGATCGGAAGTGCTGCGTACGATGTCTATCAGGCCTACAAAACGGTCCGTGACCCGAACGCGTCCGAGTTTGCAAAGGGCGCTATGGTTGCCGCTGCTACGGCGAGCGTGTTTGGACCTGGAGGGGGCGGCACCTTGGTCATCGGCAAGATGGATGATCTAGCGCGTGGCGTTGCGGCGGGTGAGCGTACCCTCTTGCCGAGGATGGCGGACGACCTTGGCAGCCCTGCTGCGAACTGGAGGCGAAACGCCGGCCTCTTGCGCGAGGAAATGGCGAAGGGCAAGCCGATTCGCGATGCGTCAGTAAATGCGAGGGGAGAGTTGACGAACAACACTGGTTTTCTCCGGGCGGAACGTCAGTTGATGCAGGACCGTGGCTGGACTTACGACCGGGGGAGCCGCATGTGGAATCCACCAACGCGATAGGTGAACGATGTTTCGAGCCGAGCCCAATCCGGATCGATCGCTTCTGAGGTTCGAGGAGAGTGTGCTATCGTCGTTCTCGTTTCTCACGGCGCCTGCGCACGGGTTCAGCTGTACTCGAACTGAAGTAACCCTCGTGCGCTACGAATCTCAGCGCGTGTTTGTGAACGTTTACCACGGCCGAAGCAGTTACGAACTCGGTTGCGAGATCGGTTTGCGTGTAACCGGTTCTGGGCAGGGCGATGATCCCGTAGAAGAAGGATTCACCATCTGGGAAATCGCGCGAGTGGAGGGTGGGTCGATTGACGAGCGGGTTTTTCTACAGGCGAGCACGCCGGAGCGAGTCGAGCAGTTGGTTCCAGAGCTGGCGGCGGTGGTGCAGCGCTACGGCGCTCGAGCGCTGCAAGGCGACGTGGCTTGTTTTACCTCACTTCAGGAATCACGGACTCAGTCGTTCGAGCAATACATAACAGACTCTCGACTCACGCAGGCGAGAAAGGGCGTCGCTGACGCATGGCGGAAAGGCGATTTTGCGGAGGTCATTCGTCTGTTCGAGCCGCTGAGCGAGAACCTCACTCCGGCAGAATCCAAGAAGCTCGAGCTGGCAAAGAAACGCTTCAGCTCTCGCTGACTTGGTTCCCACGAAGCCCGTGCCGGATCGATCTGGCCGGCTCGACGAGAACGCGCTGCTCGATCTCGACCAGGAGGGTCGCATCTGCGCGATCACGATCGAACAAGCAAGTGAGCGCACTGGGATCCCCGCTTTTACCTACGAGCAGATCGCCGCATCGCAGCGAGCATCGCAGTCGCGCCCCGAAACGGCACCTCAGCGCCTAACGCTAGAAGTATGACGCCAAACCGAGGAGCGTGAGCTGCTAACACAAGGACCAGCAGCGACTTCGCGCGTCGCCGTCATGACTGAATCGCCAAACCGGTCATTTCACGCAGGAAGATCCGATTGGTTTGGCCGGAGGCATCAACCTTTATGGCTTTGCCAGCGGAGACCCAGTCAGCTATTCGGATCCCTTCGGACTATGCCCGTACTTTCTCACTGGGCGTCCGTGCTCGACCGGAGCGGCGATCGGAGTTGGGTTCGTACCACTGATCGGTGACCTTTACGATATCGCAAGCGCGTTGACTAAGAGGGACCTTCTCACTGGAGAGAATTGGCTCGTTAGGTGTCGGGGCCACGATTGCTGGCACACTGCTCGGATCTGGAAAGCTTGCGCGTGTCGGTTTGGACGCGATCGATGACGCGATGGTTGTGGTTCGTGGGGGCACAGGTCCGGTACCGCCGCCAGGGGAGGTTTTCTCAGGGGCGGCAGGTCGAACTCTGGAGGAAGCGGCGAGCGGCGTACCGCATGGAACGATCCGATCAACGACTGCCGGCCAGATTCGACAAGCCGGCGGAACCGTAACACACGCGCCAGAGCGGACGCGCTCCGGCGTGATGAACAATCGTCATGTGAATATCTGTCTAGGCACTGGGGCGTGCCCGTTCGGCCAACCGATGCCCAACCCTGTGCCCAAGGCTGGCAGAGTTCGGTGAATATCGAGGAACCAATGGTTTGGCTACCAATTCGCTATCGAGAATTTTACGACGTGCCGCGCGCGTTCGTGGTCGGCCATCGCGGAGCGCAATTGTACTTCTTGTGTGCGTTCGACGAAGAGTCAGACGAATACCCGGAGGTATTTCGGGTATATCGACTTCCCGACGACGCTGTAGCAAGCGTCGAGCACGAATCTTGGATGGGCTTGGAGGAGGCCGGAACGTTCATTGGCGAGGTGCCAGTTGGACGAGTACGGTTTGATGAAACTCGGCGAGCGGCTATAGAAGAATCTGCGGTGTCGCAGTTCCTGATAGACGACCCTCAGGTTTAAGGACCCAACTGACGGGGTGGACGTGAAGCGTAGCACAGCAGATTCCTGACCGAATGGCGTCCAGGAGGCGAGGAACGGTGATCACGGAATCGCGCGCTCCAGGAGCCCCTCATAGACGTCACGCTCACGTGTACGCAATGGTTCCCCTTCGATGACGGTCCCGCGGACCTTATCGAGCGGGTTACCATTACGAAGGTTTTCGAAGACGAAACGGCGGCGATGACGGAAGCGGTACGACTGAATGCAATCAACTCGGCGAAGGGAGCCGGATACACCGTGCCGGTCACGCGACTTGTCGAGTGTGAACGCGGTCAATGGCGGCGCCGACACACCTAACGTTGACTAGATGCACCGAGCAGCACGTGTGACGTCCAGATAGCTGGATGCTGCAGCCGGCATTGGTCGATCAGGTGGATGGTGTATCACCACAAGACGCTCCAAGAAGATCTCATGGCGTGGCCATCCTTTCAACGGATACCTTGACCTGGGACGCGTTAGGCAATCAGCGCACGTCGCGCACGACCACCACGGCGAGTGCCAATTCGCGGGTGTTCGAGCGCTACACCGACGGCACGGTTTCCCTTGGCGTGCAGCCGAATGTCGGGCGCCATGTGCAAACGACCCGGCCGCGGCGGATCGACAACCTGGTACACGACGCGGCAGGGAATGTCGTGCGGCAAACGTCCACCAACACAGCCGCGACGTACACGCTGGAAGACCGCATGCAGGACTACGACGCGCGCAATCGGCTGCGCGATGTGGATGATCGCACGGTGACGGGGCAGGCGGGTGGCGAGCAGCTGACGTTCGACTTCGAGGATTATCGCTATGTCGCTAACATTATCGTCCCGGACTACGGGCTCTGCAGGTTACATACGGGGCGCCCCGGTGTGGGATGGGGAGCAAGAGCTGATCGAGATTCAGCGTCCGGGTGATGACACTGCTCCGGCTGCCGAGCTGGAACGCGATGTGGGGTTCTCGCCCTCGCAGGAGCGCGCGGCCGTGATATTTCAGGGCAACGGCCCCTCGCACATTGCGGGCGCTTGCGCGTAGCTTCCGACAATGATCAACGCTCCGTCGGTTGGTTAGTGACCCATAATCAGGGAGTGTCGATGCTCGGCCGGCGTGGATTCGTTTCGTCATTTTCTCGTTATGCCCTCGCCGCTCCGATGCTACGCCCGGACGCTTTTCGTCGCTTATTCGACGCCAATGCGTACGCTGGCGTGTCCAGCAGCGGCGCGCTGGCGGACGACGAGGAGTACTGGGCGCAGATCCAGCGCGCCTTTGACGACGATCACTCCGTCGTCAACCTGAACAACGGAGGAGTGAGTCCCGCGCCGACGCATGTGCTCGAGGCGATGATCAAGGATCTTCGGTTCTCGAACATGATCCCGGTCGATCACATGTGGAACGTGCTCGAGCCGCGCGTCGAAGTCGCGCGTCGCAGGCTGGCGGACATGTTCGGTTGCGATGCGGAAGAGATGGCGATCACGCGCAACGCCTCCGAGTCGCAAGAGACGATGATTCTTGGGCTCGATCTCAAGCGCGGTGACGAAGTGCTGATCACGAATCAAAACTACGGCCGGATGATCACGACGTGGGACCAGCGCGCGCGGCGCGACGGGATCGTGGTCAAGAAGCTCTCGTTCAAGGTGCCACCGCCGAGCGATGCGTACCTCGTGAACATCTTTCGTGAGGCGATTACGCCGCGTACACGCGTCATCGAAATCACGCACATCACGAACCTCACGGGGCAGATCTTCCCGGTGCGCGACATCGTGCGCATGGCCCGCGAGCGCGGCATCATCACGTTCGTCGACGGTGCGCATGCTTTCGCGCACTTCCCGTTCACGCGAGACGATCTCGACGTCGACTACTACGGAACGAGTTTACACAAGTGGCTGCACGCGCCGATCGGCACAGGTTTTCTGTACGTTAGGCGCGACAAGATCAAGACGCTCTGGCCACTGATGGCCGCAGAGCCGAAGCTCGACAACGACATCCGCAAGTTTGAGGAAATTGGCACGCACCCGGCCGCGAATCACAACGCCATCACACTCGCCGCGGCGTTCAACCAGCAGATGGGACTCGAGCGCAAGGCTGCGCGGCTGCGCTATCTCCGGGACCGCTGGGCCAAACGACTGCTCGCCGAAAGCGACCGGATTCACGTGCTGACCCCGCTGGACAACACACACGCCTGCGGCATCGCGATGGTATACGTCGACGGTGTCGACACGCCAAAGCTGCAACAGTATCTGTGGTCCAAGCACAAGGTCTTCACCGTCTCCATCGTGCATCCGGAGTTCCACGGGCTGCGCGTGACACCGAGCGTGTACACGATGCGCGATGAGGTGGATCTCTTCTCCGAGCTTATGCTCGGCGTCGCGAAGAAGGGGCTGCCCGCGGGGCCCGCGGGGGTCGGATCTTGAAATACATGTCCTAACAACCGCACCGGCGGACCAAATTCGCGCCGCGTTAAAACGGTGCGCCGGTGCGCTATTTAGAGTATGTATTTCAAGATCCGACCCCACTTAATCGAAGAGCAGCCAGAGGCCGCTGGCGAAACCGATCACCGCGATCGCTTGCCTAACGTATTTCTGTGGAACGCGCTGTGCGGTACGCGCGCCGACGTAGCCGCCCGTGATGGCACCTAACGCCATCGTGAGCGCGACCGGCCAGTGCACCAGGCTCGAGAGAGCGAACGTGATGGCCGCCGCGGCGTTGATACAGAGTCCACCCCAGTTCTTGAGACCGTTCATGCGGTGGATGTTGCTGAAGCCGAGGTAGCCGAGCACAGCGAGCATCAGAATTCCGATGCCGGCACCGAAGTAGCCGCCATATACCGCCACGGCAAACTGGTATGCGAGCGCGCCGATCGGCGCGCGTCGCGCTGCGGGGTCGTGCGCCACTGGATCAGCCTTGGCCTCAGCGCCGCCGCGCCCGAGTGCGCGCATAACAGGACGTTGGATCACGAACAAAACCGTGGCGCCGATGACCAACCACGGAACGATCGCGTCAAAGCGTTCCGGAGGAGTG
>JBQTIF010000087.1:0-17757 GCA_052388395.1 Gemmatimonadaceae bacterium | reverse complement strand
CGCCGGACGAGGCGCTCGGGTTTGAGCTTGCGCAGCTCCTCGTAATGCCTAACGAGCACTTCCTGGAGATTCTTCGCAGATTCCTCGTAATTCGCGTGTGCTCCTCCCACCGGTTCCGGCACGATCTCGTCAATGACGCGCAACTCGGCGAGGTCCTGCGCTGTGATCCTGAGCGCCCCCGCCGCCTTCTCGCGCATCTCCGGACTCTTCCCATCCTTCCAGAGGATCGCCGCACACCCTTCGACAGTAATCACCGAGTAGACCGCGTTCTCCAGCATGAGCACCCTGTCGGCCACGCCTAACGCGAGTGCACCGCCCGAGCCGCCTTCGCCGATCACTGTCGCGATAATAGGAACCTCGAGGCGACTCATCTCGAACAGATTGCGCGCGATCGCCTCGGCTTGCCCGCGCTCTTCGGCGCCGAGACCGGCCCACGCTCCCGGCGTGTCGATGAATGTGAACACCGGTACGTGGAACTTCTCGGCGAGCTTCATCAGCCGCAGCGCTTTGCGATACCCCTCCGGATGCGGCATCCCGAAGTTGCGTCGCAGATTCTCTTTGGTGTCGCGACCGCGCTGATGACCGATCACCATCACGGTCTCGCCGTCCAACCGCGCCCAACCGCCGACGATCGCGGCATCCTCGCGGAACAACCGATCACCATGTAGCTCGACAAAATCCGAAAAGGAGAGCCGTACATAGTCCAGCATGAACGGACGCTTGGAGCTGCGAGCGACTTGGAGGCGCTGCAGCGGCGTGAGGTTGCGATAGACATGCTTGCGAAGATCGTCGAGCTTTCGCGCCAGCGGGCCGATTTCGTCCTCCACCGACATCTGCTGATCGCCAGCAAGTTTCTTCAGCTCGTCGATCTGTTTCTCGAGCTCTTGAAGTGGCTTCTCAAAATCCAGCGTTGGGGTACTGGCCACTTAGCGGGCTCCGCTGCTAGCTGCCGTGCCGCCATTCGACCGTTCGAGCTTCACCTGATCGTGACCAAGCAGGGCCCGCAGATCGTGCAACGCGGCCGGAGACGCAGCGATGCTCAGGGACCTGGATCGGAAGCGGACGGGGAGCGCGTCGTGGTCGCCGTTCGGCGCGTCCGACCAGCGAACCTCGATCGCAGCGGAGCCAGGATGAGCGTCGATCACTTGGCGGATGTCTCGCATGAGGGTTTCGTTCGCAGCGGGAGTTGTGGCCTCGGATGTACCAGTGGCAAGCCCCACCCCCACCCCCACCCCACTCCCGGCCCCCAGCTCGATCGCGACCTTGACGTTTCCGTCCAGCCTGAGCTCTTCGAAGCGCTGGACCGACTCGACGATGAACGTTGCGCTCTCCTGACCTTTGTCTCGGCGGGAATAACCGCCGATTAAAAGAACCGGAACGTCGGTGCGGACTTTATCCGCGAGGACGCTCCATCGGTCCGCAAAGACCAGCACCTCCGAAGATCCCGAGAAATCCTCCACTGTCAACCGGGCGAACTCCGCGCCGGAGCTTTTGCTCACCTGGCGTTTGATGCCTGTGACCACGACCCCGAGCTTCATCTGCCCCTCGGCCCATTTCCCCAGCTCGGCAACTTCGTGCGTCGCGAAGAGCGCGCACTCCGCGCTGAACGGCTCGAGGGGGTGACCACTCGTATAGAAGCCGAGGATCTCTTTCTCTCGCGCGAGCCGATCAGGCTCGGAGTACGGTTGCACGTTAGGCAAGGTCAGCACGGACCGCGCCGCGTCATCGCCGCGCGTCAGCTCGCCGAAGAGCGAGCCCTGACCGCTTTCGCGTTCGTCTTGCTTGAGAGATGCCTCATGCAGGGCGGTGTCGAGCGCGGCCACATATTGCGCACGATGACCGCCTAACGCGTCAAGCGCACCGGAATGGATGAGCGCTTCGAAGACGCGCTTGTTGCACAGCCTGAGGTCGACGCGCTCGCACAAATCGAACAGTGACGTAAACGGTTTTTCTGAGCGCGCCGCGAGGATGGAATCGATGGCGGCACGGCCGACGTTGCGAATTGCGCCTAACCCGAAGCGCACGCGCTTATCGGCGATCACCGTGAACTTGTATCCCGACTCGTTCACGTCAGGCGGCAGAATCTCCAGCCCGAGCTCGCGCCCTTCGTTGATGTACTTTACGACGTTGTCTGTATTGCCGATCGACGATGAGAGCAACGCCGCCATGAATTCGGCCGCGTAGTGGCACTTGAGGTACGCCGTCTGGTACGAGATCACGGAATACGCGACCGCGTGGGACTTGGCAAAGCCGTAACGCCCGAAGGTTTCCAGCTGCGCCGCGATGTCTTCGATCGCTCGACGGTCGTGCCCGCGGGCGACCGACTTCTCGATGAACTTGGGGAGCTCCTGCTTGATCAGCTCAGCGTCTTTCTTGCCGACCGCCTTGCGCAACACGTCGGCCTCGCCTAACGAGATTCCGGCCAAGACCTGCGCGACGCGCAACACCTGCTCTTGATAGGTGATGACGCCGAACGTCGGATCCAGAATCGGCTTGAGCTCGGGGATCGGATAGACCACCGGCTCCTCGCCGCGCTTGCGGCGGATGTAGGCCTTATGCATCCCGGCATCGAGCGGGCCGGGGCGCATGAGCGCCGTCGATGCGACCAGATCATCGAAGCGGTCAGCGCGCATGCCGCGCAGCAGGTCCGTGGCGAGCGGCGACTCGAACTGGAAGACTCCAACCGTGCGTCCCGTGCGCAGCATGTGGTACGTCGCGTCATCGTCATGCGCCATGCGGTCGAGGTCGGGCACTTCACGACCGCGGTTGAGGATCGCGACCAACGTGTCGTGGATGACGGTGAGAGTCGTTAGCCCGAGAAAATCGATCTTGAGCATGCCGGCCTTTTCCAGCGCCGTCATGTCGTATTGCGTTACGACGACGATCTCTTCGTCGCTCGAGCCGCCGCCGCCGCCGCCGCCGCCGCTGCCGCCGCCCGCTCCTTTGGTGCTTTGCGTGCAGATGGGCACGTACTCATCGAGCGGTCCCGGTGCGATAACGACGCCCGCGGCGTGTACCCCTGTGTGTCGCGATAACCCTTCGAGCGCGATGGCATAGTCGAGCAGCTGCTTGTAACGCTCATCGTCGCGGTATAGGCGTTTGACGTCGCCGATCTGCGCCACCGCATCTTTCACCGTAAGGCTGTAGTTCGGCTGGTTTGGAATGAGCTTCGCGAGCGCATCCGTTTCTGCCGGCGTGAAGCCGAGCACCCGGCCAACGTCTTTTATCGCCGCGCGGGATTTCAATGTCCCGAAGGTGACGATCTGCCCCACCGCGCTCTTCCCGTACTTCTCGCGCACATAGTCGATCACTTCGCCGCGGCGCTCGAAGCAGAAGTCGACGTCGATGTCGGGCATCGAGACACGTTCCGGATTCAAGAAGCGCTCGAAGAGTAGGTCGTAGACGAGCGGGTCGACGTCCGTGATGCGCAGCGAATAGGCGACGAGCGAACCGGCCGAGGATCCGCGGCCTGGTCCGACGGGGATGCCGCGCTCACGCGCGGCCCGGATGAAGTCGGCGACAATGAGCAAGTACCCGGCGTAGCCCGTCTTGGTGATGACGCCGAGCTCGAAGTCGAGCCGCTCACGCACGGTCGCGGGCAGCGTGTCGCCGTAGCGCTCGTGCGCGCCAGCTGCGGCAAGCCTAACGAGCAACTCGTTCTCTGTCGCGACATCGGGCGGGAGCGGGAAGGACGGGACACAGAACTGCTTGGCCAGCTCGATGTTGCATTCCTCCGCGATGCGGACCGTGTTCGCCAACACGTCCGGACGCGTAGGAAAGAAGACCGCGATCTCATCCGCATTCTTGAAGTAGAGCCCACGATCGTAGCGCATACGATCGGGATCGCTGCGGTCCTTGCCGAGTCCAATGCACAGCAGGATGTCGTGCGCGTCGTGCGCCTGCGGCGTGAGAAAGTGCGAGTCATTTGTGGCAATGACGGGCAGGTTCGTCCGCGCGGCCAGCTCGAAAATGCGCTCGTTCAAGCGCGCCTGCCCTTCGCTCTCGTGTGCCTGCACTTCGAGGTAGTAGCGGCCGGGAAAACGCTCGGCGTACCAGCGGGCGACAGCTTCCGCGCCGGCGACTGATCCTGAGAGTAAGTGTTGCGCGATCTCACCGGCCATGCACGCCGATGAGACGATGATCCCTTCGCTGTAGCGCTCGAGCAACTCGCGGTCGACACGTGGCCGCGTGTAGAAGCCTTCGGTGTAGCCTAACGAGGAGAGCTTGACCAGGTTACGATATCCGACATTGTCTCGTGCGAGCAGGACGAGGTGGTAATACGGCTTGGCGGATGGCGTGGCGCGGCTGCGCTCGCGGCGGTCGCCCGGCGCCACGTACGCCTCCATGCCGATGATAGGCCTGAGGCCTGCTCGTTTGGCTTTTTCCTGGAACTCCCATGCGGCGAAGAGGTTTCCATGATCGGTGATGGCGAGCGCCGGTTGGTCGAACGTTTTTGCCCGTGCGATCAGGTCATCGAGTCGATTGGCGCCGTCGAGTAGAGAGAACTCCGAGTGACAGTGCAGATGCGCGAACGACATGATCCCTCAAAAATACGACCCGCGGCGAGCCGACGCCACGCACGTGAACCGCGCAGAGCACGCGGATTGACACTGCGATAAATGCGCAGATTGAATCTCTTCACGCTTCCTAAGACGGCCGGCGGCTGGACCGCGCGCAGCGTCCTCTTGCTATTGGGGCTGCTCTCGTTATTGCCGCTCCCGCGCTACGTCGCACGCGCAGCGTGGGAAGAGTGGAAGATCTTGCGCGTGCGCGAGCCGATCGAGCGCGTGCTTGCCGATCTCCAACTTCCGCCTAACGAGCGATCGAAGCTCGCGCTGGTGCTTGCTGCGCGGACCTTCGCGAGTGAGTCGCTCGGGCTCCCGGCTCAAGAGAATTTCACGCAGTTCAGCCGCCTCGATCGCGATACGCTGGTGCTTGTGCTCTCAGCGGCGCGACGTGACACGCTGGCGCTGCACACGTGGTGGTTCCCAATCGTCGGTCGCGTTCCCTACAAGGGGTACTTCGATTTTCAGGCGGCGCTCAGCGAGGCCCGAGTATTCGAGCGGCGCGGGTATGACATTGATCTGCGCCCCGCGGCCGCGTTCTCGACGCTCGGTTGGTTCGACGATCCGCTGCTTTCGACCACGTTGCGGCAGGATTCCATCGCGCTGGTCAATACTGTCGTGCACGAGCTGACGCACAACCGGCTCTTCGTGAAGGGGCACGTCGAATTCAATGAATCGTTTGCGTCCTTCGTCGGTTCACGCGGCTCCGCGGCATTCTTCCGCGCGCGAGGCGACTCGGCGGCGCTAAAGATCATCGCGCAGCGATGGGAAGACGAGCAGCTGCGAGCCACGTATGTGGCCGGCCTCTTCGCCGCGCTGGACAGTGCCTACTCGGCGCATCCCGGGGATAGTCTGGCACGCGTGCGGGCGCGCGACTCGGTCTACGCGCGCGCGATGGCTCAGCTGGTCGACAGCCTAACGAGAGACCGGAGCGACTCCGTCGCGCACCGCGTGCAACTCCGGATGCGGTTCAATAATGCGTCACTGTTGGCGCGGCGCGTTTACGGGCGAAATCTCCCGTTGTTCGACTCGGTGTTCGCGGCACTCGGAAGCGCATTGCGGCCAACGATTGATAGTGTAGCTGCCGTCGCCGGTTCCGCCACAGAACCGTTTGCGGCCGTGCGAGACTTGCTCAAGCGCGCAAGGACCAACAGCCTCGCCACGGACGAACGCAGACACATGCACTGACAAAAGCGGAGAGTATGATTGTTTTGTTAACAAGTCAGGCACTCCGAGGTCGTTCGTGCTGTTATCCGTGTTGTTCGTAGTGGAGCTTTTTATTGATGCAATCGGCCGAGGGAGCCTGCCCCACTCTGCGGTCTTGCGCATGTACGTACAGGACAGTAGTATTGTCCGTACGCTCGGGGGTCCTTATGATCCGCTACAAGAGGCCAAAACCCAAACGGCTCGCCGTGAGGGAGGGGAAGGTGAGGAAAGAATTCTGGCTGGACCCCAGCACGCTCGAAGCGGCCAAGCGAATACTTGGCGTCGAGACGGAGCGTGAAGCCGTGGCCCACGCGCTCGAGTTCATTGTTTTGCAGGAGGCAATCGCAAAAGACATCCGGGCGCTCCGAAAGCTCAAATTCGAGCCGCTCGAGTGATCGCTCGCAAATACGTCATCGACACCAATTGTTACATCGATGCGTCACACGACCGGGAGTTCGGCGAGTCCTTGATCGCGTTCGCGATTCGCGTGGCGCCAAGTCTATATGTCAGTGCCGTCGTACTGGTCGAACTATACGCGGGACTCCGGACAGCGCGCGACCGCGCGCTGATGGACCGCAATTTCACACACCTGTCCTGGAGCTTTCATCGCATCGTCACTCCGAGCGCGGCCGCATGGCGCGTACTCGGACTGATGCTGAGCGATCTCCGGGCGGATAGTGTGGTTGCGAGCATGCTCGTCCGGCGGAGCTTCGCTTTTGATGTGCTGCTGGCGTGTTCCTGCCGCGAAATCGGCGCCACGCTCGTCACCCGAAACACCCGGGATTTCGCGCGAATATCCGAGGTTGTTGGTGTCGATATCGTCGCGCCGTTCGTGGCCTAACGATTCGTTTCCTCCGCGTCTCCGCGGTGCACGATCTCGAGATCGCTGATCTTGACGTTGTCAGCCATACCATATCCGTCTTAAGAGCTTTACCGCGGAAGCGGCGAGGACGCAGAGCGATGGTTGCCGTGACGTCGGCGCGCAAGGATTGAAAACGCAGAGCGCATATTTCCGCAAATTTCGACGGCCGCGGAGGGATCGATTTGTTAACAACAAGAACTCCGCGTTAGTCCTGCAGTCGTCTGTGTCCGTCCGCGCTATCGCTTTTCCGGCTGTGCGAATCGACCCAGAAGCATCGCTCGCAAATCCACTGATGCTTCAACCGTGGCGAGGCCCTCTGCTACGGGCGTGTCATCAAACTGCGGCACCACACGCTGCATTTGCTGGATCACGCCGCGGTCGATGAAGCGCGAGAGCTGGTCGATCGAGTAGTCCGCGCCTTTGCGCGTGGAGTATTGGTTCAACGGATACGTCACCATCAAGTGATTGCGTGCGCGGGTCATCGCCACGTACATGAGGCGTCGTTCCTCCTCCATCTCCTCGATGTTCGTGAGTGCGCGCGCTAACGGGAAGAACCCGTCTACGGCCCATATCACGAAGACCGCATCCCATTCCTTTCCTTTGGCGCTGTGGCATGTGCTGAGGATGAGCGCATCCTCCTCTTCGCCGGCAGCTCCAACGAGATCCTGCGTCGCTTGCGGCGGCTCCAGCGCCAGGGCGGCGAGGAACGCGCCGCGGGTCGGATACCCGCCGGCAATCGTCTGCAACTGATCGAGATCGGCGAGCCGCGGGTCGACGCGGTCGTAGCGCTCGCGCAGAATATCGTCGTACAGCTGCCTAACGCGAGCAATGTCGAGCGCGACAGCGCCCTCGTCGTTCGTCGTCGTGCGCAAGCTTTCGATCATCGCGACGAGTTGTCGATGCGCATCGCGGGCGCGCGGAGGCGGCTCGAAGTTGGCGAAGGCATCGCTGCTGAACGACACGGCGGCGAGTTTGTCAATCGTAGCGCGCGCCGTCACGTCGCCGACCCCGGGGAGCAGCATCAACACGCGGTACCAACTCACCTCGTCGCGCGGATTTTCGAGAATGCGCAAGAAGGCGAGAACGTCTTTGACGTGGGCCGCTTCGAGAAACTTGAGCCCACCCCACTTCTCGAACGGGATGCGCCGGTTCGTGAGCTCGATTTCAAGGTCGGCCGATTGATACCCAGCGCGGAAAAGCACCGCCATCTCACTGAGCGGCGTACCATTTTCGTGCAGCTCGAGCACGCGGTCGCAGACGAAGCGCGTCTGTTCCTGTTCATCGCGCACCGAGACAAGCCACGGCTTGTCTCCGCCTAACCGCTTGGTCCAGAGATTCTTGGTGTAGCGCTGTATCGCACGCGAAATGAGCGTGTTGGTTGTGTCGAGTATCGGCTGCGTAGACCTGTAGTTCTGTTCCAGTGGCACGATCGTGGTGCCGCTGAACTGCTCGGGAAACTCGAGGATGTTGCGGAAGCTTGCCCCGCGAAACGAGTAAATACTCTGCGCGTCGTCCCCGACCACCGTGACGTTGCGATGTACGCTGCACATCCCGCGCAGAATGCGCGCTTGCAGCAGGTTGGTGTCTTGATATTCATCGACCAACACGTGGTCGTACAGCCGCGCGATACGCTCGCCTAACGGGCCCGGCGCTTCCAGCATGAACGCCCAGAAGAGTAGCAGATCGTCGTAGTCGACGAGGTTACGTGCCGCCTTGCGCTGTGTGTAATCGGCGAATATGCGCTCGATATGCGGCTGTTCGTCCGCGTACTGCGACAGGCCCTCTGCCAGAATCTCCGCGATGGGCCGTGCGGTATTGATGTGACTCGAATAGATGAAGTGCAGCGTCTCCTTCTTTGGAAAGCGACGCTTGGTGTCGCCATAGCCTAACGCGGCCCGGGAGAGCTGCATGAGGTCTTCGGCGTCTCCCTGGTCCATGATCGTGAAGTCGCGCGCGATCCCCGCCTCGGGGCCAAAGCGCCGCAGGAGCCGGTGTGCGGTAGCGTGGAAGGTCCCGCCATGCACTTGGCGCGAGCGGCTGCCGACAATGCGCTCTGCTCGCGCGAGCATCTCTTCCGACGCTCGCCGCGTGAACGTGAGCAACAGGATGCGATCAGGGCGCACACCGCGATCGAGGAGGTGCGCCACGCGGTAGACGAGCGTGCGCGTTTTCCCGGTGCCCGCGCCCGCCACGATGAGGAGCGGCCCGTCCGGGCTCAGCGCTGCGGCAGCCTGCTCCGGGTTGAGCTCAGACGCGAGGTCCCGACCAGACGGCTCTTGGACCCGCGCGCGCTGTGGGTAGACCTGCGTCTCGCTCACAGCGCCAATGTATGTGTTTTCGCGCGGATACGTGTATCCAAACAATCCACATTGGGCGCAAAACGTTCAAGGTCTAAGGTCTAAGGTCTAAGGTCTAAGGACGCGCCGCGGATTTGAGGTTCTTCCTTTGATCTTAGACCTTAGACCTCGCACTTAGTGACACCCTCGTCTCAACCCGTGACGGGTATGCGCGTTAGGTCGTCCCAATCATCGTCACAAAGTGCGACCGCACTATGGGATGGGAGCCCGGCGCTCTAGCGCATTAAGCCTGGTTCATATACTTTGGCGCGGTTAAATGCTCGGCGCCGTGCCCTTTTGTGACGGTCGAACCTAACGGGACGAACCGTCCATTAGAGACGCCGAGCAGATGTGAAGCTGGTCAGCGATGCAGGAGAAAGGGTTCGATCGCAAGGCATCGCGAAGGCCCGCAGTGCGGTAGCTCACATCGCGTCCAGCACATTGTGACGGCGCTAGGCGACGCAGGGTCTCCCGTCTTGAAGCGGGGGCCGCTAACTGCGGCGTCCGTCGTCTTTCGGCCGGTCCCGCCGAGTGTGCGGGTACGGCTCGGTCAGTTCGGGAAGCGTATCCGCGCAGGACCAAAAAACCACTCTGCATACCAAGGGGGAAAAGAATGCAGAAATTCACCAGGTCATTATTCGCACTCGGCGCGCTAGCGGGGCTCGCTGCATGCGGTGATGACGTATCCATTGTCGAACCACCGAAGCCAACGCCGCGGGTAGAATCCATTAGCGTCACTCCGGCGTCACTGGCGTTGCGGGTCGGGCAGACCGCCACGTTATCGGCGACGGTCACAGCGAACGATGCGAGTGTCGTTCGGACTGTCACGTGGACGTCATCCGCACCCAACATCGCGTCGGTTAGTACCGCTGGCGTGGTCACGGCCCTCGCAGCAGGACAAACCACCGTTACGGCAGCGGCCACAGCGGATCCGACCTTTAGGGCGGCCGTTCAGGTCACCGTTGGTGGCTTGGGCGTAACTAGCATTAGCGTTGCACCGCCTAGCGCCACGCTGGCTCCGGGCGATCAGTTGCAGGTAGTTGCTAACGTGACCGCAGACGCTGGCGTCGCTCGTACAGTGACGTGGAGCTCTTCGAGCCCGGCGACGGCCACGGTTACCAGCGCTGGCGTCGTCACCGCCGTCGCTAACGGCACGGCGTCCATCGTCGCTCGTTCGACTGTCGACACGGCGATCTTCGGCGCGATGGCTCTAACCGTTGCTTCGGTTCCGGCGACTGTCTCGATCAAGTCGATCACGCGGAATACCGGTAGCCTTATCACGCCGGTTGACATCGACAACACGTTTGGCCAAGTCGACGTCACGCTCAATGTCGACCCGGGTTCGCGTCAGCTGTGTAAGGTCGCCGTGCTCATCGACGGCACCGAAGTCGCGTCCCAGACGTTTGGGTCGTCGAACATTCAGATCAGCGATAGTGCGCTAATGGCGCTTGTGCCCACCGATGTGGTGCTCAGCGTCAACACGCGCCGGTATAACGCCACGACTGGTGTGCCGTCGTTCTTCAACGGCCCGCACACTTTGAGCGCGCAGTTGACTACTCGTCAGGGAACGACCTGCGCCTCGGCACCTTCTGCTTCTGTATCCCAGACGCTCACGTTCCGTAACGTCAGCGGCTTCATCGGTACGGTCAGCACGAGCGGCTCGGCAAGCGCTCAGGACGTAGCTGGCTTTGTGTGGCGCACAGGTGCCCTGACGATCACCGCGCTACCGGTCATCTTCGGCGACGTGAACGCTCCGTTCACCCGTCCGACGATCGCGTCCGCTCTGATCTCGCACGGTACGCTTTTCTGCGTCGCGGGTGGCGTGCGCACGCTTGCGGCCACCGCATCAGGGGCCACGTGGAACGTGACGTTCAACAACACTGACGCTGCGGCGGCGGTCACCAACGTCGTTGGCTACGAGCTCAACGCTCTTGGCTGCCCGGGCCCGCTGCAGATCGGGGAAGTTCCGCGCATCACCGCCGTAGGTACGGACGGAAACGCGATTCCTCTCATTGCGGCAGGTACTGAAATTGGGTTCCTCAACAGCCCGAACCTCGTTGGTAACCAGTTTGCCGAGCCGAACGCGAGTTTCGCGGTCCGTCTGGACAACCTGGCCCCAGCGCGTCCGGCTGTTACGCCGCCGTCACCGCCTAACATCGGCGGCTTCCTTAGCATCCTCACGACTGATACGCTGCGTACGAATCGCTGGCTCAACGCAGTGCTGCTCCTCGATGATGCCTGCACGATCGGCGTCGCGACGGGGAACATCGACGGTGACACGACGGTCGTTCCTTATCCGGGAACACTCGTGCGCAATTGCGTGCTGTCGCGTGCTCTTGATCTCGGCGTCGGCCGTCTTGGCCCGTCGGGTCAGGATCCGCTCGACTATCAGATCCGCGTTGGTGACGCGGCCCTTGGTAGCAGCGGGGTTGACGCAACCAGCCCGGTACAGACTGCGACGGGTCTAGCTGAATCCTCGTCGAACAACACGTACCTCTTGCGTGCGCGCGTCGCTGACCAGCTTGGCAACCGCTCGGGCGCTAGCTCCGTGAACTTCGGCGTGGACAACACACCACCGCGCCTTGGTGTCGATACCGCCACGACCACAGGCCCTGTGCTTCTGCAGACAGGCACCGCTCCGCAGGCCAGAACGATCAATGCGGCGCACGGTATCGCTCTCAACACCGTTCTTATCGCGTTCGTCGCTACGGACACGGCCTCGGGCGGTGCAGTGCCGTCAGGCTTCTTCAACCTGGCTGGCAATCCTTTGGTTACGTCGGTGCGTCGCACTCGCTGGACCGGTACGTCCGTGTCGACCAACTGGTATTGCCCGGCAACTGGGTTCCAGCCTTCTCTTGCGGGAGGCGGCGTTTGCGCGCAGTGGTTCTCGGGTGTCAATCAGAACTTCCGTGGTCCGCTTACGCAGACGTTCACCAACGCCGGCACCAGCGAAGGTTATTTCCTAGCCACCTCGCTAGTTGCGGACCAGGGAGGCAATTTCAGCGGCACGCAGACCGTCGAGTTCCTCTTCGACGTGACGGCGCCAGCGGTCGGCGGTATTTCCTCGCCGGCGTTCCTGACGGGTGGGCAGTCGGCCACCTTCTCGACGAGCGCACAGGACAACCAGGACCTAGGCTCGGGCGTGTTTACGCTGCTGTACAACGGAACAGCGGAGCCCTTCCGCTATCCGTCGATCGCTATGGGCACTTTCGGTAGCGATGTCTTTACCACATCGGCCAACCTTGCGCTGCAATACGCCTTCATCAGGAACCTGCAGCTCGCTCCGGGCGGCGTGCCGAACGGTGCCGTTGGCAATATTCCGACGACGGTTACGGCTACGGCTCTTGACGTAGCAGGCAACCCATCGGCGGTCTCTTCGCTCACAATTCCGGCTGGCTCGATTCAGGGCCCGCCGGTGGCATTCCCGGCTCCGGCCACAGCGGCGTTCACGTGGAACATCACGGCGCCAGCGGCCGCCGTTACGGTTTCGCGTGACGATCAGGCCGTTGGAGCAGCAGTGAATCAAGTCATGATCACCGCGCAGGCAGTTGGCGCGGGTAGCCAGGCTGCTCCTCCGGCTCTGGCGAATCCGTTCACGTCGCGCGTCGAGTTCTGGGCGCGTCCAGCGGGTGCGGGTCAGCAGTGGCGGCAGATCGGTACCTCGACCTCGCCGTCGGTGTCTGAGAACGGTCCTGGAACACTCCGTACGTGGTCGTTCTCCATCACGTGGAACCCGACTGCCAATAATGCGCCAAATGGCACCGCTGGTGCGTATCGTATCATGGCAATCGGTGTCAGTGCTGCTGGTGACGCGTTGGGCACAGATCAGACGTCTGCTAACGCGAACTTCATTACGATCACCATCCCGTAAGGGCTTGGCGACGTAACGTCGCAGTAGAAAAAAGGGCCCCGTCGAAAGACGGGGCCCGTAGTATTTCTGGCTCATCTCCTGCTCGCGGCGAGCACCGAACTGCGGGACACGTGAAAACAGACAGCGTTAAAGAGTTCCTAACGCGCGGTCGTCAAAGAGTCAACGGCGTCAAACGGTTGCGATCAAGAGCTCCGCCGCGTGTAGTTCCGCCTAACGAGATCTCGTCGTGTCCTTGTGCGGCTGCTGGACGCGGATGGATGCGGCGACGGAGTCCCAATAGCCCCAGCCCCAGCCGGTTGCCTTACCACTCAGCAACACCACGGGGGTTAACTCCTCACTCGGGACAGTATCCACGAACGCCATGCGAGACTTCGGATCGTAGTAGAACACCTCGATGTTCTTGCCATCGACGATGTACTGGTCCCTATCGAAGATGAAAGCTTCGGAGTCAGGAGGAGCCGAGCCGAGAGTTATGAGAACAGAATCGCGCGGCATGCCGACCCGCAGGTCGCGAACGCGGCGATCACCGCAAGCCAGTAACGCGACCGACGCGGCGATCACGGTCAGCGTCGCAAGCCGCTTGTGAGCAGAAGGCTGCATGCGAAATAGTTGATAGGGGATAGTGGATAGTGGATAGTGGATAGTTGATAGAGCGCGAACGAATCGCCATCAACCCCAGGGCCGGACGGGCCGTTGCAGCGTGAAAACTAGCCGCTCTTCGACCGTGCACGCATCTGCACTGCCGCGGCTACTCGGCGATGTCCCCGAGCGCTCGAGCCGCGGCGCGGCGCACCCGCGGGTTCGTGTCTCGCACGAGCAACTCCGCTAACCTGCTGATCGCGGGCTTGTACTCCAAGCGCCCGAGCGCCCAGGCTGCCGCTGCACGAACGTTGGGCGACGCGTCATCCAGGAGCGCCATCAGGCGGTCGCTCGCCGACTGGTGCTCAGCCAAGCCGACCGCAAAGGCCGCCAGAGCGCGCGTCTGCGCGTCAGGGTCAGCGAGTGTGCCTCGCAGCCGTTCGGGCGCCGCAGGGGCCGTGGTGCGTCCCAGGAGTGACGCCGCGGTGCGACGCACGCAACCGTCGCTGTCGCGGAGACCGCGGAACAGCACATCTACGACCGCGGGAGCATCCAGCTCCTCAGAAAGGGCGATTCGTGTGCTGTCGTCGATCAGCGGACTGTCGCTGATCTGGTTCGACAGGCCACCGAACCAATTGCGATGGTCGATGTTGATCATCGCCAGCTCGCAGGCGAAAGCGTTCGTCCCTCGCATGCGAGCTAGAATTGCCTGCGCCTCTGCAACGTCGCTTTGCGGCGCCAGCACCTGTGTCGTTAGGTGCTCAGCTGCGTCGCTGCGCAGTAGCGCACTTCGCAGCCGCGCTGAGGCCAGGATAGGAGTGAACAGGACGAGCACCGTCGCGACGACCATAGTGCTTCGCCGTCGCAACGAGTCGCGGGAGCCGCGAGTCATCGGTCTATTCTCGTCCAAGGCCCTTCGCGGCCAGCCGGCGGATCTTGGGATCCGCGTCCTTGATCAGCTCCAGCAACAGCGCTTCTACCTGCGCGCCACCAAGCTCACCGAGTGCTTCGATTGCGGCTTCACGGATGGCGAGCGGCTGCCCGCTACGGGCGAACGGAATGAGCACGCTCACTGTGGCGACGTCTTTGATGTTCCCCAGGGCGTGGATCACTGATTCCCGTACTTCCGCGTCATCGTCTGACAGCGCGTCGACCAGTTCACGCGGGGCACGCTTCAACTCGTCCACGTCGGATATGGCGCTGACAGCCTGGCGCCGCACATCGACATTGGCATCGCGTAGCGCACGGAGGAAGGCTGGGAGCGCACGCGCGTCTTCCAGCGAGCTCAACGCGGAGATAGCGTACTGCCTGACGTCTGCGTTCGCATCACTCGTCGCGGTCATGAGCTCGTCCAGCGCATCGACGATCTTGAGCTCGCCTAACGCGGATGCGGCGTTCGCACGCACGTCGGCGTGGCTGTCTCGCAGCAAAACGATGAGCTGCGGTGCGGCACTCTTGATCTCGAGTGCCTGGACGCCGGAAATCGCATACTGACGCACTTCCGCGTCGTCGTCGCGCAACGCCTCAGTGAGCGCAGCGGCAGCACTGGCGCTCTCGATCTCGGCGAGAGCCCAAACGATCTTGCGACGCACGGCGGGCGCACGTTCTTGCCGGAGCGCCGCGGTCAGCCCCGGGACGGCGCGCTCATCATCGATTTGACCAAGGGCCTGCGCCGCGAGCTCGCGCACATTGGCGTCGCTGTCGTTACGTAGGGCCTGCACGAGGGCCGCGATTGCACGCGGATCGGGCATACCCCGCAGGGCTTCCGCAACGGCTCGGCGAACATCCACCGAGGCATCTTCGAGCAACGGCACGAGGTCCGCGACTACACTGCGTTCCTCGCGCGAAGCGATTGCATGAATCGCCGCGACGCGGACACGCTCATCGGAATCGCGCAATGCACTGGAGAGGCTCCTCGCGATGGCGCTGCGTGAGATTGTGTCCTGCGTTTGCACCGCGGGCGCTTCGCGCTTTTCTCCCACGTCGATAGCCGCAGCGAGCTTGGATGTGTCGGACGGATCTTGTGCGACCTCGCTGGTAAGTGTCTGCGCTTCGCCGGGTCGCATGGCGGCGATCGGCAGCGCGAGCAACGCCACACCTAACGCGACAGGAACGGCATACCGCAAGCGAAGACGCTGCCGGTTGATCTCAGGTGAGAGGATGGCAAGCAGGCGCCCTTCGAACGCCGATTTCCTCGCCATCGCGACGGCGGTCGCCGGCGCCCATCGGTTGCGCGTCTCGCGCACGACTTGGAGTAGGTGGTCAGCATAGTCGGACGCGCGTGTTCCAAAGCGCAAGACTGCGTCGTCGCACGCGCGCTCGCCCTCGATGCGCATCTTCCGCGATGCCATCCAGACAAGCGGATTGAACCAATACAGCGCACAAGCGATGTGGGCTGCTAACGATGTCCACAGGTCAAGCCGCGCCACGTGCGCCAGCTCATGCAGCAGAACAGCTTCCTGCTTTTCGAAGCTCCAGTCGCTGGCACCCACCGGCAGCGCGATGACGGGATGTAGGCTCCCTGCTGTGAAAGGGATCGCAGTTCCCTCCGCAATCACCAGGCGCACTGGGCGCCACACTGCGATGCGTTTCGCGACCCGGCTCAGCATCCCAATCAGCTGCTCGTCGTCGCACTCTTCTGCTGTGGACAGAATGCGCCTAACGTGAAGGACACTGCGCGACAGCCTCACGATGAGCAGCAGCGCGCCGAGCGACCATACGATCACGAGTGCGGTTCCAATGCGGCCAAGAACATCGGCGGTGCTGGAACTATTATCAGTCGGCGGAAGCGGCGGAAGACTGCCTAACGTCTGCGGTCGAGCGCTCGGGTTCGAAACCGGATCGCTCGGCTGTATCGAAGAGGTTAGCGCATCGCCAACGGAACCGGGCTGCGCACGGTGAGCATCCGGGGCGACAGCAAGCGGCACGGCGATGCGCCAGGGAAGACCATTGAGCAGAAAGGGCATGGCGAAGAGGCCGGCAACACCTAACGACCATACGAGGTGTCGCGTTGCCGCCGATGCGTTACGCAAGACCGCGGTCACGATGAGAATGGCCACGAGCCACAGGGCGCCTTTGAGGGCCAGCTCGGCGGCGAACGGCGCGGCGCTCGCGAGGGTGGACAGATACGCTTGCATCGTCATCTCCCATTCTTGCGCGATTCACGAATGCGGTTCGCCAGTCGATCCAGTTCCTCTTGCTTGAGCGCGAGGTCGTCGGACTCGAGGAGAGCCATAACAGCCTGCTCCGCAGAGCCGGCGAAAAATGTTGTCACCAAGTGCTTCACAGCGGCGCCAGCCGCCTTGTTCGTCGGGAGCGCCGGGACATAGACGTAGCGTGGGCCGTCCACGCGATGTTTCACAACGCCCTTGTCCTCGAGCACGCGCAATGTTGCGCGAACCGCCGAATAGCTCGGTGGGGCAGGGAGTTGGGCGATGACGTCCGTTACAGTCCCCTCGCCGAGCTGATAGAGGACGTCGACGATCTGTCGTTCGCGCTTGGGGAGATCGGTGAAGAATGACGTCGCACTGCGCCGGGCCATAAACTGTCCGTTTCATGGGGGTCAGACACCCTTGATCGGTTCAAGGGGTCTTGATCGGATCAAGGGTGTCTGACCCCCTGGATCGGTTCAGCATGCTAGAAATCCAGCAGACTGCTAGCTATCTAGCACACGACCCGGGAAGCGTCAAGAGGCTTCGGAGGGAATTGTGCTGGCTGGGAGGATCTCGCGGGGCTGCCAGTCGATTTCGCGCTCAAACGCGGCGCCAAAGGCGTTGGCGACGTCCGGCAAGGCCTGGACAAGGGTGAGGTCCTCGCGGCCCGTCTCGCGGGCAATGGAGGTCATCTGGACACTCTCGATCCCACACGGGACGATGAGGTCGAAGAATTCCAGGTTCGTGCGAACGTTAAGGGCGAAGCCGTGCCACGTGACCCAATCACGAGCATGCACCCCGATGGAGGCGATCTTTCGCGGGCGGTCACTGTCCACCCAGACGCCCGTGTAGCCCGCGTTCCTGATGCCGGTGAGGTCGTACTCACGCAGGGCAAGGATGAGCGCCTCTTCCAGCTGGCGCAGATACCAGTGCAAGTCCTGCTTGTGGCCCTTGAGATCGAAAATCGGGTAACCGACGAGCTGCCCGGGGCCATGAAACGTGACATCGCCGCCACGTTCTACATCGAACACTTGAACGCCGCGCGATGTGAGGAGAGCTTCAGGGACGGTCACGCGCGCCGATTGGGCAGCACGGCCAAGCGTCACGACAGGCGGGTGCTCGACCAAGAGGAGGACGTCATCACTCAGCGCACCGGAGATCCGGGCTCGCGCGGTCGCGCGCTGCA
>JBQTIF010000086.1:0-16155 GCA_052388395.1 Gemmatimonadaceae bacterium | reverse complement strand
TTGGTGAATTTCCCGAGGAATTCGACCGGCGTGAGAATCAGGAACATGAGAATGCGCATGGGGAGCGCCAGCTCTTTGTTCCAGTAGAAGATCGTGCTGAAATAGTGGCGCCCTAACGCCACCATGCCGGAGACCTCGGTGACGACGAAGGTGACGATGGCCAGCATCGCTGTGACCGCGATGTTCCCCGTCGCCGTCGAGCCATACGGGATGAGGCCGAGCAGGTTCATCGTCAGGATGAAGAAGAACACGGTGAGCAGGTACGGCACGTAGCGCTCACCGTGGTGACCCACGTTAGGTAGGATCACCTCGTTGCGGATATACAGCACGACCGATTCGATCGCAGCGGCGAATCCCTTCGGTCGCCCGATGGTCTGCGTTTGCCGGATGTGAGAGCGCGCTGCACCGATCAGCAGGAGCGACACGATGATCGCCGCCAGAAAGAGCATCACGACGTGTTTGGTCGGCGAGAGGTTTACTGCAAAGCCGCCGATGTGAAAGGGCTCCCACAGCGGCTCGCATCCATGTTCACCGACATGGCGACCGAGACAGATCTCTTTGTAGAACGGCGGCAGGAAATACGGGATTTCCATGTGGTAGCCGTCGGTAATGTGCGGCGTGATGATATCGACTTCTTGGGCAGCGGCCGCGTTAGGGACCTGCGCAGCCGGCGTTGGCGTCGCTCCGTGTTCTTGAGCGGCCACGGCAACCGGCGCGCTCAGCAGAGCGGACATGAGGAGGGTCGCTGCGAACAGACGCATCAGCGTGATAAGAACAGCGGTTCAATCAGCATGGAAGCGAACACAAACGCGGCAAAGCTCATGAGCGCAGGCCCAAGGGGGAGCTGCAGTCGCGCGGATGACAAACCGTAAAGGACCAGGACTATCACCCTGACGAGCGCTCCGATCCCCCATCCTTTTATGACGTCACCCGTCGCCGCATAACGCCTAGCGATGCCGAAGGACGCGATCTGGGTGACCGTAGCGAGCACTGCACTGGTCCAAACGGCGCGCGGCTCGCTAAAGACGCCCAGGAGCAGCCAAGCGCCTAACAACGCCATCGCGGCGGTCGTGAAAGCAAACAAAATCGGTGGCTTCACAGATCCTTCGAGGCTCGGGCCTTGGCTTCTTCTTCCTCTTTGAGGTCGCGCATGAGCCGCTTGTAAATGCTGTAGAAGGCTGCAGTTGCGCCGACGAACACACCCACGATCAGGAAGATCGGTGTGGTCCCTAAACGGCGGTCCACCCACTGACCTGCGTAGAGGAAGAGCACGATGCTGGCGGCAAACTGAATCCCGATTCCGGCGTACTTTCCGGCAGTGCCGAGGCCGGTTGCCGACGCCGATGGACCCGAATCCGGTTGTCCGTGCGGCTCATCCTGCATGTCGGAGTGGGAATCTAGGACTTTGTGAAATTTTTCGCAAGCAACCCGGCAGTGTCTTGGACATCACAAAACATACGTGAGGTAGTGACTCCGAAGCCTATAATTCGTCTACACTTACGAGATCTGCGCTATTGACAGGCGAAACCCAAGACACGTATAGTAGCGGCGCGTTCGCACGGTATGGTGGACCCTTGCTGCTCGCGGTAACTCCGAAACAAGACAAACAGGTGCTCATTTGATCGCGCTCCGCCTCGTTCCAGCATTCGCCGTGGCGGCCACGATTGTTTTCGCCTGTGGACCGCGATCCCATTCTTCCGAAGCACCCGAACGTGCGCGCAGCGTGAGTGGTCCTTCCATCGTAACAGCTCTCGACGTTAGGCAGGAGGGGCGTCAGCTCGCGTTCACCTTCCGCATAACGAATAACGCGAACAAGAAGCTCGAGCTCGTCTTTCCGAGCGGCCACACGCATGACGTCGTCGTCGTCGACGCGGCCGGAGAAGAGGTCTGGCGCTGGAGCACAGGGCGCATGTTCACTCAGGCGCTGCAGAACCGTGTCCTTGGCGCCGGCGATACACTCTCGTATGAGATGGTCTGGACACCGACGGAAAACTCGGGGAGCGCGCTGACGGCGGTGGCGACGCTCCTGAGCGAGAATCATCCGCTCGAGCAGCGCACGGAATTCGCTATCCCCTAGCGCCTAACGAGGTAGGCTTCCCCCCCTGCCGAAAGGTCTGAGGAGAGAGCCGTGAGTCTTCCAGCTTTCTGTCCAGACGCTTAAACGTCTCTACTGATTGCTCTCAAACTCACAGCACTAACCTCACGCCTTTGGGCGGCGGGCGGGCCGTTTAGCGGATTCCGTCAAAACCGCGCGTGAGACGCGTGAGCCCCGTGCCGTCACTGCCGATGACGTAGACCTCGGACACTCCCGACCCGCTCGCTGAGAACAGAAGCTGCCGCCCATCACGGCTCCAGCTCGGCTGACCTTGGACCCCGAGGTTTCGCGTTAGGCGTGTCACCTGACCTGACGCCTGCTCCAGGACGTACAGGTCCAGCGGTCCATCACGATCGGAGTGAAACGCCACGAAGCGGCCGTCCGGCGACAGCGACGGAGCGGCGTCGTTCCCAGGACTCGTCGCCAGGCGCCGCACCGCGCCCGTTGCCACATCCAGCACGTACAACTGCTCGCGCCCCTCAGGGTTCGCAAAGAAGACCACTGCAGCGCCGTTAGGCATCCAGCTCGGCACCTGACTACTCCACGCATTCCGTGTGAGCTGGCGCTCGTTTGCGCCAGTAGAATCGATAAGGTAGAGCTCCCAGTGATACGAGTTGGACGCGCGGTCGAAGACGCCGCGCTGAAACGCGATGGCGCGCCCGTCCGGCGACGGCACCGGCACACCATCGAAACCTGGCGCTGAGAGCAAACGTCGCTGACGCGCGCCGCTCGCATGCATCGTATACAGATCGACCTCGTTCGGATCGCCGAAGTGGCGCGGCGACTGGAATACAATGCGTGAGCCGGAGAGATAGACCGGATGCGCGTCGCGGCCAGGACTGTGCGTTAGACGCTGCGCGTCCGTGCCGTCCGGTCGCATGCTGTAGACTTCCCAGTCATTGTCGCGCGTGGACGAAAAGACGATCCGGTCGCCCGCCGGCGACCATTGCGGCCAGGCATTGTGGTACGACGAATTCGTGACTTGTCGCTGGTTGCCGCCATCGCCGTCCATGATGTACAGCTCGTATCGCCCACTGCGATTGGAGTAGAATGCGATCCGTTGGCCATCGGGCGACCACTCACTTTCGAAACTCACACTGCTGTCCGATGTCAGCGCGCGCAGCCCCGAACCGTCGATATTCATCATGAAGAGGCGTGCGTAGCGATCACGCTCGGAAAAGAAGACGACGCGTTGCCCGTCGGGCGAGACTTCGGCCCCGGCATCATTGGCGGGATGTGTGGTCAGCGCTCGCGCGCCGCTGCCGTCGGCATTCATGATCCACACGTCCGAGTTCCCGCCGCGGTCAGAGCCGAAAACAATACGTCCGTCGCGCAGGAACGATCCGTGGCCGTCGCGCCCGCGGCTACTCGTTAGGCGCGTGACGTTGGAGCCGTCCGCGTTCATGACGTAGAGCTCCTCGTCGCCGTCGCGGTCCGAATCGAAGACAATACGACGACCGTCCGCGGACCAGGCCGGGTGGCGAGCAAACGTGACCGCGCGCGAGGGACCAGGATGCGTTAGGCGCTTCTCGTCAGTCCCGTCCGGCGTGATGCTGTACAGGTTCCACACACCATCGCGGCTCGAGTCATATACAATGCGCGATCCGTCGGACGACCACGCCGGGTGCGTGTCCTCGCTGCGGGTCCACGTGAGCCGCCGCTCGCCGGTCCCGTCGGCGTTGATGATGTACAACGATGCAGCGCCGTGACGTCGGCTCTCGAAGACAAGCTGCCGGCCGTCGGGTGACCACGACGGATTGATGTTCAGAAAGACTTGTGTCTGCGCTGCGGCGGGCTGCGCCGCAGGCAAGACCGCTGCGCCGAGGAGGATCGCGCACGCGAAGGGAATTCGCAGCACTCGAAAAGCATCCTGTAGTTGTTATGCCGTTAGACACGACACGTTGCCGCCGGTTTCTCGGCTGACCAATTCCTGACGCGAGGTCGCTACAGCCACACGCAGAGCCATCGAGAGATGGACTTATCTAAGGGGCGTTCAGCGAATACGTTCTATCCCCTATACCCTATCCCCTATCCACTATCCCCTTTCCACTATTGGTGATGGCTGTTCCAGCACAGGCACTCGGAACCGAAGAACGCCGCGATCGCGAGCTCCTTGAGCAACTAGCCGCTGCTAAGCGGACGCTCATGTCGCAAGTCGCCCGCCGCATCATTGGACAACACGACGTGATCGAAAACCTCGTCGGCGCGATCCTCGCGGGCGGCCACGCGTTACTTGTGGGCGTTCCCGGACTCGCGAAGACGCTCATGATTCGCACCGTGGCGCAGGCGCTCGATCTCACCTTCTCGCGCATTCAGTTCACACCGGACCTCATGCCCAGCGACATCACGGGGACAGAGCTTCTGGAGGAGGATCACGCGACAGGCCGGCGCATTTTCAAGTTCATTAAGGGACCCGTCTTCGCGAACGTCGTGCTCGCCGACGAAATCAACCGCGCGCCGCCGAAAACGCAGGCGGCGCTGCTACAGGCGATGGAAGAGCGCACCGTGACTGTCGCCAGTGTCACGTATGAGCTACCGAATCCGTTCTTCGTGCTCGCGACGCAGAACCCGATCGAGCAGGAGGGGACGTATCACCTCCCTGAAGCGCAGCTCGACCGCTTCATGTTCGAGCTCAGGCTGGACTACCCGTCCAAGGCTGAAGAAGAGCAGATCGTGACATCGACGACTGGCGAAAGCGTGGCGCAAATCAAGCCGGTGCTCACCGGCGACGAAGTGCTCCAGATGCAGCGGCTCGTTAGGCGTATTCCCACGCCACCCTCCGTCGTCGACTTTGCCGTGCGCCTCGCGCGCGCCACGCGGCCGCATGATCCCAACGCGACCGCCGACATCAAGAAGTATGTCAGCTACGGTGCGGGGCCGCGGGCGTCCCAGTTCTTGACGTTAGGCGCGAAGTCGCGCGCCGCGATGGAAGGGCGACCCGTCCCCGACCTCGACGATGTGCGCGCCTGCGCCTATCACGTGCTGCGTCACCGCACGGTCATGAACTTCCAGGCCGAGGCAGAAGGCGTGGGCATGGCGCAGCTCGTCGAGGGGACGCTGAAAGCGACGTAAACGCTCGTTAGGTCGCGGAGGGGCGATGGATCACGTACTCACTGACGTTCGTCATTTCCTCCGCAACCTCTGGCGTTCCCCAGGATACGCCCTCGTCAGCATCCTCGTGCTCGCCCTTGGCACGGGGGTTGGGCTCGCGGCACTCGCGATTGCGCAGCGCGCGTTACTGGAACCGCTCCCGTACAAACGCGCTGAACGGCTGTTCGTGATCTTCGAAGCGATGCAAGGCGAAGGCCGCCGTCTCGCCTCATATCCGACCGTGCAGGACTGGGCCGCGCAGTCCGACGTTTTCGAATCGATCTCCTATGTGACGGGTTCGCAGGTTCTGCTGCGTCAGCCATCGGGACCTGAGCTCGTCACCACGGCCTACGCAAGCGACGCGTTTTTTCAGCTCCTGGGTACGGCGCCGTGGCTTGGTCGCCTTCTGTCGGCTGACGATGTGCGAGCGCAGCGCGGAGTGGTGCTCTCAGATGCTCTCTGGCGGCGGCAATTCGGCGCGCGGCCCGACATCGTTGGCAGCACTGTCCCGTTAGGCGACGGCGGGGCAGTCGTCATCGGTGTGATGCCCCCTGGTTTTTCCTTTCCGGAGTGGGCCGAAGCATGGATGCCGTTAGGCGCCGCGCCAGCATCCATTCAGCGCATGCTGCAGCAGCGCAACAACCACGCTGACAGCAGGACGGTCGCGCGTCTGCGCGACGGCGTGACGGTGCAGCAGGCGACGACGCGCATGAATGCAGTAGCTGCGCACCTCGCTGCGATATACCCTGACGACAGCCGGCTGTGGACCGCCGTATCGCTCGTGCCAATGGCCGAGTACACGATGAGCTTCACGTCCGCCGGCGCCGCCGAGAGCTTGATTCCGCGCATCGGGCTCGTCGTAGGCGCCGCCGCGCTCTTACTCTTGTTAGGCTGCTCGAATGTCGCTGTGCTTACGCTCGTCCGCGGCTTGACGCGCTCGCGCGAGCTCGCAGTGCGAGCCGCAATCGGAGCGAGCCGCGCGAGAATCGTGCGTCTACTCGTGGCCGAGTCACTTAGCCTCGCGGCGATGGGTGCCGCCGCCGGCATTGGCGTCGGTTATGCGCTCGTTAGGGTCATTCAGCGCTGGAACCCGGATCTCTTTCCGCGCCTCGGCGAGATCCAGTTAGATAGCACCTTCTTCACTGGAGCTGTCGCGCTTACTCTGGTCGCTGGTATCGCTGCCGGCCTTGTTCCTGCTCTGCGCGCGACTCCCCGGTCGCTCAACGTCGTTCTCGGCAACGCGCGCAACCAGCTTGGTGGGGGTCGCGCCACAAATCGACTGCAGCGGGCGTTGATCGCGGGCCAGGTCGCCGTCGCCGCGATGCTCCTCGTTGGTGCGGGATTGCTCATAGCAAGCTTGAAGCGGGTGATCGATACGTCGGTCGGCTTCAGTCTCGAACATCTGAGCGTCGTTGGCGTGACCCCACCGCCGAAGTACAACACTCCAGAACGGACGCAGCAGTTGTATCACGCGCTGATGGACGCCGTGCGCCAAGTGCCTGGCGTCACAGCCGTCTCATTCGTCAATCATGCGCCGCTCAGCGGGGCGTCGATGCCGACGCGGGTGCTGACGGAGGGGAGGAGGGGGCCGCTGCAAGACAACGAGCAGGATCTGGCGAATTTCAAGAGCGTGTCGCCCGACTACTTCAGCACAGCCGGTATTCCCGTCGTGCGTGGACGCACGTATCAGGAGAGCGACCTGGCGGCGCCTAACGGCACGTTGGTGATCAACCAGGCGCTGGCTCGGCGACTTTGGCCTAACGAGGATGCCATTGGCAAGCGCCTGACGGTCTACAAGAGTGCGCGCTGGCTTCCCGACTTTGGTGAGCCGATCGTCGGCAGCGTAATCGGTGTCATTGGCGACGTGCGGCAATACGGCCAGGAAACCGATTCCCCGGAAGAAGTGTACGTGCCGTACACCTGGAATCTTTGGGAATGGGGTAATCTCGTGATCCGCTCCTCGAGTGAACCGGCGGCGATCAGGGAATCCGTGCGCCGGGCGATGCTCGCTGTGGAGCCCGATCTACCCATCGGCGGGCGTCTAGGGTTCCAGTCGTTCGACAGCCGCCTAACGATGTTGCGCGCGCCGCGCCGACTGCTCACGGCAGGATTGGCGCTATTAGCCGCGGCCGCTCTTGGCATAACGATGCTCGGACTCTATGCGACCCTCGCCTACTCGGTGGCCCGGCGCCGCAGCGAGCTTGGCGTGCGTTTCGCGCTCGGCGCCACGCGTCAACGTGTCTTGGGTCAGGTGATGCGAGAAGGACTCGCGGTGGTCCTGGTGGGAGCACTTGTTGGCCTTGCCGGCGCGTGGGCCGGCGCACGCGTCATGAACAGCCTGTTGTACAATGTGTCGCCGAGAGATCCAATCGTATTTGCAGCTGCGCTCGTACCTGTCATCGTTGCCGCGATCGCGGCGATCTGGTTACCCGCCCGGCGAGCTGCCGCCATGAATCCCACCGAAGCATTGAGAGCGGAGTAGCAGAATGCCATTCCGTTCCGGCCTCGACCTGCGCGACGCATACCGGTCGCTCCGGGGCAGCCCACGCTTCACGCTGCTGTGTGTAGCGGTCCTTGGACTAGGCATCGGCCTGTCGACCGCCATGTTCGCGGCCGTCAATGCCACGCTGCTGCGCAGACTGCCCGTTGCTGAGCAGGACCGAATCATCGTGGCTTGGGGGGAGAATCGCGAGCGGAACTTTACGCATCTGCCGTTTCGCATACGGCAGGCTCGCGAGTTCGCTGAGCAGTCGCGCACCCTCGCTGCTGTTGCGTTTGTCGATTACAACCCTGCTTGGCCGTTCACGTTTCGGGACGGCGAGCGCGTGTACTCACTCAAACGCGCTCTCGTCTCGGGCAGCTTTTTCAAAACGCTGGGCGTTCACCTCGTGCTCGGCCAGGCGTTTGATGAAGCAGATGACCGTGTGGGCCCCGCGCCCGTTGCGGTCATCAGCGATGCAGTGTGGCAGCAGCAGTTCGGTGGCGAGCGGTCGGTGATCGGCCGCCGCCTAACGCTGCACGCTACTGGCGCGACATACACCGTCGTCGGTGTGGCGCCTTCCGGGCTCGAGTACCCTCGCGGAACAGATATCTGGCTTCCTATCCTGCCCGCCACGACGTACGCCCCGGCGGATACCTCGAGCGCCATAGTGGATGTCGTTGGACGGCTGCGCCCCGAGGCGACACGCGACGCGGCGGAAGCTGACGTGACGGCATTCTTTCGCAGTCCCATGCAACCCGAAGTCCTGCGCCAATCCGCCGGTGTGGCACGGACCTTCACCGACATTGTAGTGGGCGACGTTCGATCTCCATTGACGGTGCTGAGCGTTGCCGTCGCACTGCTTCTCCTGGTCGCTTGCGTCAACGTGGCTGGTCTCCTGCTCATGCGCGGCGTGAGGCGGGGCCGCGAAATCGCAGTACGTACAGCGGTCGGCGCAACGTCAGGCCGTATCGTTCGGCAACAGATGCTCGAAGGCCTGATACTCGGCGCACTCGGCGCGGTCATTGGCGTCGCCGTTGCCAACGGCGCGTTAGGCACCCTCCGTGCCGCTGCGCCGCCGGAGCTAGTTCGAGTCGACGAGATCCGGGTGGATGGCGCGGCGCTGGTAGCAGCGACGCTGATCGCACTGGCAACAGCCGTGGCATTTGCTGTCGGGCCGGCCTTGATCGCCGCTCGCACGGATACGGCGCAACTGCTGCGTGCGGGGGCGTGCTCGCTCAGCGCAGGACGACGCGGTGCACTTACTCGCGAGTGGCTCGTGGCAGCTCAAGTCACCGCTGCAGTCGTCGTGCTCTCTGCGACTGCCTTAGTAGGCCGCAGCCTGCGCGAACTCCAGCGCGTCGAGCTCGGATTCGACAAGAGTGACGTTGTCATTCTCGATCTGGCGTGGGATTTCACGCGCGTGACGTCGGCGGATCGATCGCTTGCCACGTACGACGCACTGTTGCCGCGATTGGAGGCCATTCCGGGAGTGGCAGCGGCGAGCGCGATTCTGCTCACGCCTTTTTCGGGCACGGGCGGATGGGACGTTCTGTTTCTCGCCACTGACCGGAGCGCGACCGAGCAGACGAGCAATCCATGGCTGAATATGGAAGTGGTGTCGCCGTCGTATTTCGACGTCTTCCGCATTCCGCTGCGTCGCGGGCGCTATCTCACAGATATCGATCGCAGCGGCGCGCCAGGCGCGGTTGTCCTTAGTGAAGGCGCCGCGCGAGCACTGTGGCCCAATGGCGACGCGTTAGGCAAACAGCTGATGCTTGCGAGAGCAGACTCAGCGCGGTGGACCGTGGTAGGCATCGTGGCGGACACACGCTATCGCGACTACCGCCGCGCTCGGGAGACGATCTACTTCGCGCACCACCAGACCCCGTTTCCGCTTGTCGCAACGATGCTCGCCGTGCGCTCTGCGGGGATTGGCATGAGTGATCTCGTGCCTCAAATACGATCGGTGATTCGCGAAACCGATCCGACCGTGCTGCTGGCGGAAGCAGTGACTCTGGACGCGCACCTCGACAAACCACTCGCGCAGCCACGATTCAACACGCTGCTCTTGGGCGGATTCTCTCTCTCGGCGCTGCTCATTGTGCTCGTGGGGATCTATGCCGCCTTGGCCTTTGCGGTGCGCATGCGAGCGAGAGAGTTCGCGATCCGAACAGCAGTAGGCGCGTCACCAAGTGCAGTGCGGGCGCTCGTTTTTCGCACTGCATTCGCGATGATCGGTGCCGGCATCGTGGCAGGATTGTTGGTTACTTTGGCCGTAACGCGCGCCCTGCAACCGATGCTATTCCTTGTCAGCATCTACGATCCGCGTTCAATAGCTACGGGCATCGTGGTGCTCCTCTTGGCGGCGTTCTGCGCATCCTATCCGCCGGCTCGCGCGGCGACGCGCGTGCCGGGCACGAATCTCCTACAAGGGGATTGAGCCAAACACGTTCGCCTCACGCCTCGAACGCTTCCCAAGCCGTTCGCACACGCTGCATGAGGCGCTCAAACCGCGCCTCACTCCGTATGCTGCTGAGACACCACTCGTGCTGCGCGAGGAACGGATAATTGATGATGCCTAACGCGACTGCCCGCTCGAGAAAGTCGAGTGACGTCTCGCGCTCGCCGACGAGGGCGAAACAATTGGCCGACCACCAGCAGAAGAGGTCGTCCCACCAGGCCATGGCGCGGAGCTCCGGCCCCATGATCCGAAGCACCCCATCACGGTCTCCCCGCAGCGCGCTCGCCATCGCGTTCGCCAGCTTCGCCCAACCCATTTCCGGTGTGTCGCGCGCGACGGCCTCCAGCAACGCAATCGCCTCCTCGCGACGCTCATTCGCGGCGAGCATGTACGCGTGCATCGTCCGGTTCGTCGGGTTGTCCGGATCGATGTCGACCGAGCGTTGCGACCAATGGAGCGCGTCATCGTAACGTCCGTCGAACATCGCGACCATGCCGCGCATAACGACGTTGATCGACGTGAGCGGATCCACCTGCAGCAAGCGTTCCATGTACGCAGTGGCTACTGGTATCTGCCCGGCCACGCCGTAGGCGTAGCCGAGCCAGAGCAATGATTCGGCATCGTTAGGGTCCAGCGCCAAGGCGCGCTTGAAGTCGCGCATGGACCCAGCCGGGTCGCCGCGATTGTTCCGAATCGACCCGCGCAGCGCGTAGCCTTTCGAAGACTCTGGATTCATCGCGAAGATCTTCGTGGCGCACGCCTCGGCTTTGCGTAGGTAGCCGTCGTACGTCGTCGCGGGGCGCAGCCCGACGTTGACGTACTGCCAGTAGATCATCCCCTCCGCGGCGAGGAGCAGCTCACTCTCGCCGACGATTTCCTGCGCCTGCCGCAGGAGCTGAAGCGCGCGCTCCAGCGCGGGGCCGCTAAAACTCCAGATCTGTTGCCGTGCGCGCAGGTACAGATCGTACGCACGTCCGTCAGCGATCGAGCGATGCGCCATGCGCTGCTCTTCCGTCGGCGTGAGCCTCAGTCGCAGCGCGTCTACGATCTGGCGTGAGAGCCGCTCCTGCATAACGAGTACGTCGCTGAACGTTCCGCTGAACTTGTCGGCCCAGAGTTGCGCATCTACCCGCGCATCGACGAGCTGTGCGGTGATGCGCACATCGGCGCCGGACCGTCGAACACCGCCGGTCAGGACGTATCGCGTACCCAGCTCGCGCGCGATCGTGCGCACGTCCTTGTCGCTCCCCTTGAGGCGCATGGCCGACTGACGCGAGATAACACGCAGCGTCTTGAGCATCGAGAGATCGGTAATGAGCTCGTCCGTCAGACCGTCGGCGAGATATTCATTGTCCTGGTCCGCGCTCAAGTTCGTGAATGGAAGCACTGCAAGCGTGAAGAGCTCCGACCCCGACCCCTCCGCGCGCGTGTCGTCGGAACGGTCCGCTTTACCGTCCGATGCAGCGCGATCGAGCACGGGGATGAGCTCACGGGCGCTGGCCGGACGCTCGTTAGGGTCCTTCTCCAGGCAACGGTTGATGAGCGTCGCAAGTGCCTCAGGAACGTCCGCGCGTTTTGCGCTGATCGGTGCCGGCGTTTGCGTAAAGTGAGCGCGGATCATCACAGACGGAGACCCCACGAATGGCGGCTCACCGGTCAACACTTCGTACGCCACGCACGCAAAGGCGTAGAGATCGGCGCGATGATCTACTGTCTCCTCTGCAGCGGCCTGTTCGGGCGCCATGTATTGTGGGGTCCCAATTGCGACGCCGATCTCCGTTATGGCACTGGCCTCAGCCGGCGTGCGTGACGTGACGAGCGCTTTGGCAATGCCGAAGTCTGCCACAGCTGCGGTACTGCCGACGAGGAGGATGTTCTCGGGCTTGATGTCGCGGTGGACGATTCCCTTCTCGTGCGCGAACTCGAGCGCTCTCGCCACGTCGCGCAGAATGCTCGCCGCTTCGCTGACCGGCAGCGCCCCGTTGCGCGCCAGATGGACGCGCAGGGACTCTCCCTCTACGAAGGGCATCATGTAGTACGGGATGCCGTCGACTTCGCCGGATCGCAGAATCGGCACGATGTGTGGATGCTGCAGTCGCGCCGTGAGCTGGATTTCGCGCTCAAAACGCTCGCGGTTCATCCCTACAAGAAGGTCCGGCGAGAGCACCTTGACGACAACGCGCCTGCCTAACGCGCGCTCCTCGGCGAGAAAGACGCGACTCATCCCGCCACCACCGAGCTCGCGCTCGAGCACGTACCCGTCGCCGAGTGTCTCGTCCAGGAATTCTAGAAGATCATTCCCCACGCGGCGTCCGACGGCAAAGGAACTCGAACATTGGCTCCGCGCAGACGCGGCTCGCGAACGTACCAGTATAGAGCAATATTCACAATGCGTTGTGGTCTCGCGCCACGGAGGAATCGTGCAGTCTGTGGGGTATGACGCGATCGTAGTTGGCTCCGGAATCTCCGGAGGTTGGGCAGCGAAGGAGTTGACTGAACGAGGCCTGCGCGTTTTGCTGCTCGAGCGCGGCAAGAACGTCGAGCACATCAAGGACTACGTCAACGCCACCAAGGGTCCGTGGGAGTATGCGCATCGTGGTAGGCGCACCCAGGAGATGGAGCGGCGCTACCCGGTGCTCAAGCGCGACTTTCCTCTCAATGAGAAGAATCTGGATTGGTGGGCGTCGGACGAGGACTCGCCGTACACCGAGGTCAAGCGTTTCGACTGGTATCGCGGCTATCAAGTTGGCGGCCGCTCGCTCATGTGGGGTCGCTGCAGCTTCCGTTGGAGTGACATCGACTACGAGGCCAACGTTCGCGAAGGCGTGGGCACCGACTGGCCCATTCGCTACAAGGACATAGCGCCGTGGTACGGTCACGTCGAGCGTTTCGCGGGCATCGCCGGATCAATTGAAAGACTCCCACAGCTCCCCGATGGCGAATTCCAGCCGGCGATGGCGCTCAATTGCGCCGAGGAGCTCGTCGCCGACCGCCTAACGAAGCTGTTCGACGGAAAACGGCGCCTGATCTCGAGTCGCACCGCGAACCTCACACAGCCGCTGCCCGGCCGGGGTGCGTGCCAATATCGCGACGCGTGCTGGTTGGGATGTCCTTACGGCGCCTACTTCAGCACGCAGTCTGCGACGCTGCCGGCCGCTGTCAAAACGGGACGCCTAACGCTCAAGCCTTTCGCTATCGTTACAGAGGTCCTGTACGACAAGGATCGCCAGCGAGCGACCGGCGTCCGTGTCCTCGACGCCGTGAGCAATGAGACAACAGATTATCGCTCACGTGTCGTGTTCCTCTGCGCCTCCACGCTCAACTCGACCTGGCTTCTGCTGCGATCGGCGACGGACGTGTGGCCCGGCGGGCTCGGAAGTGGCTCGGGAGAGCTGGGGCACAACCTGATGGATCATCACTTCCGCGTCGGAGCGTCGGGGCGCATGGAAGGGCTGGGCGATAAGTATTTCTTCGGCCGCCGACCGAATCCGTCGTACATCCCACGCTACCGAAACTTGTTAGGCGACAAGCGCGACTACTTGCGTGGCTTCGGGTACGAGTGCGGCGCGGGTCGCGAGGGTTGGTCGCGCGCCATCGCGGAGCTTGGTGTCGGCGGTGCCTTCAAGGATCGAGCGGCTCAGCCTGGGGAATGGACGATCGGCGGCACGGCGTTTGGCGAAATGCTTCCGAATCACGGCAATACAGTCACGCTGGACGAGACGCGAAAGGACAAATGGGGTTTGCCGGTGCTCAAGATCGACTGCGCCACGGGTGAAAACGAGCGGCGCATGCGCAAGGACATGGCAAACGATCTCGCCGAGATGTTCACGGCGGCCGGTGTGAAGGACGTAAGCACCTACGACGACGAGTACTATCCGGGCATGGGGATCCACGAGATGGGGACGGCGCGGATGGGAACCAGTCCCGCAAACTCGGTGCTCAATAAATGGAACCAGGTCTGGGATGCGCCTAACGTCTTTGTGACAGACGGTTCGTGCATGGCATCGACGGCATGCCAGAACCCATCCTTGAGCTACATGGCCTTTTCAGCGCGGGCGGCAGACTACGCGGTAGAGGAGCTGAAGCGCCGCAACCTTTAAGCCCCCTCCTTCGCTGGCTGGGCGTCTAACGCACCTAATCGAAACTCCGCATGCGATGAAATACAACCAATCTTCTCTGCTCGAGCCCAGAACTCCGCGGCAGCGAATGTTCGCAGCAGTCAAGGATTCCATGGTTGCGATTGCGCTGGGCTTCGCAGATCAGCGCCAGGTGCTGGGCAAGACCTCCACGCCTCCGTCTGGACTCTTCCAGATAGTTGGGTCAGGCTTCATCGTCGACCGTGAGCAAGGGATGGTCATTACCGCTGGCCACGTGCTTGACAAGTTGATGAATGAGCGAATCGCGGCAGACTTGCGAAAAGAAGCACAACCCGACTGGCTATGCGTGCCCCAACAGCGTGGAATCATTGATCGAGACGGCGATTTCGCTGCGAGACTTGAGTCGTGGCACATTAAGCGCTTACGCGGCGGCGGCCCCGCGGATGTAGGCCTAGTCGAACTCGGCGCATCTGTATTTGGTGCGGATCATCATGTTTTGGCACTAAGCGAAGAGCCGTGCATGGAAGGTGACCCCGTCGTCACTTGCAGTTATCCTCTCGGGCTTGAACTGCATCGCAACTCCACCGTGAATGCAACGTTTCACACCGGCATTGTCAGCGCGATTCTCCCGAATCCTAACGCGCCGCAGCGGACTCGCCAGAAGCTTCAGCTGGACATCATTACGCTCGGTGGATCAAGTGGAGGCCCCGTGGTTTCCCTTGAATCTGGAAAAGTCGTCGGTGTGGTCGTTCAACAACTATTTGACGAGACTCCTCTGACACCTGCTCCCAAGGGACCCAAGATCAAAGTCCCGTTAGGGTTAACGTTCGCAGAGGATGTTCAAGTAATTCGTCAAGTATTGGAATGGCCAAGCAAGGACAATCCAAACGATCATTCCACTTGAACCATCACATGTCGTCGTCGCGATGCTGCTACTTCGCGGGTGTCAGCTTAATGTTGCGGTACTCGACGGCCGTGTGATCGCCTTGTAACAGAATGGGTCCGGGCGCCCCCTCATTGCTGTCAAGCGCGCCTCCGGTAATACCCGGGATGACCTGATCACCAATGATCGTGCGGCCGTTGAGCACCACGGTCACACGGCGTCCAATGAGCGTGATATCGTACGTCTGCCACTCGCCGGGTCCGGTTGCGGCGTTCTCGTTAGGTGTGAGGAAGCCGTACACGCCTCCGAGGTGCGTCGACAACGGCCACTCGCGCTCCGGACTGTCTTCGACCTGTACCTCGTGACGACCGCGCAGGTATACGCCGCTATTCCCACTCTTCGGATAGCGAAACTCAATGTGCAGCTTGAAGTCGCCGAAGGTGCGCGTCGTCATCAGGTTCGCACCGCTCGCGCTGTTCGTGAGCACGCCGTTCACCGCGCTCCAGTGGCTCTGGCCACCGCCCTGCGTCGTCCATCCCGTTAGGTCTTTTCCGTTGAACAAGGCGACGGGCTCGCCCCAGACAGGGGCCGACGCTCGACGCAATGATGGCGCGCGCGTGGCCGTGAACGCGTGACGGTCGCCGTTAGGGTTCACGATCACACCAGTTAGCCGATCGCCTTCGAGCTTTCCTTCGACGCTCAACTCGCCGTTTCCCTCTTCCCACTGGCGTGGGATCGCGAAGCGCAATACGCCGGCCGTGTATTCCACCTTCCCGACAGGACGCGCACTCCCGCCGGCGCCTACAAAGCGGCCTACCAGCGAGCTGTAGCCCGATGACATGACCTCGAGCCACGAAGGGTACGGTCCGCCGGAACCCGTGACCGTGAAATCCCAGCGACCGAGAACAGGCGGCGGCGCAGTCTGCGCGTGCGCGGCGGAGCACACGAGCGTGGCGAGCCCGAGGGTGGCAAGCAGAGGGCGGGGAGATCGATGCGCAGATGTCATGATCACGAAGCTGCAGTCACAGGAGCCCGCGGTCAAGCTCG
>JBQTIF010000085.1:0-23137 GCA_052388395.1 Gemmatimonadaceae bacterium | reverse complement strand
CACCGGACGGCTACGAGTTTGGTTCGAATCTGCCAGCCACGGTGTCGGCGGCGCAGCGCCGCTGGGAAACGATGCGGCAAGTGCTGCAACCGCGGTCGACGTTAGGTATCCTATTGGTGCCTAACGGCGCAGATCACCATGCACCGCAGCGCAACGCCGACGCCGCCATCACCGCCCTAACGAGGGCAGCCGCACCGCTGAAAGTGGAGCTTGGCGGCCTTACGCGCCTCGCCGAGCTTCTCGCAACGCGGGCTGCGCAAAGCACGTTGCCGCAAGTCGAAGGGGAATTGCGCGATTCCTACGGCTACACGTGGACCCTCGCGGGGACACTGGCTAGCCGAACGCACCAGAAACGCGCTAATGCGCGCGTCGAGCGTGAGCTGCTGCGCGATGTCGAGCCCTGGACAGCTCTGGCGCGGCTGCGCGGCGCCTCATCGACTCGGCACCACGTGAACACAGCGTGGGAAACGCTGCTGGCGTGCCATCCGCACGACTCGTTATGCGGCTGCTCGATCGACGCGGTTGCCGAAGCCGTGGATACGCGGCTGGCCCAAGCGACCGCGCTGGCTGGTGAGTTGCGCGACGGGTCTCTATCGGCGCTGCTCGGCCACGATGCAAACTCGGCGCGGAGCAAGGCGGATGATTGGAGCAGCGCCGTCATCGTGCGCAACCGCGCGCCGCGTTCTCGCAGCGGAGTCGCCGAGATCGAACTGGACGTGCCGCTCGCGCATGTTCCGGTCGGACCCGGCTCCGCTGGGCGCTCAAGGCCGCTGCCAACGCGCGAAGCACTGCCGGTTCCCACGCAGCTGCTGTCGTACGAGCGCCGCTTTGCACGCATCGAAGCTGCGAGCTTCTATCCCATCAATTACGAAGTCGAGCGACGGCGCTGTCTTGTTTGGCTGCCGACGGTTCCCGGGTACGGCATTGTTGCGCTCCCTGTCACCGAGTCTGGACTAGGGACGAGCGGGACGGGGGCGCTGAGCGTCACGGCCGATGCGCGGAGTGTTCGCGGCCAGCTGGGAGCCCTAACGAGCACGCGAGGAGGCCTAACGTTGCGACGTGCTGGCTCCGTAGCGAACGCAAAGCCGCTATTCCAGCTGCAGATCGAACGCGACGGCGGCGACCTATACACGGCGTCGCCTGTACCGGGGACACGCGGAAGCGCGAAGCCGCGCAGCTCGCGAGTCTCATTGCGCGGTCCGCTCCGCGCGGCGATCGACAACACCTGGCGTGCGACGACAGCTGGTCGCGGTCCGCGCGCCAGCGTTGACGTGCGGACGCACACGGCGCTCGACGCCGGAGCAAACTTCGTCCGCGTGAGCGTCAGCGGCGTTAACGATGCAGTCGACCATCGGCTGCGAATAGTCTTCCAGACTGGAGTTCGGCCGCGACACGTCATCGCGGATGCCGCCTTTGCATTGGTCGAGCGCAAACCGCTGCGAGTCCCCGCTGCGGAGCGACGTGCGGAAACGCCCCCGCCGACCGCGCCGCTGCATCGCTTTGTAAGCCTCTTCAACGGCACTCGGGGCTGCACCGTGGTCAGCGATGGCCTGGCAGAATATGAAGTACTTGATACCGGCGCGGTCGCAATTACGCTCGTTAGGGCGGTCGGCCAACTCTCACGCGACGACATACCACAACGTCCCGGTCACGCCGGTTGGCCTGAAGCGACCCCGCGGGCGCAGTGCAACGGACTGTTCGCCGCGCAGTTTGCTGTCGCGTGGCACGCGGGTGACGACGCGACCACACGAGCACAGATCCTTGCCCTAGTCGATGATGTTCTCCTCCCTCTCACCGGCGCCACGCGCCATGATCTCGTCGCGCTACCCGAACCGATAGACGGAGTGGCGCTCGAAGGCGCGGGTCTCGAATTCTCGACGGTTAAGGAGAGCGAGGACGGGCGGGGACTCATCGCTCGCTGCGTGAATGTGACCAACGCTGAGGTGCGCGGGGCGTGGGTGCTGCCGCGCGACATTGCCGTCGCTCACACGGCTCGACTCGATGAGACACCGCTCGATCCGCTCAAGGTACGCGGGCGTCGCATCGAGATTGTCGTACCGCCGAACGGAATCTCCACCGTGCGGATAGGTCTCGACCGCGACCGCGCTCGTTAGGCTCGTTCCGCCAAGAGTTGCTCGCCAGCGAGGCGATCGCGCATGGCGTCGCCCAGCAGCGTGCAGCAGCAGACAGTGACGATCAGCGCCAGACCAGGGGCCACGGCGACCCACGGCGCGTTGACAATCAAGTCGCGACCACCCGCGATCAAGTTCCCCCAGCTCGGGTGCGGCGGTTGAACGCCGAGGCCCAGGAAAGCCAGCCCCGCCTCCAGCAGAATAGCGTTCCCCACACCTAACGTTGCGGCGACGATTGCCGGACCGAGTGCGTTAGGCAGCACGTGACGCAACAAGAGGCGTTCGTCGCTGGCTCCGGTCGTCCGCGCGGCGTCGACGAACGCGCGCGCCCGCACGCCTTGCACTTCCGCCCGGACGAGCCGCGCGACGCCCATCCAACCCGTCGCGGCGAGGACAAAAACGACCGTGGTCACTCCTGGCTGCCACAAAGCGGCACATAATAGGAGGAGGATCAATCGCGGGATCGAGAGCATGGCGTCGGCGAGCGCCATGAATACGCGGTCGACGATGCCGCCTAACCAGCCGCTCCCGGCCCCGATAGCGACGCCGATCATCGCCGCCAGCAGCGAGCCGCCGACGCCGATCGCCAGCGAGATGCGGCCGGCCAGCATCATGCGCGTGAACAAGTCCCGCCCGAAGCGGTCCGTGCCGAGCAGGTGCAGCGTCCCGTCGGCGCCACGAGTCCATGGGGGGAGGAGCCGCTGGCCAACGATATCTCCTATGGCGAGCGGATCGGCTGCGGTAAACAACGGCACGAGCCAGGTCGCCAGCCCCAGCAGCAGGAGGCCGCCTAACGCTACTCGTCCGGTGCGTGTCATGCTCGGCGTCTCGGGTCGACGCGCGGCAGCAGCGCATCGGCTGCGGCGTTGGCTGTGATCACTGCCGCAGCGTACAGTAGCGTCGCGCCCATGACGACCGGGTAGTCGCGCGCAGCGATCGCCCGAAGCATCGTCCGTCCCATGCCCGGCCAGGCAAAGACACTCTCGACGAAGACCGATCCGGCGACAAGGCCGGGGAGGGCCAGGGCGGCGAGTACGATGAGCGGTGGCCACGCGTTGCGCAGCACATGGCGCCTGACGACGCTCGCGGGGGATAGCCCTTTCGCCAGCGCCGTCCGCGCGAACTCCTGCCCACGCAGGTCGGCCACGATCGTTCGCGTATACCGCGCTACGCCCGCGGCGCCGATCAGAGCGAGCACCGTCACGGGAAGTAGCGAATGCCTAACGATGTCACCCAGCGCTGCGAGGCCGCGCGCCTCCACCGCCGGATCGCGTACGCCAAACGCCGGCAGCCGAAGCCACTCCGGAAAGCCCCAGCGCGCTGCTCCGGCGGTGAAGACGGCGACCAGGCCAAGCGCGAGCCAGAAGCTCGGCGCTGCGTACACGGCAGTCGTGAGTACGGTGATCGCGGTATCCGCCGCCCCGCGCCGACGCGTCGCCTGGTACGCCCCAACGGCGACGCCTATAAGGAATGTGAGCGCGAGCGACGTGACGCCGAGCCAGATCGAGATCGGCAGCGCCGCGAGCAGCACGCTTGTCACCGATCGACGTTCCACGAAGCTCGTCCCTAGGTCCCCTCTCAACACGCCTGCGATCCAGCGTGCATATTGCACGAGCGGCGATGCATCCAAGCCTAACTGCGCACGGAGCTGCGCCGCGTCGGCTGCCGTTGCATTGGGCGGGATGAGGAAATCGGCGGCGTCACCCGGCGCTGCGCGTATCAGCACAAACACGAGTGTCACTACCAGCGCATAAAGGAGCAGCGCCAGTCCCACTCGGCGGAAGACCGGATGCATAACGTGATATTGCAACCGCGTCGCGCTGCGTCAATTGCGCTGGCCTTCTTGACCGCCTGTACAGCGGAGCGGCAGGAAACGCAGACCGTCGTCTACGCATCGGGCGCCGATCTCGAATCCGCCAACCCGCTCGTAACGGTGCATCCGCTTTCTCGGCAGATCCAGCGGTATGCGTTATTTGTCACGCTGGCCCGCTATGACAGCTTGTTGCGAGCGCAGCCTTACTTCGCCAGGGCCTGGGAGTGGTCGACCGATCGGCGCGGGCTCACGTTTTTTCTGCATCGCGGCCTGCGTTGGCAAGACAGCACGGCAACGTCTGCGCGCGACGTTGTCTTCACGCTCAATGCGGCGCGTGATCCAGCCACTGGGTACTATCGCGTCGCGGACTTGGCAGGTATCGAGTCGATCGACGCACCTAACGACACAACAGTCCGCTTACGTTTTTCTTCGCCGCAGCCGGAGCTGCCAACCGTGTTTTGTGAGCTACCGATTGCGCCGGCGCATCTCCTCGAGAATGTGGCGCGCTCGGGACTCAAGGGGCACGGCTTCGCCACAGCGCCCGTGGGCAACGGTCCATTTCGATTCACCCGCCGCGACCCTGGGGAACGCTGGATCTTTGAACGCAACGCTGATTTCCCGGCGTTCCTGGGCGGACCACCCACGTTGCGCCGTGTGGTCGTCACGGTAGTCGACGAACCGACAACAAAATTCGCTGGGCTCGTGAGTGGTGACCTCCACGTAGCCGGCATCGCCCCCAGCATGGCGGAGCTGACGGCTGAAGATCCCACGTTAGGCGTTCTCAGCTACCCGGTACTCTTCGCGACGGCACTCGTCTTCAATACGACGCGCCCCCCATTTGACGACGCGCACGTTCGCCGTGCACTGTCGGCCGCGATCGATCGCAAACGGATAGTGGAAGTTGCTCTCTCCGGCTTTGCGACACCGAGCGCCGCCGCGGTTAGCCTCGACAACCCGCGTGCTTTCGCAGCGTCGCCACTCTCGCGCGACTCGATCGCGACCTGGCTTGCAGCGGCTGGATGGGTACGCGCAACCGATGGCGTTTGGTCCAAGGGTGGGCGGCGATTCACGTTCACGATTCTTACAGTTGGTAGCGGCGACAACGCGATCGAGCAGCTCGTCCAAGCCGATCTGCGCGCCATTGGCGTCGATGTCGCTATCAGGCAAATCGAGCTCGGGACATTTCTCACGACGGCGCGCGCCACGTCCAAGACGTTCGACGCGCTCATCGCGGGCATCCCGGGCGACCTCGCACTGTCGTACCTCACGGCGATGTTCGATTCGCGTTATGCGGGCGGCGCGCTCGACTACGCTGGCTACCACACGCGGCAGTTGGACGCTCTCTTCGCAAACGTGTACCGCGCGCAATCGCCGGCCGAGCTCGACGCGGCTTGGAGGGGAGTGCAGCAGCAGCTGGCCGTCGAGACCCCGGTTGCGTGGCTATACCATAGCCGAGGGGTGCAAGGGATCTCGCGGCGACTTCAGAACGTTGAGATGGACCTCCGCGGCGAGCTCGTGACTCTCGCGCGTTGGCGACTGGCGGCATCAGCGGAGCGTTGATGCTCGTCTCGGGCCCGGCGTTAGGTGAGCGTCGCCGAGTGGTCGCGGGCGCTTTCGCTCCGCTTGCTGACTCGCTCGCTTCGGATTTGTCGCGCCTTGTCGACACGACGGACATATACATTCCTGATACGAAGGCGCGCCTAACGCGTGTGGGCGGACGCTGTCCCACGTGCGGCACCACGCTCGAATTCGATCCTTGGAGTCCGCATCGCCACCGTTGCGCGCGCTGCGCAACCGACGTTACCGGCGCAGAACATGACCAGATGTGGATCATGTGGTACCAGCTCTGGCTCGCTGAACGCGCCGTCCATGCTGCGGCACTATTCGCAACACGGGGGGATCCGGCGCATCGCGCGCTCGCCGAGCGCATTCTGAGCGCGTATACGGCTTGCTATTTGAGGTATCCGAACAAAGACAACGTTCTTGGTCCTACGCGAGTGTTTTTCAGCACGTACCTGGAATCGATCTGGGTGGTGCAATTGGCGTGCGCGCTGGACCTGCTGGAAACTGCCGGAGGCGGGACCACGGCGTTAGGCGCGGCGCTACGCAGCGATATTTTCGAGCCGAGCGCGGGTCTGATTCAGGAGTACGACGAGGGCCTCTCGAATCGGCAGGTATGGAACAACGCCGCACTCTTGGCGTGTAGTGCGCTGCTAGGAAAGGAAGCGATAGCTGACAATGCCGTCTTCGGTCCGTCCGGCCTGCTAACCCACTTGGAGCACGCGCTATTCGCAGATGGTACGTGGTACGAAGGAGAGAACTACCACTTGTTTGCGCATCGCGGACTCTGGTACGCGGTCACGGTCGCCACGGCGTTAGGTCTGAATATTCCTAATGAGCTGCGCCAGCGATTCCAACGTGCCTTCGAGACGCCGTTCTTAACGGCGCTTCCAGATTTCACCTTTCCGGCGCGACGTGATTCACAATACAGGGTCTCTCTGAGGCAGTGGCGCATTGCCGAATCATGCGAGCTTGGCCTGGTCGAAGCGCCCAGCGACGTGCTGGCAGCTGCGCTGGGGGAGCTGTACCGCTCCGACATCGCGCGTGGTGAAACCGGGCGCGATCGCTCCACCGCCGAGGCTGAACGGAACGTAGCGGCCAGTCGCCTAACGCGCGCTGATCTCGGTTGGAAGTCGCTCTTGTTCGCCGCTCAGGCGCCGGTAGCGACGAACGCTGTGGTGCCGCCGCCTGGCTCCGTCTTACTTCCCGATCAAGGTTACGCTGTCCTCCGCCGCGATAACGGTCGCGCGTACGTGGCACTCGACTACGGTGCGTCAGGCGGTGGCCACGGACATCCGGATCGGTTGAACCTTTGGCTCGTTGTCGGCGATGCACGGATTCTGGAAGACGTCGGCACTGGGTCCTATGTCGATCCAAGCTTGCATTGGTATCGCAGTACCCTGGCGCATAACGCCCCAGTACCAATGTTGCAATCGCAGCAGCGAGTCGACGGCGAGCTCATAGCACACGACGAACGCGGCGACTTCGGTTGGATTCTCGCGCGGGCAGCTCTCACGCCCGCCGTGGATGCCGAGCGCGCGATTATCGCCGGGCCGGACTACGTTGTCGACGAGCTGATCTGGTCCGCGCCGCCGGGCAACATACTCGATCTTCCCTTCCATATACCGGGTCAGGCGCCGTCGATCAAATCGTGGACGGAAGCGACGCTTACTGGAGCGGACGGCGTGGAAGATGGCTTTCCATATCTCACCGGCGGCGCCAGGTCGGAACAAGTTTCAGCCGCTACTATCGAGAGCACCATCGACGGTCAAACCGTTAGGCTTTGGCTCGCGGCAGACGCCACGTTCGTGCTCTGGCGCGTGCGCGGCCCCGGGCCGCCTAACGAACAGCCGCGCGATTTCTTCTTGGCGCGCTTCGCCGAAGTCCGCATGGGGCGGATCCGCACTGTGATCGACTGGACCGGAGCCGTTCAGTCTGTGCAGTCCACGGAGGACCTTCTGGTCGTGACGCGACGTGACGGAACGCGCCACAGCCATTCACGTCGCGAAGATGAGTGGCACATTAACGCCGACGGTCGCGCGGCGATCGTCCTCGCGGGCCGCAACGTGGCGCCAGAGCTGCCTCAGCCAGCTCCAATCGGCCCACGTCAACCGCGCCCTGTGATGCGAATTCCGCGGGTGTCGAACGCGGATTCGGTACCCGGCGCTCTGGCGCGCGACGATATGGTCCCTGCGCTTCGCTTTCGTCTGGGATCCGAGCACTATCGACGCTCGGAACAGTCTTGGGAAGGAGCGGGGAAGCCCGCAGCAACCGTTGCATTCGCAGTGTGCCTTGACGAGCTGCACATCGACGTTGCTGTAGAGAAATATCCGCTCGCCTTTGCTCCTGCACGTGCCGAGAATCCACTCGACAACGAGCATCCTGATATCAACTCGGACGGCGTGCAACTCTATCTTTCATACTACAAGTGGCTGCTGGTTCCAGAGACACCAGCACCTAACGTGCGCATAACACCGCGTCATGGTGAAACCTGGGAGGGTCCACACGTTGAAGCGCGCTGGACGCCAACAGACCGCGGTTACAGTATGCGCGTAGCGGTCTTGCCGTGGCACGAACTGGCGCTTCCTGGCGACGTGATTCCCGCGGACGTGATCGTGAACGAGATGTCGCCAGACCGCGAACGACGGCGTGGCCAGTTGGTTCTGAGCGGAGGCCGCGACGAATGGGTCTACCTGCGCGGCGACCGGCAACACCGCTCGTACTTCGTGCATCTCACAATATCGGATGCCTAACACGATTCTCGACAGCGTGCGCGTTGTCCTGCATGAACCGCAGAATCCAATCAACATCGCCGCGACTGTTCGCGCGATGAAGAACTTTGGGGTTCAGGATCTGCGACTCGTGCGTTCGGTGGCGTACGACCCGTATCGCCTCGAAGGGATCGCGCACGACACGCAGGACATCATCGACAGAATCGTCCACGCTCCCAATCTCGATGACGCGATAGCAGACTGCACGTATGTGGCCGCATTTACAGCTCGGCACCGGTCCGCCAAATGGGCGCTTACCGATGCGCGTGACGCGGCCGCACGCGTCGTTCAGCAGTCACGGGATGGCAGTGTGGCGCTGCTCTTCGGCCGGGAAGATTTCGGACTCCCTAACGAGGCGCTCGACCGGGCGCACCTCCTCGTCACAATCCCAACGACCGCACACGCGTCGCTCAACCTCGCGCAAGCCGTCATCGTCGCTCTCTATGAGCTGCACATCGTCGCCGGAGACGCTACGCGCGCCTTGCCGCCGCCACGGAAAGGCGCTCCTCCCGCGGCAAAGGAAATGCTGGAGCGCTACTTCCGTGAAGCCGAGGCCACGCTGGAGCGCATTCAGTTTTTCAAGACGCGCTACCGCGAGCACATTATGCGCACGTTGCGCTCGCTTACCTTGCGCGCTCAGCCCGACGCTCGCGAGATCACACTGATGCGCGCTATGGTGCTCGAGGTGATCCGTGCGATGGATCGGGAACTCAAAGAGCAACGGGCTGAGCTATCACACGAGTCGTCAGAACGTCGTGAAGACGACGTGACGCCTTGATCCGCGGCCTGCATCGCTACCGATTTCAGCCATGCCACTTCCTCGCTTTTTCGGCCGCAAACAGCAGCGCATGGCCGAGCCGCCGCCTAACGCGGAGACGGACGCGGTCACCGAGGAGCCGGAACCCGAACAAAACGACGATTCGGACGAGACGTATGCCGATCCGATCGTCGAAACGCCATGGCAGGAACGCGCGGAACTAGTCATTCCGGGCGGCACGTCGACAGGAAGCAAACGCGCAACGGCCCTGTGGGGAGATGATCCGCGGCATCTACCCACGCACTACGTGTCGGCGCGCGGCTGTCGCATCGTCACGACCGAAGACCAGACGCTCATCGACTGCACGATGGGGCTGGGCAGTGTCGCGCTTGGCTATGCAGACGAACAGGTGCTCCAGTTGGCGCTCAACGGAGCCGCGTTAGGCGCCGTCGCTGGCCTGGCCCACGTAAGCGAAGTAGAGCTCGCCGAGCGCCTCTGTGAGACGATTCCCTGTGCCGAACAAGTGCGCTTCTTCAAAACCGGGGCGGAGGCAGTGTCCGCTGCCGTTCGCGTCGCACGGGCGGCGACCGGACGGTCAACGATCGTCTGCTCCGGGTACTTTGGATGGCACGACTGGGCGAGCGCGCCAGGAACACGCGGAGTTCCCGCCGGCGCCACGCACAATGTGGTCCAAGTTCCTTTCGACGACGATGCCGCGCTTGAGCGCGCGTGCAGCGCAGCGGGGAACGACTTGGCCGCCGTTGTGCTCGAGCCGGTCGTAGAGAAGCTGCCCTCGGAAGACTGGATCGCCGTGGCCCGCAGACGCTGCACCGAGCAAAATGCCGTCCTCGTATTTGACGAAATCAAAACAGGATTCCGTCTGCGAACGGCTGGGTATCAGGAATACTCCGGCGTGCAACCGGATCTCGCCACGTTAGGCAAAGCGCTGGCGAACGGCTTCCCGCTGGCCGCGCTCGTCGGCCGCGCAGCCATCATGGAAGCCGCGAGCGAAACGTGGATCTCTTCGACGCTCGCTGGGGAGAGCATGGCGCTTTCCGCCGCTCTCGCAGTCCTCGATCGTTTCGAGCGCGACAACGTGAGCAAGACGCTCTGGAGCACCGGTGCAGCGATGATGCACGCACTCAGTGCCGCGATCCGCTCGAGTGGCGTGCGCGGCGTGCGAGTGCAGGGCATCGCACCGATGTGGTTCCTCGCGTTTGAAGACCCGCTGGTGGAGCGCCTCTTCCTCGCGCGAGCCGCGTATCATGGTGTCCTCTTCAAGCGCGGGCCGTACAACTTCCCCGCGCTGGCACATGACGAGAAAACCCTCGTAGCCATCGAAGCAGGGGCCAGCTCGGCGCTCGTAGACGTCGCCGAGCAACTGCACGACGGCGCCGGGTCCTAACGAGCCATGGGCCTCGCGGGGCCGGATCCACTCATCGATGTCCATGCGCACTTTTACTACGACGGGTGCGCGCGCGCCGATTGGCGTGAGCTGAATGCCGCTCGACTGCGCGCTGGGGCGGCAATCGGAATCTCCTGTCACGTTGGATCGATCCTGGGAAGTTGGGGACGCAACTCACCCATCTATTTTCAGTCCCCTGCCGATACGATCGCCGCTAACGACGCGATGCTCGCGCTGCAGCAGGCGCACGGTCAGCGCATCCGCAGTTACGTAGCCATCAATCCAAACGACACGAGTGCCGCGCTCGCGGAGATTTCGCGCTGCATCGCGTTAGGTGCTGTCGGGATCAAGTTGGCGGCGGCACGCCGCGCCGACGACACGCTCCTGGATCCGATCCTGGCTCTCGCCGCCCAGCGGCGGCTGCCGATCCTGCATCATGTCTGGCAACATCGTCGGCGGTACTGGCCCGGTCAGGACGCGTCGGACGCAAGCGCATTGTGCGCCCTCGCGGCGCGGCATCCAACCGTCAGTATCATCCTCGCTCATATCGGTGGTGGCGGCGACTATAACCACACGTTCGCTGTCACGCGGGACGTGCCTAACGTTTACCTCGATCTGTCAGGAAGCGGAGTCGACCGCGGCATGTTAGAAGATGCGGCGGCCGCCGTCGGCCCGCGTCGTCTGCTGTGGGGAGCCGACCTGACGTTATGCACGGGACTCGCGAAACTCTGGGCGCTGCAAACGATGGGACTTTCCGCTGACGATCTGGCTGACATCCGATGGCGCAACGCGCTGAGAATCTTCCCGGCTGGTGCCTTTCCGGCGGCGCTGGAGCAGGTGCCGCAACCTCACACGGTGCGCGTCGCATGAGCGCCAGCGTCGATGTCAATGCGTTTGTCGGGGAGTACGCCTTTCGCGCGCTCCCACATCCCGATCCGGACGCGCTCGTTAGGGTGATGGACCGCGAAGAAATCGCCGAATCGTGGGTCGCGAGCCTACCGGGCGTATGGCATCGCGATCCTTCGCACGCGAACGACGAACTCGTCAGGCGGCTCGCGCCCTACAAGGAGCGTCTGCGTTGCGTCCCCATTGTGCGCCCGGACTGGCCAGACTGGCGGTCGATGCTGAAACGCGCGCGCGACGCGAACGCGCCGGCCGTGCGCGCGTATCCAGTGCACTGGCAGCTCCCCCCCGGCGACGCGCGGCTCGCGGAGCTCGCCGTCGAATGCGCGCGCCACGGCATCGCGCTCATCCTGACGGTGCGCTTCGAAGACCTGCGGCAGCGCCACGCGTTGGATGTAGCGCCGGACCTTTCGGCCGCGACAGTGCGTGAGCTCGCGCGCGAGGGGACGGGAGCGCGCATCGTCGTGACGGCCGCACCGCGCGATATGATTGAGGAGGTGCATTGGGGACTGACGCCTAACGAGCGTTCGGCAGTGTTCTGGGATATTTCCTGGGTTTGGGGTCCGCCGGAAGATCAGGTCGCGCACCTTTTCCACACGATCGGGAGTGATCGCTTCGTCTACGGCACTGGTTGGCCGCTGCGCCTTGCCCAAACTCCGCGCGCCAATCTCGCGCTGCTGCCTGACGAGCTCCGCGCGCGCTCGATGTGCGATCCGCGCACGTGGTCTTCGTGAGCTCGCACGGTCGTAGTAAGGTCCGCTTGCGCGTGCTCAGCATGCCATCCATTATTAGCCGGCGGGCTTGTGAATCTTTTCACGAACCCGCCTAGGGCTCAATAAATCCAACCACGGCGACCGAATGCGGCTCCCGCGAAACTGGGCGATTGTGCCCGGCTTCTTCGCCATCGCAATTGCGGCAGCAATCCTCTCCGCGTACAGCGGCGCTTCGTCGTCTCAGGGCGAGTCCCCAGATCAGCCAATCGACTTCCCGCATCCCGTCCACGTGCAAACGCTCGGGATGAATTGCCTGTACTGCCACTACGCGGCCAATAAGTCCCCCGATCCGGGGATGCCCGCAGTCGACACATGCATGGGATGCCACACGATCATCGGACCACAACGTCCCGCGCTCGCGGGCAAACCGGCGCGGACCAGCGAAGAGATCAGGAAGCTGCAGGAGTACGGAACGAAGCGGCAGGCGATCCCATGGGTCCGCATTCACAAGCTCCCCGAATACGTGCACTTCCCGCACATGCGCCACGTGAACGCCGGTGTGACGTGTCAGACGTGTCACGGACGGATCCAGAACATGGAGCGGGTGTCCCAGTTCGCCTCGCTCAATATGGGTTGGTGCGTCAACTGTCATGTGCGCGGCTATAACGCGGCAGACGGTATGCGCGCCGCGGGCTACGAGCCGACGCCGGCCGACTCGGCTGCGCCGCTCAAAAAGGCACGCTACGACTGCGCCGTATGCCACTATTAGCCGACGCCGGCCTAACGAGAGAGAGTCATGAGCGTACCTGACGCCGCTAACGGCGTCCGCCGGCGCGAGTTTCTCAAGGTGTTAGGCGCGACCAGCGCCGCCGCGACTGCCTTCGGCTGCACCAACGAACGCGTCGAACAGCTCATTCCGTATGTGACGTCGCCGGACCACACGGTGCCGGGCGTGTCCACGTACTTCGCCACGACCTGCCGCGAGTGCGCCGCCGCCTGCGGTGTCGTCGCCGAGGTGCGCGATGGCCGCGCGATCAAGCTGGAAGGGAACCCCGAGCATCCGTTGAGTCGCGGCGCGTTATGCGCCCGCGGTCAGGCGGCGCTGCAGGGTCTGTACAATCCCGACCGGTTCCGCACACCGATGATTCGCCAGAACAACCGGTTGGTGACGACGACGTGGGACGCTGCCCTCACAACGCTGATCCAGCGCCTCGCCGCGGCGCGCACCGGTGGCCAGGCGAGCAACGTGGTCTTCCTGAATCAAGCGGAGAGCGGCTCCTTTCCCGCCTTTCTCGATTCCTGGTTGGCGGCGTTAGGCTTTCCCGCGCACGTAGCGTACGACGCTGAAGCCGATCTCGCAGTCCGCGAAGCAAATCGTCAGGCATACGGCGTCGCGTGGCCGTCGCTCGACTTCAGCGCCGCACGGCTGATCGTTTCTTTCGGCGCCGATTTTCTCGAGGGCTGGGGGGCAAGCGTTCCGCAACAGCTGTCCTTTGCCGATGCGCGGGCGACGTTGGCGGATGCGCCGCGCTTCGTGTACGTCGGGCCGCGACGCTCACTCACCGGGTTGAATGCCGATGAGTGGATTCCGGCGCGCGCCGGCAGCGAGCTCGCAATCGTCAACGCGCTCAACGGCGCTGGGACTATGGCCGCGGCGGCACAGGCTGCCGGTGTCGACACGGCCGTGCTCGAGCGGCTCGCCGCCGATCTACGTGGCGCCGGCTCGAGCCTCGTGCTCGCCGGAACGACCGGGATCGAAGCGTTCCAGGTTGCTCAAGCCGTCAATGCGCTGAACGGCTCGTTAGGCAACATCGGCCGGTCCATCAAACCAGCGGAGCCGATCGCCTCGCTCTCCGACGCTGTCGCCGGCATCGCACACCTCGCGCCCATCGTCGCTCGCATGAACGCGGGCACTGTCCCGCTGGCCTTTGTGCGTGGGGTGAACCCGGCATATGCCACGCCGAAGGCGATGCAGTTCGCCGCGGCTTTCGCCAAAGTGCCCTTCAAGGTGTCGTTCTCGAGTTACCCGGACGAGACGACATCGCTGTGCGATCTAGTCCTTCCTGACCATCACGCACTGGAAAGCTGGGGCGACGCGCAACCGATTTCGGGAACCGTGGGCCTGCAGCAGCCGGTCATGGACCCCGTGTTCACGACTCGCGCGACGGCCGACGTGTTGTTAGGCATCGCGCGCGCCGACGCGGCGTTAGCGACCCGCTTCCCGGCGACGTACCGCGAATGGCTCACCGATCGCGTCGGTGGAGTGGCGGCCTTGACCGCCGGGCTGGCGACGGGGATGACGGCCGGCAGCGTCGCCGCGCGGAGCGCTACCGCGCCGGAGAGCGACGCCGCGGCGGCGACGCCACCACTCGCGTCACAGACCGGCGAGTTTGACCTGGTCGTGTACCCCTCACCCACGTTAGGTGACGGCCGCGGCGCCAACAAACCCTGGCTGCAGGAGCTGCCGGATCCGGTTACCAAGATCACGTGGCAATCCTGGATCGAGATCCATCCGCTCACGGCTCGGCGCCTCGCGATCCTGCCAGGCGACCACGTCACCGTCACGACGAGCGCGGGGACGGTCACAGCGCCGGCTTACCCCTACCTAGGCGTTAGGCAGGATACGGTCGCTGTCGCGTTAGGGCAGGGACACACCGCCTACGGCCGCTACGCCGAGCGCATTGGCGTCAACGCGCTCGACGCGCTGGTCGTGTCGCCCAACGGACCCGGTGGGTTGGCCCTGACCCAGCTCAAGGCGGGCCTAACGAAGACGGGTGATAATTCGCCACTCATCAGCACCGAAGGCTCCGCGCGCCAGCATGGGCGCGGCATCGCCAAGGCCGTCACCGCGGCTGCGTTATTACGGGGTGAACGCACTGAAGCACACACATTCCCGGGCGACCAGCCGCATGAGTTCCTTCCCGGACTCAAGTCGCCCATCGCATCCGACGCGATCGGCGATCTCGCGAAACAAGAGCACAAGCAGTTAGGGATGTACGATCCGGAGCACTGGAGCGCGATGGAGAAGCGTCGCTGGGCGATGACGATCGATCTCTCGCGCTGCACCGGCTGCTCTGCGTGCGTCACCGCGTGTTATGCAGAGAACAACATCCCAACGGTCGGCGCACGCTGGCAGGGTCGCTCGCTGCGACCGTTCCACAGCGCGGACGGCAGCGGTTGGGACTCGCGTCCCGGCGCGAACATCCTTAAAGGGCGCGAGATGGCATGGCTACGCATCGAGCGCTACTACGAAGGCGGCGAGGACGGCAGCGCTGATTTCGAGACGCGCTTCCTTCCGATGCTCTGTCAGCACTGCGGCAACGCTCCGTGCGAAAGTGTCTGTCCAGTCTTCGCGACGTATCATGCGCCCGATGGCTTGAATGTGCAGGTCTACAACCGCTGCGTCGGAACGCGCTATTGCTCTAACGCCTGCCCCTACAAAGTCCGCTACTTCAACTGGCACGGGTACGGCGTTGCTGAGCGGCGCCAGTACGCATTCCCGGAGCCACTGAACTGGCAGCTGAATCCCGACGTCACGGTGCGCGGGGTCGGCGTCATGGAGAAGTGCACCTTCTGCGTGCAGCGTATCCGTGAGGCCGAGAATCGTGCTCGGCTGGAGAATCGCGACCTCGTGCCTGACGAGTTCACGGTGGCGTGTGCGCAAGCGTGTCCATCGCGCGCGATCGTCTTTGGCGACGCGGCCGATCCGAATTGGACGATGGCAAAGACCGTAGAGGACGCGCGGCGCTACCATGTTTTTGAAGACCTCAACACGTACACGGCGGTCGTTTACCTAAAGAAGGTGACACATCCGAGCGGAGCGCCTAGCCCAGCGCCCACGACGCCTGCGCCCTCCCCCGGAGGGGCGAGCTGATGGCGATTCCGCAGCGCCCCGGCGGCGCCAAGCTGCCGAATGTCGCGTCGGCCAACGTGCAGATCCCCGGGATCAAGGACTATGAGGAGGTCAATCGCGATATCGCGGCGACGCTGACGCCGACGTTAGGCTGGTTCGGGGCGTTAGGTGTCGCCGTCGCATGCTTCTTGTGGGGCGCCGGGACGTTCGTTTACCAGATTTATTGGGGTCTCGGTAACGCCGGGTACAACCCACCGGTGATGTGGGGCGTCTACATCATCAGCTTCGTTTTCTGGGTCGGTATCGGCCACGCAGGCACACTCATCTCGGCGATCCTGTATCTCTTCCGCGCCGGATTCCGCACGACGATCTACCGCTGCGCCGAAGCGATGACGGTCTTCGCTGTCATGACGGCCGCGCTCTTCCCGATCATCCACATCGGCCGGCCGTGGAAGTTCTTCTGGTTGATTCCGTATCCCAACTGGCGCTTGCTTTTCCCGAACTTCAAAAGCCCGCTCGTCTGGGACGTCTTTGCTATCACGACGTACCTAACGGTATCGTCGACGTTCTTATATGTCGGCCTCGTCCCGGACATCGCCGTCTTGCGCGATCGCGAGACGAACCCGATCCGCAAGCGGATCCTCTCGGTCCTCTCGTTAGGTTGGCGCAACTCCGAGCCGGAATGGCGTCACTTCGCACGGATGTACCTCTTCCTCGCGGCGTTTTCCACACCGCTGGTGCTGTCGGTCCACTCCGTCGTGTCCTTCGACTTTGCGATGGCGCTGACGCCCGGTTGGCACGCGACGATCTTTCCGCCCTACTTTGTGGCCGGAGCGATCTTCTCGGGACTCGGCATGGTGTTCACGATCATCGTTCCGATTCGGAAGTACTTTCGGCTGCAGCACATTGTCACGATCAATCACCTGGACGCCGCGGCCAAGCTCTGTCTCGCGACGTCGCTCATCGTCGGCTGCGCCTATCTCATTGAGTTCTGGGTCGCGTGGTATAGCGGCGTCGAATACGAGCAGGCGTATTTCTGGAATCGCGTCTTCGGTCAGTGGTGGTGGGCTGCGTGGATCATGATTACGTGCAACATGATCATGCCGCTGTCGCTCTTCTCGCAGAAGCTCCGGCGCAACCCCGCGTGGCTGTTTATCCTCTCGATCTTCATCAACCTCGGCATGTGGTTCGAGCGCTTCGTGATCATCGTGCCGTCGCTCTCGCACGAGTTCGAACCGTGGCAGTGGGGTTCGTACGTTCCGAGTTGGGTCGATCTGTCGATTCTGATCGGCAGTTTTGGTTGGTTCTTCATGTGGTTCTTGTTGTTTATCAAGCAACTTCCCGTCGTGGCCATCGCCGAGGTGAAGGAGATCATTCCGCCGCGTCTGCGTTCCCATAAGGTGCCTGACGACGTGGACGTAGCGGGCCACCACTTGCCTTACGGCACCGATACGCCGGGAGAGTTTGCGTGAGGCGCGGCGTCGTGGCGGTCTATCGCGAGCTCGACGCACTCGTGGACGCGATCGAGGATCTCAAACAGAAGAAATTCTCGTCGTTCGTGGTTTTTACACCGACGCCGCGGCATGAGATCGACGACGCCATTCAGCCGCCGCCAAGTCCCGTTAGGCGCTTCACACTCATCGGCGGGCTGCTCGGCGTGACGTTTGGGTATTGGGTCGCCGTCTGGACATCGGAGTATTGGCCGCTCGTCGTCGGCGGCAAGCCGTTCGCCAGCTGGATTCCGTACACGATCATCGGCTTTGAGCTGATGGTCATGGTCGGCGCGCTGGCGACCGTGGCCGGCATGTTTACAATGTCGCGCATCCCGAAGATCATCCAAACGACGGGTTTCGATCCGCGTTTCACCGGCAACGAGTTCGGGATCTATGTGGAGGCGCCGCCTGAACGACTGAGAGACGCCGACGCGCTACTGCGCGCGCACGGGGCAGTGGAGGTGCGCGATGAATCGTAGAGACCATAGGTCTGAGCTCTTAGCTCTTAACGGGCGCTGTGGGGTGCTTAAGAGCTATAACCTAAGAGCTAAGACCTCGCGCGTCTTTCGCGCTGTGTCGTTAGGCTCTCTTATTGGCGTCAACGCGTGCGACTGGTTCGTCGACTTCAAGCGACAACCATCAGCTTGGACGTGGGAACCGCTTGGCGACAGCCTAACGGTTCGCGGCGCTCCGCAGGGGAGTGTGCCGTTAGGTGGCACACCAATGGCTGGATTCCAGGTGTCGTACACGCCGGGGATCGCGCAGATCGAGTCCCTCGCCGTTATCCCAAACCCTGTTCCCGTGAGCGACTCCTCGCTGGCGAACGGGCGCAAGTACTATCAGCTGAATTGCGTGGTCTGTCATGGAGACCGCGCGATGGGCGATGGGCCCGCGGTGCGTTTCGGAATGGCGGGTATCAGCCTAACGATGGACATGACGAAGAACCGTAGTGACGGCTACATCTGGGGAATGATGCGCAACGGTCGCGGCCTCATGCCCACGTACAACCGTATCGAAGAGCGTGATCGCTGGGACGTTGTGAACTATTTGCGCGGACTGCAGGGACTGCTGCCGGGCCGCATGGTGGAGACCGGGCCCGTTGCGCCGCCGGGAGTGACGGGCGCGGCATTGCCCGGCGCAACGCTGCTTGGGCCGCAGACCTGGATGCGTCCTGTGATACCTAACGTGAAGCTCACGCCGCGAGCCGGAGGTACCCCTGCTGCCGAGCACGGCACTCCGCCTGCTCAGCCGCGCGACACGGTTCGGCACGACGACGCTGCGTTGGGAGCCGCTCGATGAGCGTGCACGATCACACTGCTCCATCGCGCGACGCACTCGTGCGTCTCATTCAGGAGCGACCGGTTGCGCCGCGCCTAAAGACGATCGCGCTCGTGCTCGCGGTCATCGGGTTCGCGGTCTTCGTGATCGGTGCGCTGATGGGGAATCCCCGCGCGTGGCAAGCGTACCACGTCAGCTGGCTTTTCTTCACGATCATTTCGTCCGCCGGCGTCATGCTCGCGGCAGTACAGCGCATAACGACAGCGCGTTGGTCGCGCTCCATCATCCGTTTTACGGAAGGTTACGTCGCGTTTCTTCCGTTCGCGTACGCGCTGTTGTTGCTGACCCTGTTTGTCGGGCGCGGCGAGATCTTCCCGTGGACGCACGAGCCACCGACGCAGCCTGAAAAGGCGCTGTGGCTCCATCCGACGTTCTGGTCGCTGCGGATGATCGTCTTGTTAGGCGCGTTGTTTGGCCTGCAGCTCTGGTACGTCTATCGGTCGCTGCGCATCGACGTCGGGCTGCTGCCGGAGTGGGGAGCGGCGTGGGCCAAGGGGCTGCGCGATCGCATGCGCCGCGGATTTGTCGACGAGCGGCGCGAGCTGCATAGCACGCATTCCTGGATGGGCAGAGCAGCGGTCTTCATGACGCTGATGTTCGGGTTTTTCTGGGTCGTTGCCGCGTGGGATCTCTCCATGTCGCTCGACTATCACTTCCAGAGTACCATGTACGGCTGGCAAGTGTTCATGGGCGGCTGGTTAGGCATGCTCATGCTCTTCGCCATTCTGCTGCGTCCCTGGAAGCGGTTCCTCGGCGCAGACGAGGTGATCACGGATCGGCATTATCATGACGTCGGGAAACTGTGCTTCGCGTTCACGGCGTTCTGGGGATACCTCTCCTTCTCGCAGCTGCTGGTGATCTGGTACGGTAACTGGCCCGAGGAGACCCACTTCTTTGCGAACCGAATGAGCGGAGCGTGGCTGCCGTTCACGCTGGCGATCGCCATGCTGATGTTCGCGATCCCGTTCTTCGGCTTGTTAGGTAAGTACCCGAAGGTCTTCTCGCCGACGATGATCATCTTCGCGCTCTCGAGTCTCGCGGGATTGTTTGTGCATCGTTACATCGAGATCTACCCGTCGATCTACCTGCAGGGCGTAACGGACGCGCCGTTCGGCCTTTGGGAGATCGGCATCTTCCTCGGCTTTCTTGGGTTATGGGGCTGGGCGTATCTCAACTTCTTCGACGCCTTCCCGCGCATGCGTGTCGTTTGGATGACGTCGCCGTATCGCGATGAGATGCAGGTGCCCGTCGATCCCAAGACGATGGAGCCCCTGCCCGCGCACGAGTAACGGGGTAACGGGGTCGGATCTTGAAATACGTGTCCTAAACAGCGCGGAATTCAGCAAAACATTGCAGCTCAGCAGCTGTGACGGCATTCGCACGAGCTGTAGCGCCTCTCAGGGCAGTGATCGACGCACGTTTGCGGGGCGTCTTGCGTCGAGCGATTTTGCTGACGGTTGAGTAGTGAAGTCCTAGGTAGCTTGCGATCGCGCGAAGGGAGAACCCACGCGCGTATGCATCCCCGATCGCCTCATCGACATCGTTGTGCTGGAAAAAGAGTGCATCGATCGACGGAGCCAAATAACGCTGTTCGCGTGGCACCTCGGCTGACATCTGCGAGTGACGAACGCGCGCCTGAAGCTCGACGGCGGCGTGGTCATCCCCGATGACAAGGGCATGAGAGACAGGAAGCGACTCCGGCGGACTCTGCATACCATCCAGCAAGAACTCGCGATAGCGGGCCATGCCTTCATTCTCGGTCGCACCGAAGAGACCCCAGATCTCGCGTACTGCTGACCAAGACGGAGCCGGTGCATAGCCGAACGATAGATGGATGCTCGACCAGGGCCACTCCACAGGATGCCTAACGAGTGCGGCGCGCCAGGGGTTGAGCTCAACATAACGCAACACGGTGCGCAGGTATGTCTCGTCAGCCACGACGAGCGCCTTGAAGCGTCCCTGAAAGACGTGTCCGACTCGTTCATAACGCTTGTTGAAAAGCTGAGCATAAGTGCTGTTGTGCCGACGCATCCCTACCGAAAGCGTGGCAGCTGTCGTCTCGAGTACGAGGTGGTAGTGATTTGGCATGATGCACCAGCAGTACACGCGCCAGGCGTAGCGCGCACAGGTGGCCCCAAGGCTCGCTAGGAACGCCGCAACGTCGCGCTCATCGCGAGCGATGCTCTCACGATTGTTGCCACGCGCCACCACATGGTAGGTCGCGCCGGGGAATTCGAGTCGGAGCTGTCGAGACACACCGCAAAGTGCGTGACCTGAAGACGTCCGGCGCACCCTTCTATTGCGGCTGTGTCGATCTGCGCGCTTGCTCGCGGCTGCAACACCTCAGAGGTCAGCGCAATGATTTGTTCGGAATTGCGATCGTTAGGACCAATATTTCAAGATCCGACCCCGGCCCGACCCCGGCCCGACCCTGTTACGCGACGAGTGCCTCGAGCTGCGGCAAGCCCACCGCGCCCGTCTGACGCTGCGCGACTTTCCCATCACGAAAAACCAATACAGTCGGAATCCCGCGCACATCGAAGCGCTGTGCCGTCTGCGGTGACAAGTCGGAGTTGAGCTTCGCGACCAACGCCTTTCCTTGCATCTTCGCCGCCAGCGTATCGACGTGCGGCGCCATGATCTTGCACGGCCCGCACCAATCAGCGTAGACATCGACAAGCACCGGCACGTCCGTTTCGGCGACGGTGCGCTCGAACGATTCGTCGTTCAGCGGCCAGGGACGATCGAGCAAGAGTGGCCGGCCGCATTTGCCGCATTTCGGCTTGTCGGGGGCTCGAGCGGCCTCCACGCGGTTCCACGTCTGGCAGAACTGACAGCAGAGAGTGATGCGCGGGGCGGAATGGGGCGAATCCGGCACGGACACGAGGGCTAAGAGCTAGGGCCAAGACCAACAAGCAAGATACATACGTATATTCGTAGCCGTACGGGGCGGTAGCTCAGCTGGGAGAGCACCTGGTTTGCAACCAGGGGGTCGCCGGTTCGATCCCGGTCCGCTCCACTGATGTAACGCTTGTTGCTGCAGGGCGTTAGGCGTTTTTGACGGCAAAGGTCTGGCGCCGAGTGTCATAGATAGGAAGCCTATAGGAAACACGCGGAGCGATTTGGCGGCCGGAAACGCGCGTCACGGTCCGCGACGAATCCGCTCCCCGCTGAGCGTCGGCGATTCGATCAAGTGACGCGCAATCGCGTGCGCCCGCGCAGCGCGATCGACCATGAGCCGCCGCATGCGCGGACGACGCGACGCAGTGAATGCCTTCGGGTCGCTCACGCCGGCCAGTGTCCAGGCACCTGCGTCGATCACACAGCCTGCGCATATCCTCCCGTCATCTGTGGCGAGTAGCCGCTCGGCCTCGTGGCCCGCGAGACATACCTCGATCATGCGCCGTGCGCGGCGCCGTCGTTGTGCGACGGTGAGGGACGGATCCGTAACAGCCGCAATCGCGAGAGCGAGGTCGACGCCGCCGTCGAGCGTGACCTCCGTGAACGGGACATTACGCCGCATCGCGGCGATTGCATGACCCGCAGCGTGGTACGCCGCGGACACGTCCGCCTCGCACCCTAACGCTGCCGCGGCGACAATCGCGCGCTCGTTGCGCACGACCGCCAGCTCGTAGCTGGTCGCGTGGTCCGGCGACATTCCCCACGTGCAGAGCCCCAGGTCAAAGAACTCCACCGTCCGCGTGGCGCGCTCGACGCGGGCCCGGATCCGTTCGCCACACACCGGGCAGGCACAGGTTACGTCGACTGGCTCGTCAGGCACGCGCGGATCCATGGCACGTGATTACGCGCGTGCGTTGTTGCGCTTGCCGACAAATCGCCGGCTGTTCGCGTTGCCCCGCATGACGCGCATAGTCACGCTTGTCCGCTTCGGCGAAGATCGCGTAGTGCTGCACGCTCCAGCGGTTGTCACCACCAGCCGAAAGCGTTGATCCGTCGTTGCAGGCGCGCCCGTCGGCTCACGCCGCGACGCGGCATCGTGCGAAGAACCCTGCATTGGGATAGGATCCCAATACAGTTCCAGCCAGCGCTCAAAGGCGGCCTTCATCTCAGGCCGGTATGCGCTGTTGCTCGGCAGGATGAGCTTGGCGACGACAGCCCCGTTCTGGTTGCACGCGACAACCTCGGCTGCCTCACCAACACCGTCCTGCTGGAAAACGCCACGAGGGCCGTGTGCGTCACGCGCGGACATCAGATGTCTCCTCGAGCGGGTCTGCGATGTCGAGCGCGGCCTCCAGCAGTTGCCTAACGTGAGCTTCTTCCTCGCCGGTTTTCGCGTCGGACTGCGCCACAAGCCGATGCTCGGTGCTGATCGCCACGAAGGCGCGGCCTTTGCCATCGCTCGCCGTCCAGGGCGCGAGATGCACGCCGCGGGGGAACA
>JBQTIF010000084.1:0-22422 GCA_052388395.1 Gemmatimonadaceae bacterium | reverse complement strand
CAATCACTTTAGCGCCATTGGACTGGTCCGTGGCCACGTACACGCCGCCGGTCATTGAAAAGGAGATTGCTGACTCAATCAGGTAGCGGCCGTCCTTTAGAACGTTTTCGCCGCCAGTGGGGTTATCGTTAGGTGCGTCAGCGAAAGGATCATTGAGACCTGGAGGAAGGCGGAAAAATGCCTGGCGCTCGTCGCTCACGGTTCCGCCGTCCGTCCCGTGAATCACCGCCGCGAACTCACCTCGCACGTTGAGTTCGCGCAAGAGAGCCATACCGCCGTACCTGTAATGAACAACCTTGCTGCTGCGGTAGCGACGATCTGAAAGGATGTATGGACCTGTGAACCCGATTGTTCGCTCGTGCAACTCCTCGAGGAGTTCCCGAAACTGCTCGTCGTCACGAGGATAAACGGTGATGAACTTCCCGGCACCACCACGGTTCCAGTTCTTTCCATGCAGTAAGCGAAATACCATCCTATCGAGTGCAAATTTGAACGGAACGCCACGAGCAACGAGATGGCGAGCAACGGTCGCAAGAAGCGGGAGTGCGTTTGACGTCGTTGCCGACAGATGGATCTTCCAACCTTGCACGGGCGGTTGAGGACCGGGCGCGTGGCAGCCGTACCAGATGCCGTTGCGCTTACATTCCCAGTCCGGCGGAATTATTCGCGATACGAGATTCACATAGTCGCGATCGCGCGGCTCGTAACGCTCGAGCGGCTCATAGAACTCACTGTCCGCTAGAGTGAAGACATAGCTTTCGTCGACAAGTAGGGCCATGCCTTCCCCTCCCACAATAGTCGTCGTTCGGCGCACTACGTTATATGCCTAATACCGGCTGCGCAAGAATATGCCGGCTCCCAAGTTGTTGTGCGATGGACGCGCTAACGTCTAAGAATCGATTCTGTATAAAGCAAATAACGATGCCGACATGAATAGGCGATTGTCGTTCGCGGAATTGTCGCCAATTCTGCGTTGCCGCACAGCGCCGCAGTCGTGGCACGCCTAACGCTCACCTATCAACTAAGTACATCTAACGAGGCTGTCAGTTACAGGCCGTACCATGACTATACGCGTGCAGCGCATTATCTAATGTGCCGATTAGTCGGTGCGACCTCTAGTCGAGGCCATCGCGCATGGCATCACTTTGGCTAAAGGCCGTAGCCGAGTGATATTTTCGCGCGTCCGCTGACTATAGCTTCACCTTCGCGCCGCGAACAATTCGTTCAAGCGAGGCCGAACCTTTGTGAAGATGGCATTTAGATGTGCCCAACTTACGGCATTGGCCTTAGCCTGTGCCGCGATTTAGGAGAGGACGCAACGATCGACGCAGCAGGCAGCGGGCGGAAGCCCGCTGCCTCGGCTTGGACCTAAAACTTTGTGCTGGTCTTATCGCATGTACCTGAACAACAAGCAACGCAGCTCGCCGTGGAGGGCCCACACCCGATGTAGCTGCACGTGCTCCACTCTGCGTCCTGTTGCATGCTCGCCCGCATGATGCCTATCTCTTGCAGCTTCTGCAGGTTCAAGATTCTCGCCATGAGTAATCTCTCCTATTTGTCGCTCGTTTGTTTACTCGACGCCGTAAACCCTCAAGATGAAGTCTCAATCTGACGGGTCTGCAGGTGCATAGTAGCTGGCTGCCTGCGTGGCGGGCTTAGAACTTCGTAGTGTTCTTCTCGCACGTGCCTGCACAACAACCAATGCAGCTCGCGGTAGAGTTACCGCAAAAAAAGTAGCTGCAGGTACTGACCTCCGCGTCCTGCACCATGCCGGCACGCGCAGTCCCGATCTCTTGCAGTTTCTGGAGATTCAAGATTCTCGCCATGAATGTTGTCTCCTATTGGAGGAAGGTGGTGGTAGCCGTCACGTCTGCGCATATCTGCGCCAAACTGCATCTAAGTGCATTACTCTTTCCCGGCTGTCGCGGGCCCTGCCCAGGTATAACTTGGCAGTCCCTTCGAGGCGAGGCACATCAACCTTATAGTCGGTGACCTAGAGCGCACACTTTATTCGTGAATAGGCGTTTGAGTCCGCTCGCAATTAGCATCGATAAACCACCACTGATTGGCCACTGAATAGTGCCGATACAGGCGGACGAGATGCTGGTGCGCGAATGTGACGAAGCGCGCGGATACACACGCGCGCTACGATGTTCACATAGTCGCGACTACACTGCTTGGAGCACTCGCGCGGCTCGCAGAAGTCGCTATTCGCAACGATGAAGGCGTAACTGTCGTCGGCGAGCAGGCCCACCACTGTCCCATCCACGATAGTAGTAAACCAGCGCACTACCTTATACGCTCTCTGCCGCCAGCGCAAGAAAAACTCTCGTCAACAGAATAGTAGCAACCGTGAAGGGCAGCTAATCGCCCGACGACAACTAACCAAGGTCTTATTACACTAATGGCGTGACTTGCTGAGCCTCACGGGTTGGCATAGTCGCCAGCCGGTCGATCGGCACAATGCGTCCAGCGACAGCCTGTGCGAGTTGTTTTAGGAATAGGACGCGGGCGAACGCATCGGCCGGCAAGTGTTGAGTGACTATATCAAGCAGTGCAGTGGGTCGTTTACTCTGCTGACTATACTGGAGCCTTCTACTTATTTCGGCGAACGCCGCTTTGGTGTCAGCGTTGGTTAAGCCGGCGGTGTCTATGGGGACGAAGCGGCGCCAGACCATCACTGAATCGGACTCGCCGAACAACCATGCTAGCGGAGCAAAGTCCGTCTGGATTTTGGCGACGGTTTGAAAGGTGATGACTTTCATTCCAGTCAGGCGCGCAGCTTCTACCAGCAGGTAGAGGAGCAACAGGGCGTAGGGAACTTGCGATGGCCTCACGGAGACGCGATCCGGTGATCTCGATACTGTTGGGTCCATAAATACCATTCGAGAGCGCAAGTACGGTGTCGACGCGATCATCGCACGAATCAAAGTAGCATCGTTGCCGATTTGATCCGCATTTGGCGTCCCGAGTAGGTCCGCTGCACGCTCAATCCATCGACCAACAGCTGACGTTGAGCTAGTAGCAGTTGTGTCGCTTGATGTGATTTCTAATTGCATCGCTAGAAATGTCACATAGTCGGCGTGCACGAGGCGCTCTTCGGATAGAGCCAAAACCTGCCGCTCGGTGGCTATAACGTCGTCGGCATGGCCTTCGACACAGCTAATAGCAGGAATGCGAGCCTTTAAACCCTGCGCACTCATGCCAGCAAGTAGCTGATCATGGTCAGAGCAGTCATTGCTATGACCCGGTTCCACGACTTGTAGCGGACATACGCCCGCCGCCGGTGCAACAACGAGAAACCTGCCCACTCGACAAATGTTGTTGAACGGGAACAAGCGGCACGTTTCGGGTTTCGCGCTGTAGCCATGCTCCGCATGGATCTCGCATCGATTGTCGGCAGAGAGAAAGAAGCACCCAGGCTGACAATTGCCGATGTACTCGTGCCTAATACCATTATTTATCGTCTCCGCAGCAAACAGCGGCAGATGTCGCCGCATTTGAGTCTGAAGTGATAGTTCCTTCTGATCGGTCACGAGATAGCCAAACCCACGACAGCACTTGGCACCACAGGAAACGCAGTCATAAGCGAAGCGCCCGCTCGCAAACGCGAAATACACGTCATGAGGCGGAATTGACGTTTGGTGTCCAGGCTCAAAAACCGCAATTGCGTCGGCCACTGATGTTACTGTGCAGCCATTAGTCCAAAGACGGGATGTGCGAACGCGCGTGGGTTAAGATGCATCTAACCAAGCCGGCACGCAAATGACTGCTACTGTGTCTGAATATGACGCGGATCATAGGTCGTCAAAGAGCCCGTCTATGCGAGTGGGGAGAGATTATAGATCTATATACTGCCGTAGCACGACGATCTGAACGCTGCCACAAATAACCGGCTTGACTGGACGTATGAACGTCGTACTTTCACCAGACGCGCATGCGAGCGGGATGTGTGAGGGGCGTACGTACGTGGGAGCCTAACGAGAGCGTAAAGTAACGAAGCGCGTTCGTGCGAGTATCAGCGACCCTTGTCAAAGATGACCGGGCGGACGGACTTGGTTGGATACGATAGACTCAGCGCGAGGAAGCGGGATCGAGGAAGTCCCGATGCTTTTTGCGAGTATCCGATTCGCATTCAGCGAACCCTTGCGGCACAAGTTCGAGAGATAATGCAGGTGTTTATTCTCATAACCGGCTGTGCACCACATCGATTACGCCAGCAGGAGTTGATCATGATGAGACGCCGTGAGTGGTTTCACTCTCTGATCGCGGTCGCGGCTTCCGGTTTGCCGCTGAGTCGAGTGCTCGCGTCTGGGACCCTCAGACCGATCGAGATTGATGTGTACAAGAAACCGAACTGCAATTGCTGCGCGAAATGGGTGGAGCATATTCGCGCAGCGGGTTTTTCAGTCAGAACGCACGATGTCGAAGACACTGGCGAAACCAGGAAGCGACTCGGAGTACCGGACCACCTTTTGAGTTGTCACACCGCGTTTGTTGACGGGTATGTTGTGGAGGGACATGTGCCATCCGATCTCGTCGAACGAATGCTCCGAGAGAAACCGGACATCGTGGGCATCGCGGTTCCGCTGATGCCAGTTGGCTCACCGGGGATGGAGGTCCCAGGGGAAAAGGAGAATTACGACGTAATCGCCTTCGAACGAAACGGAAGTAGTCGAGTCTACGCGACGCGTTAGGCGAGATTGTACGTAACGAGCTCGGGCGCGCAGGTCGCGCGCACGGAGTCTCGTGTCATCGGGCGTCGAGTAGCCGTGGCGATCTTGGATAGCAACTGCGAGAATGTCGCAAATCGGCTCTTTCAAGTCACTGTATTGACGGGGAGGAAAATGGCGACGCGTCGCACATTTATTGAAACCGGTTTGGCCAGCGCAGTCGCGCTCAACATGGGAAGGATAGGCACGTTAGGCACCGAAAATCGACAGCCTGGTTCGCTATCCTCTGCCCAACCAAGTTCGCTTACACTCGAACAGCTACACGACCTGCTGACAAAATACTGCGAACCGGAGCACCTCGTCGGGTGCGCCCTCAGCGCCAACTTCTTGAGTCAATCACTGAGGGCCGCCATAACAGCGGCAAGACCCATGTTCCGCGCACACACGTATCCGACGTCGTTTCCAAAGGTGTCAGCTGGTCTTGATGTCGATACGACCATGCTAAGTGTTAGTGTTCAGGGAGCAATCATAGAGCTGAGAAACTTCGAACCCATAATTGCTTTACGAGAGCCTAACGCGCCATATCGGTCCTGTCAGGATCTCACAGTCACGTTTAGCCAGGTGCAGCTGGAACTCGCGCATGCCGGCACGGTACCTGATGCGCTTACGCTGAAGCTGAAGAACTTGCCCTCACCGAGCGTTGCGGCTGGGACTATCAATCCTGCGGTACTCACTTCTAACCAATTATCCGAAACCGACTTCATCAGAGCACGAGACGCGATCCTGGCAGTTGGCTCTCCGCTAGCCGTGCTCGAGGAGTTCGTAAAATCAATTCCGGTCCCGGGAGCCCTTGCCGCTATGCGGACGTTTGGCATCGGCTTTCCGCGACGATTCTTCGCGGACTCCGGCTATATAGTTGTGGTCGGTCCTGCGGAGGAACGAGAAGGAGTGTCTGGGTGCGCTGATGCGGGAGGCGTTAGGTACCAAACGACAAACCGTCCGCTCAGTCAGCAGACGACAAGCCAAAGTAATGGCGGAAAATTTGGCCGAACCGTACGCGTCGAGTTTACTGATGCGCAACTTGACGCAGTCATGGGTCGCACAGCGGTGAGCTACTATTATCCCAAGCCAACAACATTTGCCATTCTCGCCGAGAGCAAGCTGAAGCCAGGATTTGGGGTGGCTGACAGTGGCATGTTCTTACTGTTTAAGTGGTACTATTTTCTGTCAGCCGTCGCGGATGCCGGAAGTCCATCAGCGTCACTCTAGATCCGGCGGCTAAAGAGATCGTTGTTAGCGCGCCACTTAAGCTTGGTGGCAATGCAGGAGCGTCTCTGAAGGTCGGGTGTGTGTACATTCCGCTTCCTGGTTCATCGCTATTCGGTGACGTCAACAAATCCCTGTTTACGCTGCGGTTCGGCATCGTCAATACGCCGAGCGGGACGGTCCTGCGTGCCAGTTGCGGCTATGATGCAGATGTCGATGTGCAGTTCCGTGACCCCAAGCTGGTTGACTTACTTCTTAACATTCTGATGGGGTCGATCGGCAACCATCTCGTAGAGAAGGAGCTCTCAAAAAGAGCAAGCGAACTTTCTTTCACGCTTCTGGATCTAGGGGACGTAGTGCCCGCCGCGATGGCTCAACGTTGGCGGGCACTTAGATCAGTGCGGTCGGACAGCATTGTTTTTGCGCTCGAACCCTACGCCGATTGAATCGACGATATCGCATCGGTCCATCATGCTGCGCTTAACGAAAAGATGGATAGCCGTGTCGATCTCGCAAGTGCCTAACGATTCCGGCCCGCTAACGATCGGTGCGCGGCGCAAGTGCCCTGCCGCCTGACTTTAGGTGACAGTTATGATGCGATAGTCGCGTATCCGAGAGGCCAGAGTAAGTGACCAGCATCGCCCAGATGCTACACGGCCGCTTTTCGCATCCAATGAGCAATATCATGAGCGGCACGATCAGCAGCACGCCTAACGGGATCGTCCCCCAGATGTGCGTAGCGCTCGGTCGTAGCGACTCGCTTGTGTCCAAGTAGTGTTTTGAGCACCAGCATCGACTCGCCGCTAGTCGCAGGCACTGACGCATATGAGTGCCGCAGGTCATGGAGTCGAACGTCATCTAGCTTCGCCGCGTGACGCACGGCGTACCACAGTCGTTTGATTTCCTTCACGTGCTGACCCGGCTTTGCTCCCGGCAGCACGTGCGGGTTTCCTTCAACCCGCGGCAGCGCCTCTATAATAGATGCAGCGGTCTGAGAGAGCGGGCGGTTGCTCTTGCCGGTCTTCGTGTCGCTGAGTCTGAGGTAGCCGCGTTCGAGATCGACCGCATCCCAGCGAAGTGACAGGATCTCGTTTTCTCTGCAGCCGGTCAGCGCGAGTAGGCGGATCGCCGCCACGCCAAACGGATTTGCAGGTATTGGCGTGTCAGCGGTCATTGGCCGGTGCTTCGCAGTCCTGGGACTGTTTGGTTTGCGCTTGTGGTTAGGCGCCGGAGGAAGTCCGTCGCGCTCTGCGCGAGCGAGTGCTTCGCCGAGCCGGCCGAATTCTTTTGGTGTCAGGAAGCGTTCCCGGGGCTTCTCGGGATAGAACTCGACCTCGTGTGCAGGATTGTCGTGGCGACCGCGTATGCCTTCTTTCGCCGCATAGGTAAAGAATGCTCCGAGCATCGCGAGCACTCGGTTGGCAACGTACGGTGTCTTGCTTAGCGACCGATGAACGCGCCGAATGTCGGAGGACGCAATCTCAGCCACTTGGCGTGTGCCTAACGCGGGCGCCACATGCTTCCTCCAAAGACGGCCGTACTCACTTACCGTGCTTTTCTTGTGCCGAGCTTCGATGTCTTCAAGGTAGGCATGGCCCAGGTCCTCCATGGTCGCCGCTTCACGGCGCGCTGCACGATCGGCAGCAGGATCGGCTCCGTGTGCAACCTTTCCGAGCTCCCGTCGCGCGAGTTGACGCGCGGTGTCAGGAGTGAGCCCGCCATACGTCGATCCGAGCACGATCCGTTTTGCGAGCCCGCGTCGGCCGAGGCCTGGGATTCGGTACTGAACCACGTAGCTCTTGTGGCCTTTCGGCGTTACGAGAACGCCGAACCCACGGAGATCTTCATCCCAGAGTAGGACGTCTCGCGCCGACGGCTGGAGTGCATCGACGCTGCGTTTTGTGATTCTGCCGACGGGCATTTGTGAGGCCGTAGGTGCGACAATTCGGTACGATAAATAATCACCGAATAATCACCGTGACGCCATTGGAGTCAATCTCCGTCAACCTATCTGCATTTCTTCTTACAGAGGGACAATGACTTACGGGATCATGCAATCCTTCGACATTCCCAAAAATATGAATGGGGTTCAGGGGGTCGCGGGTTCAAATCCCGCCGTCCCGATTCATGTAAAGGTTGGCCTCGCAACGCTTTGGGCGGAGCGAGGCCAATTTGTTGTTGATCGACACGATGTGTGTAGGCGCCGCATAGGAGGCACGGTGTGGCCCGCCGGCTTTCTGGTCGCGCTGATCGGCTTGGATGCCAAGCTGGACGCCGACCAGTCACTGCCAACGCATGTGCTTTCGCAACAACTAGTTACGAGAAGCGGAACTATGTTGCGCTCAGTTGCGTACTATCGTCATTCCCTTGACGGAATATGTACTGGATGGAATATTAGGTCGCACGTATGAAATGGGAGGTCGAGTACACGGATGAATTCGGCGAGTGGTGGGAAACGCTAGACGAAGGCGAGCAGGACTCCGTCAACGTCGGCGTGACTCTGATCGAAGAGCGTGGTCCGCAGCTGCCATTCCCACACAGCTCTGGAATCAACGGGTCGAGGCATGGGCACATGCGCGAACTCCGAGTTCAACACGCTGGGCGCCCTTTCAGAGTCGTATACGCATTCGATCCACGACGCACTGCAATTCTGCTGATTGGTGGTAACAAAACTGGTAACGACCGTTGGTATGAAGAGTTTGTGCCGCGTGCTGATGATCTGTACGACGAACATCTGCGCATTCTACAAACTGAGGGTTTGATCGATGGCAAAGAAGTTTGATACACTGCGCTCGAAGATGTCGTCTACACGCCAGGCGGCTGTTCGCCAGCGTGTGGATGCACTGCTTGCAGAAATGCCTTTACAGGAACTTCGTCAGGCGCGAAACCTATCGCAGGCGACGATTGCCGCTTTGCTCGACACGAACCAGGCGAGTATTTCAAAACTCGAGCATCGCGTTGATGTCTATGTCAGCACACTGCGTAGCTATATCCAGGCGATGGGCGGGGAACTCGACATCGTCGCCCGGTTTCCTGACGGCAGCGTGCGAATCAATCAATTCGAGGATCTAGGCCCTGTACAGCTTGCGCCCGATCGTGAACTGGCGCCGGCGTAGACGGACGTGGAAGGGTATTGACTACGAAGCTCGTTAGGAACATCATGTCGTAGAAGTCGACCGCGCCGGAGTTCTGCGCCGCGCCATACACCGTTACAAACGGGGCGAGGACTCCTATGCGGCAACAATCCCTGAACCGCGCGCCGCGCGGCGTCTGCCTCGGTAACGAGGACGGCGCCGCTTTTTGTTTTGCGCAGCACGGCAACGAGGAGCGACGGCCATGATACTGCCGAACATCGTCGGTCTCGGGCGCGCGACTGCTCGCGTTGCGCAGGCGCGCCACCTAACGACCACCGTGCTCATTCTGCTGCTGTCACTCGTCGAATCGGTTCGATGGCTTCCGGTTGGCTTCAGGTCAAATGTGCGGCGACTGAAAGAGGCTCACATGCGGCGCGTTGAAGGAAGAACCTATGCAGAACACGAATTCGATAACTCAGGGCCGCACGAGACGGAGTCGCAGCTATCACGAATCTCGTCGACCGCGAAGGTTTTCTCACGCCGCTTGCGAAAGAAGGGAAAACTGCGAGGCAAAAACGCACACGGCCGGCACCGCGCACATGCACAGGGCAGCCCGCGCGCCTAACTACATATTCCAATCAGCTCTTTCAGCTACTTAGTCCTCCGTCAGGCATTCGGCCAGCCCACACGAGGCCTCTTAGTACAGTAGTTGTGCGCGCAGCATCTGATGTGAGACGTGATGGTTCTCGAAATGTACGACAACCTTCCTGCCTCGGCCGACGACGGCGATTTCCGTGTGCCCCAGCGGGCTAGCACCGCTCCATGAGACCTCATCTCCCACCGCGACATCGCCGCTAACGCATTCGAAGATCGAGTAGTCACCGTGCTCTGTGAGAGCGGCCACCATTCCTCGTGCTTCGTTAATGACGCAGATTTCGGCGCGCATCGCTATTTGTGAAGAGACGTTAGGCACGTGCGACGTGAACCCGTCGCCTACTTTCCCGGATCAGCGTGGTATCCGATGACAAGGCCGAGCAGGCCCCCGATGACCGCACCGCCGCCCTTGCCCGCGAGCGCTCCAAGGCCGGCGAATAGCGCGCTGCACGCAACCGCCGATTCGTTGCGGGCGCGCTCACGCGCCGTTCGCGACGGAGGTGCCTTTGTGTTGCCGTTCCAGCCTCTCGCTGTGCGCGTCGTGAAGGTGCCCTTCTCACGGTTACACGTTATGTGTGCTGCATAGAGATTGTTCAGTCGGTCTGTGCCGCCGTTAGCGCGAGCATTGGAATGCTCAACCTCCCACGCGCCTCTTTTACCGAACACGCCATAATTGGAGTAACACAACTTCCGATGGCAGATGTGGCAGCAATCATCCGTGCGACCGAAGATCGCCTCTAACCGCTCGTCATCGTATTGCATCGTTATAAGATCGTCGTTGAGGGAGCGGCACGGTACAAAAATCTGGATGATCGAGCCAGCGCGACTCAAGCCCATCGCGCGCAACGCGTTCCCTGCGTCACATCACGTTTCTAGTTCGACAACAAGTGCGTCGCTGGGGTATGCCTCCAGCTACGTGTATTTCAGCAACGGAGAAGTGACGACTATTCAGCAGTCGCGCTAGTGCCGCGGGTGGTGGGAGCGTGGTAGCAGGGCTTGACTCGACGGGTGGTCGTTAGGCGCTTGCTGTTCGTGGCGTGAGAATCAGGACGCCAGCACTTCTGCCTGCGACGCGGTTCGCGATCGTCTCGGCGATGCGATCAGCTGCTTGCTTCACGCTCTCGTCAGGCACGTCACCATCGCGGCCCGTCATACCCTCGACGACGTGACCCACGAGTCGCGCGATCACATAGTCGCAGTAACCGAGTTCCCGGCCCACTGTAGTGAAACTGTGGCGCAGATCATGAAGCCGCACGTGCACGCCGGCCGCATGCTTGGCCGCGAGCCAAAGCCGCTTAACCTCCTTCAGGTGCTCGCCAGCCTTGTGGCCGGGAAACATGTCCGGGTTGCCGTCGAACGCCGACACTTCGCGTAGCACGTTCAGCGGTGCGGCGCCTAACGGTCGGACCGAGCGCCCTGTCTTCGTGTCGGGCAGCACCACAACGCCGCGGTCCCAATCGATCAGTTAGCTGGACCATCCGCCCCTAACGCTGACCGACGAGTACGCGCGAATGTCTCGCGTTCGAGCGCGGCACCACGCTTCACGCGCACAGATGTGCAGCGCCGACTTCCCGTTATGCAAATAGCGTCGATACTTTGCTTATGACGTCCTCGACGACTGCCGTTGGTAGTTCGCATATGAACCGCGCTCCGCGAGCACGCCAGTCGACGCTCTTGAGCTGATCTGCGAGCACAACGCCTGTCACCGTGAGGCCGGCAGGTATAGCTACCTCGAAAGGGTATCCCTTCACTTGGTTTGTGATCGGACAAAGCAATGCGAGTCCGACTCTGCCGTTGTACTGCTCAGGTGAAACAATAAGGGCCGGGCGTGGCCCGGCCTGTTCGTGTCCTGCCTGTGGCGTGAAGTTGAGCCGGACCGCGTCGCCGCGGCGAGGCACATAGTCTCTCACCAGACTTCGGCACCCACCGCCGGACCTGTGTCCACGTCGCCATGGATGTTCTCGGCGTTGACCCCAGCCAGCAACTCATCAAGCGAATAGCGACGAGGCGACACCGGCGTGATGCACAGCGTGTCCTCGCGGATTTCTAGCTCAACCGCCGAGCCCTCGACAATGTGAATCTGCTCGGCGACAGGCTTAGGGATACGCAAGCCCAGGCTATTGCCCCATTTCTGAACGCGAGTAAGCATTGAAAATCCTTGCTCATGTCGAATCTACAAAGACTATACCACACAAGTGGTTCATTTACAACGAGTTACAGAGTGGTTCGAATCACTATGCACCGTATCTACACCGAATATACGACTACGATACGTCGGCCGCAACTGAGCGGCGTGCTCACCGTGCACTCGGTGCCTGACGGCGACGGTGCCGACGCCGCAGTCCACAGTATGTCACTCATCACGGGCGTGCCACGAGGGCTGCGTTGTTTGCGCTTTCACGGTCATCGCGGTGGCTTCGCTTAGGGTACTACCAGTTCATCACATACCTTCCCAGCCGAACGCCACTGTGTTAGCCGCTCTGCAAGTTAGAGGTGCCCTGCAGATGTTGCTGCTGTCTACGCTTGGCGTGGGCAGCAGCTCGTGCGGCGACCCATCGGGCCCCGACTCGCTACCGGTGCGCCTAACGACTCTCTACAATGGACCTGCTGCTTCCAACATGGACGTACCCGCGCCCACCGCGCAGGTGGTGTCTGCTGGCGTCCTGCGCGTGGAGGCTGCGGCCGGTTTCGGGCAAAGTGGCCACAGTCTGTCCGCTACGGCATCGCTCGCCAAGGCCGATGCGGCGCCCGCGTCGCTGCGTGTCGTCGTTAACAGCAAGAGTCCCCAGAATGGACTCCAGATACTTTGGCTTATTGTCTACGAGGTGGAGGTCACAGGCATCCCTGCCGGCTCATACGATCTGACACTCGTTCGCGTCGACGATGACCGACCGCAGCCGCGGATCGAACTGCGTCAAACTGTGGCTGTCCCATGAACCGCCGCTTCTGCTCCGGCTAGACTGCTCGTTAGGCTGCGCCCATTCTCGCTGCACTATTCTGTTATGAAGCCGCCGGGCCTAATCCGCGGTGCACCTTCAAATCGATGGTCACTGACGAGTCATGGCGAAGAACGCGGCCGCCCGCGCGCGAGCGTTTGCACACCTTCGGACGTGTTCCGTCGTCGCCTCTCCACCAACCAGACATCTTCAGGGGGTCGCGGGTTCAAATCCGATCCGTCGGCCAAATCCCGCCGTCCCGACTTCGATTGAGCGGCCTCAATGCCGCTCTTTCTCGTCCGTACAACGCGACCTGTGGGGCGAACCCGCTATGCCGAAACGGAAGCGCGCGTTCGTCCGTCTCCGACATTGCGCCGCGCTCAATCGCAGATGCCTAACGGCGGGTCGCCAACGACCCGCCGTCACCTCACCGCATGACTGGCGCCCGCGTGCGTGATGACCCGCCCGACGATCACGCCGCACGAGTTGACTCCATATACATAGGAAGTGCGCCAGCTCAACACGAGGGGTAGCACATTGTAGACGCCTTGGTAGAGAGTGAATGCGCGTGATCCACCGTCGATGCTATCAGTCCCGGCGATTCGTCCTTTGTCACTGATCGCGCCACCGCTCCCAATGACCCAGCTCCAGTCTCGTTTTTCTTCCCACCAGCCGACGTCCATGTGAAGTAGCGAAACTCCCCCGCTGCCGTCGTAGAGACGCCAAGTAACTTGCCGGAGTTGTTTATTGCCTGCGCTGTACTCCAGCCTCCAGCCGCATTCAGTGCGGTAATGAGCTGCAGTCCCTGACCCGGCCGATGCACGAAGGCCCTCGAGGTGTCGTGGTCTTCCCCGTCGTGCTTTCGGCGGACGTGCGGAAAAGTATTGAGGGGACCCGCGCCCTTACCCGCATGTTCGCCAACCCGTTGCGGCATACCGTATGGGAGATCGCGTACGGCGGCGCGATGATGGTACCACCAGAGGTACGAGCCGCGATGTTCAATCGAGTGCTCGACAACGACGATGTTCTCGCCGGTATTCGGGTCCCCGCGCTCGCCATTCACGGAAGCGGTGACCGCATTGTCCGCGTGAGCGCTGCCAGGCACACTGTGAAAACCGTTCCTAACGCGAAGTTGGTTCTCTATGACGGCGTCGGCCACGCACCGCACTTGGAAATCCCCGAACGACTCAGCCATGCGTAGCACGCATGTCCCAGGTGTGGGTACAAACGATTCATTGGCCACCTCGCCTAACGCGCTACATATGGACATCACGCACGTGCGCGTGCGCAGAAAACTCGAGCGGAGGCGCGATATGACAGCGACGATTGCGAACGATAGTGGCCGCACTTGGCGCGAGGGGGCAAAGCTCGGACTGACAATGGGAACCGCGATCTGGGTATGGCTCGCGATCGTCGACGCCACCTTCGGACGCCCATTCCATTCATTCGAAGTCCTTGGCGGCGTCGCGACCTTCACGATCGCGCACTACACACTCAACGTCATCTATGGAATCGCGATCATGTCTGCCATTCATGGCGCTCGCCGCACGCCTAGTCTGATAGTTGCGCAGATCTTCGGCTTTGTCATGATGGAGATCTGGTTCGGTATGCTCGCCGTCATGCTCGGTCAGTCGGGGATCGGGAACTTGTCATGGTTGGTCATTCTTGGCGGCAGCCTCGTTGGCTTGGGTGCCGCGCTCGTTGTCCTTTCGCGTCGGTATGATCTCGCCGCGCTGCTGCATGCCGCGGAGCGAGAGCGCTGACGCCTCTGCCCATGGTACAAGGCATGTCCCTCCCGAAGCAGGTGTCCCCCTCGTTCGGGACAACTGCTTCCTGATGTCGTCAATTGGTGACACCGCGTTAGGGGTTTTATCACCAGGCTCCGGCAACCTCCTGCGACTTCGTCGGAAACACAAAAGTTCGAGTCGTCACGCGATTGTCGGCAATTGCGTCGACGAAATCCTTGGTTGTCACGATACCAAGCAACTTGCCGCCGTGCATAACGAGCACGCGATGCACGCCGGCTTCTTTCATTCGCGCGGCCGCGACATGCACCGGCGTGCGCGCAGCGAGCGCGATAACCTTTCGCGACATCGCGTCGGCGACGGTGTGTGTATCGAGGTCGGTTAGCTCTTCTACTTGGTCCCAAACCTCGGCGGCCAGGGATGTCCGTACCTCGTCCAGATCGACAGTGCCTGGGGCGTCGTCATTGCCGTCGAACGACGGTGACGTCATAGGCGACGCCGAGCGGGCCGGCAGTGACGCGACGAAGTCCATCATATCGGTGGACGAAATCACGCCGATGACATGGCCACCACTCTTTACGGGGGCGCCGCTAATGTGACGATTGGCAAACAGCGCCATTGCGTTGCGCAATGAAGTCTCCGGTGCCACGCTTATTACGTCGGTCGTCATGATGTCCCGCAATCGGAGCATGGGTAGAGTCCTCCTTAATCGTTAGGTGGTGCCAGTCAGCGCGGCGTCAGTTCAGCGAAGCCGCGGGATCGAGCGACGCAGCAGTCGGCTGTCGCGGGCGACGAATCGCAACACGACGAGTCCGACGAAGCCAGCAATGCTAAGGGGCACGCCCACTCGCTCATTGACGAACAGAGAAATCGCGAGCAGCGCGGTACTCAAGAACGCGAGAGTGGCCAGGAGAGAGCCGCGTGCCGCCAGTGTGTTGAAACGCATCGACATGATGCCTCCATGGAAGGGCCGCCTACCGCGGCATGTTGGTGTTCAGCCTTAGCGTGCGCCGCACGCGATACACAGTGGGGTCTCTGGCATAACAGCCAGACGGCCGTACGGAATACGAGTGCCGCAGATCCCGCAGTCGCCGTATTCGCCTGCGTCGACGCGTTGCAGGGCCGCGACGACGACAGCCAACTGCTCCTGTCTGCGACCCTTCAGAACGCCACCCACATCGGTCGAGTCCGCGCCCGTGGGATCCTCGCCTTCGTGAGCACGCACGGATTGCAGCAGCCTCGCAAGCTGCCGCTCCATATCCGACCTGAGTCCTTTGAGCTGAGTTTCAGTGAGAGTATGTGTGTGTGGCACAGGGTCCTCCGTGAGCGTGTGTGCGGGACACGCCGCGAAAGCTTGGCGCGCGCGCGGCGTTCCGTCTGCTTGGTGTTGGCTGCGCGACCGCACTGAGTGCGGACGCGGCATACAGGGCCCGGGGGCGGGGGGCCGGGGGCCGGGCTCTAACGTTTCCGCTAGCGCTGCTTACTTGTGGCGCGGCCGGCGCAGATGTTGTGCGTTGCGGCGAATGCGGGCCGCACGCCCCGCCTAGATTCGCTCGGTACTGCTCACGCCTCCAGTGCGTTGGCCGCGGAGGCACGCGCTCGCGACGACAACGATGCCCCTAATCCGCTGACGTTGTGCCATGGCACGACTCGTCCCCGCGCCCGCGTTAGGCGAGCGACTGGAGAAGCCATGGGAGTCACGTGCAGTCAGCGCCATGAAACGAATCTCAAAGACAAATATTGGAGAAGGCACCTACAATCTAGCCACTTTTCGGCCCAAGTCAAGCCGCGTATCGCGTTAGGCAAAGTCGTTAGGCGCGTACCATCCGTACACCGCGCCCTTCGTTTTGGTTCCGGACGGTCACAGCGTAAGCGGAACTACGTGTGCGAACGCATAACGCGCGCCTTGCAAAGACAACGCTCGATGTTTGGATGACAACGATGTCGGTTAAAAAGTCTCTGCCAGCGGCACCAGCGGCAATGGCACGATCGTACCATGGCCACCAACGCTTATCACACGTTTGAATCCGGGGACTGCCACGGCGCGCGCGGCCGCGGGTCCTCACATGGCGTGACGTGCCTAATGCCTCATGGCACGTCAGGCAACGACATCTGTTCGGGGGGATACGTAAGGCTCGATCCGTTTACGCGTGCAAACGAAGTCAGCATGTGTATCTCCCGGCGGCTCGGACTGATGATCTCTTCCACCGTCAGGCCATGCACCAGCAACGCATCGGCGATCAGCGAGCGATGGCAGCGCCATGGTACGGCTTCCGCGCACATTAGTGCGATCCGTTCGCGCGTTGCCATTGCGATAAGCGCTTGCAACTGTTTCGCAAACTCCGGGGTTTGCATGTAGTCCGCGTAGCCGCGGAAGGACAGGTTGCGCCATCCCGTGTTCCGGGATCCCGCGTGCGTTGGTCGAAATCCTCCAAGGCCGCCAACATGTTCATAGCCGATGCCTTCAGCTTCGAGCGCCACCGGCAACACATCGACATTGTACTGCGGATTGTGGCGCGAACGCGGGATTTTACGCACGTCGATTAGGCGAGCGGCCGCATGAGCCTTCAGCAAATCAATGAAGTCAGCGAGCGGCCGCGTTGAATGTCCGACGGTAAGCACGACGACCGCACGATCCTGCGTCGCCGGCATCGGCCTAACGCGTGGTTAGCACGCGGGCGGCGTATCGCTGCCGAATGCGGAGTTCAGTCATAGTGGGAACCCAACGCGAGCTCGAGGAATTGCGCAAAGCCGTCCGCAGTTGCCACACGCTGATGGTATTAGATGAGCCCGCGACGTTGCGCGTGCGTCACTGCCTCGAGACGACTGTGTGTGCGCAGCTTGCGATTGATGTGATGCAAGTGGTTGCGCAAGGTTTGCGCAGAAATGCCTAACGCGCTGGCGATCGTCGCCGAGTTTTTGCCTTCGGCGAAGAGTTTGAGGATCCGGCGTTCGTGATTAGTGAGTGTCTCAACCGGCGCCTGTTGGGATACGTCATTCGGCAGCGCGACGACTTGTCGCGCGAGCTCCAGCATCCGATCGAGCACCGTCGCAGTGAGCCGGGTCCGCGTTATGTCGCGCGCTAGTCGCACCAAGAGCCGCCGTCCTGGGCGACGGTTGTCAGATACGATTGTGGATACGTTAATCCAGAGGCGCTCACCGGATCGTGTGCGGACGTTCAAATCGAAGTGCGGCACCCCGCGGCCGCTCATCTCCCTATCGCGGACTGCGGCTTCGGCGCCGCCGACGAATGGCTCGGTGCCTAACGAGTCAAAGGCATCCAGAACTTCTTCGACGTGACGACCGATTACCTCGCTAGCCGGATAGCCGAACAGTTGCTCCGCGGCTCGGTTCCAGGAGCAGATCTCGCCATGTTCCGTTACGGTGTAGGCCGCGTCCGCGGTCTTCTCGAGCAATGCGAACAGCTCCGTTTCGAGCATGGCGGAACCTCTCCGGGCGCCTGCGCCAGGCGTCATTGGAGCTGCGTCGCTGATTCACGCGATCGCTGCGCGATCCGCACGGGCATGGCGCTCAGTCGATCAAACAGTCTGGCCTCTGAACGGATCGGCCACCAGTCATACAGGAATATCTCCAACGGGCGCCACATCGCGACCCAGCCGCCGATCAATAGGCTTTCGCGCAGAACGGCTCCCAAGCGCTGGTCGGCCAGCGCGCGCTCAATTGCGCCGCCGACCGCGACTGTCACGGCGAGGAACACGAGTCCGATCAGCAGGCTGGTGCGTCCGACGCGGAGCAGCTGGCGGAGGCGTTGTCTCGAAGCAAGAGCGCGCTGGCTGAAGAACGCGCGAATCGCATCCCGCAACATCGCCGAAGCATCGTTCTGCCTAGTCGGCTGATCGACATGAACGAGTAGCGCGAGCGGCACCCCACGGTGCACGTCTTTGGCCCAGCTCATAATGAAAGCTTCGACGTTCGCGCTCAGGTCCTTTTCCCGGAATGGCGAGGGATCTATCGCGTTGAATAGCTGCTGCAGTTCGGCGACATGGACCTCGATCAGCTCGCAGTTCGGCGGCAACGGTTCGCTGTCATACCGCACTTCACTAGCCACAGGCGGCCTCAGGTTAGCGTGCGCTGCGTCAGCGCAGCGATACTCGTTAGGCGAGCCGCCGCAGCTGCCAACCCCGCGACTGGCCGCGATCGAACCCAACCGGCCCAGTGGTACTGGCGTCGTGCACAGGGGTACAAGCGCGTCATTGTCACCACGCACGCGCGATAGGCATCGTATTCACTCCTACTTCGTGCGCGGCGGGTAAACAACGCGACAATGGAGCGGTCAATGCTCGTAAAGGTCGGTAGCGCCAAGAATATTGCTGCGGGACAGATGCGCGTATTCGAAGTAGCGGGAACAAAGGTCAACGTGGCGAGCGCAGACGGACAACTCTACGCGTTCGATGATACTTGCACTCACGCGGGGTGCTCGCTCGCCCGAGGCAAGTTACAGGGAACGACGGTTACGTGCGGGTGTCACGGGAGCCAGTTCGACGTTACCACCGGCGCGGTGCTTCGCGGACCCGCACAGCGTCCCGAGCGATCGCGCGCGGTGCACGTCGAAGGCGACGATCTCCTCGTGGAAACGTGAGCGTGCTCAGCTACTTCATGCTGAGCGACCCTAACGATAGGAGCGGGTGTGAAGATCTTCCTGGACACTGCTGAGATCGCTGAGATCCACGAGGCTTCGCGCTGGGGAGTGCTGGACGGGATAACGACAAATCCCAGCCTCTTTGCCAAAGTGGGCGGGAGCTATGACGACGTCCTCAAGCAAATCTGCTCAATCACGGCCGGGCCGGTGAGTGCCGAAGTTGTTGCCGAAGATGTCGACGGCATGGTGAGCGAGGGGCGTCATTTCGCCGCACTGGCTGCGAACATTGTGGTCAAGGTTGCGATGAGCGACGAAGGCCTGGAGGCGATCGCACGCCTCACGCATGAAGGTATCAAGACCAACTGCACGCTGATTTTCAGCGCGAACCAAGGACTGCTTGCCGCCAAGGCAGGCGCCTCGCTGTTATCACCGTTCGTTGGTCGCCTCGACGATATCAGCGCGAACGGGATGGACGTGGTGCGCGAGCTCGTCGCGATGGTCCGGACATACGCGTTAGGCGCCGAGGTGCTGGTCGCATCGATCAGACACCCGCGACACGTCACTGAGGCAGCCCTTGCGGGCGCGCACATCGCGACGGTGCCTCACAAAGTCCTGCGGCAGATGATCCACCATCCGCTCACGGATAAAGGCATCCTGCAGTTCCGCAAAGATTGGGAAGCGGTGCAGGCAAGCGCTGAAGACCGGGCTTTCGGGAGCACCGTGGCGACGCGCGAGCGCCGAGTCCACACGGGGAGTTAAGGATGACAACGAGAGTCGCGATCAATGGCTTGGGACGAATCGGGCGGGCGATCCTGAAGCTCGTGATTGACGAGCCGTCGTTTGCGTTGGTCGCGGTCAACGACTTAGTCGACGCCGAGAACCTCGCCTACTTGCTTCGCTTCGACAGTGTGTACGGTCGCTATTCGAGACCAGTAGTCGTCGACGGCGATGCCCTGGTGGTCGCAGGTCGCAAACTTCAGACGCTGAACCAGCGCGATCCTTCGCAGCTACCGTGGAAAGCGTTAGGCGTTGATGTCGTATTCGAATGCACGGGCGCATTCACAAAGCAAGCCGACCTCGAAAAGCACGTTCGCGCCGGCGCCCGGATAGTCCTCTTATCGGCGCCTTCGAAAGAGGAGCAAGTCGAAACCGTCGTTCACGGCGTCAACGCGCCGGGAGACACGGCCGTCATCATTTCCTGCGCCAGCTGTACGACCAATTGCATAACGCCGATTGTGGAGGTAATCGGCCGGCGCATAGGCTTCGCGAAGGCGATGATGACGACCGTGCACGCGTACACGTCTTCTCAGTCGCTTGTCGATGGCCCGAACAAACGCCTCCGGCGTGGCAGGGCGGCGGCGGCGAATCTCGTGCCCGCGACGACGGGTGCCGCCCTCGCGACGACGCGCGCGCTGCCTGAGTACGCGGGTCGCTTCGACGGGATTGCGTTGAGGGCACCAATCGCGGTCGGATCGATAGCGGACATCACGTTTGTCACCACGCGAAAAACGACCGTCGATGAGGTCAACCGGATCTTTGTAGAAGAATCTGAAACGGATCGTTATGCAGGAGTCCTTGGCGTATCGCGCGATCCTCTTGTTTCCTCGGACATCATCGGGGACACGCGCGCGTCGATCGTGGATCTCGAGCTCACCAAAGTCGTGGACGGTGATCTCGTCAAGGTCCTGAGCTGGTACGACAACGAGTGGGGCTACGCCAATCAGATGCTGCGCGAAGCGATCTCAGTGAGTAGAGGTATAGCGAGCCACGTAGGGACGTAGAAGTTCCCGCAGCGTTGCATCGTCAGAGCGCCGGCGCGCGCCACGCCGACGTGATGGATGTTGGCCTTGATAGTACGATCGTGCTATTGCCCCCAGCATTGGCTGCCCGGTAGCCTTCAACCTGTGAACGAGCAGCCGGACAGCGAGAATTCGCATCCCGATGCCCGTCTCGTTAGGCAAATATCCAAACTCGATCAAGACTCACGCCTGGAGCAACGATGACTATCGGTGAGAACCGTCCAGCAATGTCAGGACTCAGCGCACTTGGCCTCGTGGCACGGACCGGATCTTTGCTCGTCGGCCTCGTAATTACGTTGACCGCATGCACGCCCAGAAATGCAGGCGATAAGACTGAAGTCACGCCAAGCGGAGCCGGCCAAGCGACAGATGACCAATCGCCGCAGACTCTTGCCGAAGGCAAGCAGATCTTTCGCTTCGAGACGTTCGGCGACGAACAATTCTGGACCGACACAGCACGAATGCACGAAGTCGTCCAGACAGCGGTAAGTCCTGCGACCGCGCTCAAGGTTGGACTGAAGGTGGACGCTGAAGCGATTCCAGCGGACGTAGCCCAGGCCATAAAGGACGGTAAAGTGGACCTGAACAGTCCGGCCACAACCGTGACGTTGCTCAAGCTCAACGCCGTGGTTGGAATCAAGGGCACTGTGACTACAGTGAATGGAAAGGACACACTGACACGACTCGGCATCACGTGCGCGCTGTGTCACTCTACAGTGGACAACTCGTTCTCCCCGGGCATCGGGCGTCGACTGGACGGGTGGCCTAACGTGGACCTGAACGTCGGCGCGATTGTCGCGCTCTCACCGGCCATCACGGCGGCGCAGAAGGCTGTGTACAACTCGTGGGGCCCTGGCAAGTACGATCCACGCTATAACTTGGACGGAAAGAGCACACCGCTCGTACTCCCGCCGGCATACGGTCTCGCCGACGTGAAAAACGAGACCTTCACGGCCGAGGGGCCAATCTCGTACTGGAACGCGTACGTCGCTGTGACACAGATGCACGGCCAGGGCAACTTCTCAGATCCCCGCCTGAGCATCGACGTTAGGCAGTCACCCGACATGGTAACGCCAAAGCTGGCCGCCTTGCGCAGCTACCAACACAGCATCGCTGCTCCGCGACCGCCCGCCGGCAGCTTTGATGTTGCGGCAGCCGAGCGCGGGCGTGCGACGTTCGACAACAGTTGCGCCGGCTGCCACGTCGGTGGTACGAACACGGACAACAACACGGGAGTGCTCCACGAGCCATCAGAAACGGGGATGGACGCAGCATACGCCATGCGCACGGCAAATAAGCGGTATCGTACGACGCCGCTCCGCGCACTCTGGCAGCATCCGCCGTACTTCCACGACGGCAGCGCGGCGACGCTCAGCGCGGTCGTCGACCACTATAACCGTGTGCGCAGTTTGCAACTAAGCGACGCCCAGAAGCGCGATCTGGTGGAGTATCTCAAGAGCCTCTAGTGTCACTTCGGCGGGCATCGTTAGGCACGTCGCGCCGGCTAGCGCACTCGCTGGTACAAGCGTCGTGGATGAAGGTACAGGTGGGTCATTGTCGAGCGGCGCGCGCGATGGACACCTTACCCAACTGTTACCGAGCTGCTAATACATGAGGAAATCGTGACAAACACGCAGGCCTTTACTCCATCGCAGCTTCGCGAGCTCAAGTCGGA
>JBQTIF010000083.1:0-6581 GCA_052388395.1 Gemmatimonadaceae bacterium | reverse complement strand
TGGGCGGAGGGCGATGACCAGTGCTCCAACTAATCCTCGCAGTGACGCTGCAGGCCGCGACCGCCGGCGTCGAAGGGTATGTGACCGATGATTCGACGGGCGTCCCGATTGCGGGAGCTCGCGTGGAGCTATCGGACGCGAACGCCTGGACGATCACCGACACGTTAGGCTATTACAGCCTGCCCGCCGAACAGGGAGGTAGCCAACGATTACGCGTGCTGCGTCTGGGATACGAGACGCAGCTTCTCGCTGTCGTGCTGCCATCGTTAGGTTCGATGCGCGTGGACATCGCGCTGCGCGCCCGACCTGCTGTCATGCCGCTCGTGCTCGTTTCCGTACCGCCGCTCGCGCGGCAACGCGCCGCGCAGCGCTTCCCCGAGAGCGTGCGGCGCTGGTCATCAGCGCAGCTCAGGTCGCACCCGGTGCTCGCTGAATCCGATGCGCTGGCGGTTTTCGGTGCTGATCCGGATGTCAGCATCGCTCCCGAGACGCCCACAGCGCTGCACGTGCGCGGCGGCTCCAGCGATCAGACGCGCTTCCTCATCGACGGCGTGCCGTTCTACAATCCGGCGCATAGCGCCGGTGCATTCGGCGCCCTCAACCCCGACGTGCTCGACGCTGTGGCACTGCATACAGGCGCACGAGCGGCGTCGCTAGGTGGTACACTCGCCGGGACAGTCGAGGCGCAGACGCGTCGCGCGGATAGCTCGCGCTTTACTGTGCGCGGAGGGGTGAGTGCCACCGCGCTGCGCCTAACGTCGGACGGCCCACTCATCCCCGGCAGCGCGGACATCCTTATCGGCGCGCGACGCGGCGCCCCTGCGCTCTTCGGCGGCCGGCCTGACCGCACGCGTGTCACTGCAGCCTTCAACGATTGGCTTCTCAAGGCACGCTCGCGTGTCGCGAGCGGAACGCTCACCTTCCTTGCCACCGCCGCGACGGACCGCACCGCGTTTTCGGCACTCGCCGAATCGCAGGCGGGCGACCGGGGCCGTCACACGTTCGACTGGGGAGCGGTGACCGTCGCCGCGCTGTGGAACACCGCGCTCGCGCCGAGTGCGTCGCTCAACGTCCACGTCTGGCGCGCTGAGTTCGATGCCGACGCGACCTGGCTCGACCCTGCGCGGACGCACATGTCCAGCGCTCGGCAGAGCGTCGGGTTCAACAGCTCCCTCGTTAGGCTACACAGCGCTGGCCAGACGCGCATCGGCCTCGAACTCCTGCGCGATCGCGTTGCGTACAGCGTGACGGATGAGGAGGCTGGTACAGACTTGGTCGGCGGGCCAATACGTGGCGCTGTCGAATCCAGCGTCGCTGTCTTTGCTGAGCACGAGACGCAGCTATCCACCCGCTGGCTGTTGCGCCCCGGCGTACGGGCCGTCGCCCTCGCGAGCGGTCAGCTCCTCGTCGAGCCGCGCCTGGGTGTGTCGTTGCGTCTGACGCCAACGCTCTCGATCGCCGCCGGCCTGACGCGTTCACACCAATCGGTGCAGTCCTTGCGCAACGCGGAATCGCCGGCCGCCGCTATCTTTGGCCCCGACTTGCCATTGCTCTCTGGTAGAAGTATTCCGGTGGCACGCTCGGACGAAGCCTCCCTCGGATTCACAGCCATCGCCGGCGAGCACACGCGCCTAACGCTTGACGCCTACGGCCGCCGCCTAACGGGCCTCGTTGTGGCGCAGCCGCAACGTGCTGTCCCCTTTGCACTCGGCTATCCCGCGATTGGAAGTGGACACGTATGGGGAGTCGGCGGCACCGTCGAGTCGATCGGCGATCGTTTGTCGGGCCGCTTGGCAGCAGGGGTCGGCCGTACGCGGATCGAGCTGCATCAGCCGGCGCAACCCAATGGGTCGTTTCAGCCCGGCTTTTACTCCACGCGCTCTGTCAGTGCTGGCGCAGCGTATCGCTTCACTGCGACGGCGTCTATTCGCAGCGCCGTTATCGCTCGTTGGGGCCGTCGCACGACGCTCTACGACGGCGCGATGGACTGGGAAGGGTGTGACGCGCTCGACGGCGGGTGTGAGATCGCGGGGACACCGGGTCGCGCACTCGGCAGTATCTCGGGGGCGCAGCTGCCACCTTATATCCGCTGGGACCTCGGAGCGCGACGCACATTTACAGCGAGCGTGGCGGGGCGCGACGTGCAGCTCGAAGCGCATGCGACGATCCGCAACGTGTTCGATCGACGTAACGTGTGGGGCTTCAGTATCGAACCGGACCAAGGGGCCCGTCGCTTGATGCTGCGGCCATTGTCGGTCCTCACCGCGGGCCTCGATTTTCGCTACTAGCCGCCGGACAGCCCCGCTGCGTCACGATTGGCGCCCCTCGGTTGTTCCTGTTGTGCCATGTCCAGCAGCGCCTTGCCTCTCACGTACACCGTGCGCCGCCCATCGCGTGACGCTGTCGTGCAAGCGGACGTGACCTTTGCGGCGCAGTTCCGACGCGAATTCGCCGAGCGCTACGAGCCGCTGGTCCGATACCTCGCGCGCCTAACTGGAGATCCAGCCACTGCGGCGGACATCGCGCAAGAGACGTTCGTTAGGCTGTTCGGCCGCGGGAGCATGCCGGATCAACCGCGCGCCTGGCTCGTGTCCGTGGCGCACAATCTCCTGCGCAACGAACGGGCGCAATCGGCTCGGCGGCTCGCGCTGCTCGACCGACACGCTGCCGAGGTCACGCCAGAGTCCGCAACGCAATCCGCCGACGCATCACTCGAGGCCGCCGAGCGACGCCACCTCGTGCAACGTGCACTCGAATCGCTCCCCGAACGAGATCGCCAGATACTCCTCCTGCGCTACGATGGCTTCTCATATCGCGAGATCGCGCAGGCGCTGCAGCTCAACGAGGGGAGCGTCGGCACGCTCCTGGCTCGCGCGAAGACGGCGTTCCGGGATGCGTTAGGCGCACGCGAAGCCGAGGCGTCCGATGCATAACGGCGACGAGATGGATCGCGATCTCGCGGACGCGCTGCACGTGCTGAACTATCCCGTCCGCGCGGTCAGCGTCGACGGCATCATTCGGCGCGCCCGTACGCGGTCGGCCCAGCGCCGCTGGAGGTTCGCGGCGGCCGCTGTCGTTATGCTTGCGGCGTCGGCAGCTGCAGCACTTCCGGGGTCTCCGGTTCGTCGCTGGATCGTCGCCGTTTTGAGCGACGCGGCAGCGAATAGCCCGACGCCGGCCGCCCCGCAGCGCCCGCCCGTCGATGTGGCTCCCAATCCAGACACGCGTGGAGTAGGGACGATCATCGGCCGTTCCGCCGAGGTTGTCTTCTCGACTCCACAGGAGAGCGGCGCCTTAGTCATCCGCTTCATCCCCGAGCCCGAGCTCCGCATACGTTCGACCGACGCCGTAGTCGGGTATCAAGTGCGGCCGACAGGATTTCTGGTGAACAACTCGGGCTCGCGAGCGAGCTACGAGCTCGACGTGTCAGAACGCGTGTCCGAGCTGCGAGTGTCAGTCGGCGATCGCACGGTTTTCGAGCGCCGCGGCGGACGCGTGATCGTTGGGCCCGTAGCGCGCCGAGATGGGGCGCACGTCGTGAGCCTCCGCGCTGCGCGCTGAAGTCGGAGGTGTCACCGAGCTGCGGCTGCCTCACGCTCCGTGGCGCTGGGCAAGCGCTTTGTAAGCGCCGCGCGTACCTTGCAGGGCCCTCCCGCTCGCAGACGCATCCCGCACCCATCAATCATGTCCTACGCCTCTCGCTTGACCCGTCTGGCGGCTATGACAGTAGTCGCCGTACCCACCGTCGTCTTTGCCCAACAGCGCAACGACGAGGAGTACACGAAGAAGATCAAGGAGTATTTGCGCGATCCGCGCATAACGACCGAGCTGGTCGACCACCTCCCCGCGTCGAACACGGTTCCCACACCGCTCAAGTTCCACGGCCGCATCATCGGCACGCCGGGTGAGCTCACCTACGCGAAAGACATCCAGCGCTACTTCGAAGCGCTCGACAAGGCGTCTGATCGTGTGAAGACGTGGACGATCGGCAAGTCGGAAGAAGGGCGCGACATGATTGTGCTCGCCGTTGCGGACGAAAACACGATCCGCACGCTCGATCGCTACAAAGGGTTGCTCGCCGCTCTCACAGACCCGCGCAAAACGACGGACGACCAGGCAAAGCATCTCATCAACGCCGGGAAGCCGATCTACTGGATCACGAGCGGTATGCACTCGCCAGAAACAGGCGGCCCCGAAATGCTGCAGGAGCTTGCCTATCGGCTGGCTGTGCAAGAAACGCCGTTCATTAAATCGATCCGCGACAACGTGATCACGTTCATCACGCCGGTCATTGAGGTCGACGGCCGCGAGAAGCAAGTCGACACGTACTACTTCAACAAGAAGTTGCCGCGGGGTCAGCAGCGTCTCCCTCTCATGTACTGGGGGAAGTACGTGGCGCACGACAACAACCGCGACAACATCGGCCAGATGCTGAAGCTGTCACAGCATGTGAACAAGTTCTTCCTCGAGTGGCATCCGCCGATCATGCACGACCTGCATGAAGCGTCGAACTATCTCTACGCGTCGACGGGAACGGGCCCCTATAACGAGGCGCTCGATCCAATCACCGTCGACGAGTGGTGGCTTCTCGCCAAGACCGAAGTAATGGAACTGACGAAACGTGGCGTCCCGGGCGTCTGGACGTACGGCTTCTATGATGGATGGACCCCGAACTACATGTTCTTCGCTGCGCATGCACATAACGCGACCGGCCGGTTCTACGAGGTGCAGAGCTACGGTCCCGATACGACAACCGTTAGGCTCGGTGCGACACAAACGAGCCGCGAGTGGTTCCGTCCGAATCCGCCGCTCCCATCGATCGCCTGGGGGCCACGGAACAACACCAACATCCAGCAGTCGGCGATCCTTATCGCGCTCAACCACGTCGCGAAGAACAAGGAAACGTACCTCGAGAACTACTGGCTCAAGAACAAACGCGCCGTGGAGAAGGGGAAGAACGGCCCGACGTACGCGTGGGTCATTCCAGCGCTGCAGACACGCAAGGCAGAAGTCGCCGACGCCGTGAACTCGCTGCGCACGCAGGGGCTCGAGTTCCACACCGCCGCGGCGCCGTTCAAGGTCGGTAACGTCGATGTGAAGGCGGGTGACTATATCGTTAGGGCAGATCAACCGTATCGTACCTTCGCCGACATGTATTTCTCGGTGCAGAACTTCCCCGTCGGCAACCCGCGGCCGTACGACGACACCGGCTGGACGTATCAGCTACTGCGCAACATCAAAGTCATCGCGGTGAGCGACAAGTCGATTCAGACACAAACGATGACTGCGGTGAACAATGACGTGCGCGCGCCTGGCGGCGTCGAAGGGACGGGCCCCGTTCTCGTGGTAGAGCACACGGCTGACAATACGCTGGTGACGTTCCGCTTCCGGCACAAAGACGTCGTTATGCAAGCGGCCGAGGACACGTTCGACGTGAACGGTAAGAAGTTCGCGGCTGGGGCGTTCATCATCCCGAACGCCGACCGAGCGACGTTGGAACCGTCGCTGAAGGAGCTTGGGTTGTCCGCCTGGGCCACGGCGACGGCGCCTAACGTGAAGACGCACGAGTTGGACGTTCCTCGCATCGGCTACGTGCACAGCTGGCAGCGCACACAGGACGAAGGTTGGGTGCGCGGCGCGCTGGATGTCTTCGGCGTTCCGTACACGTATTTCGCCGATCAGAAGTTGCGTGACGGGAATCTGCGCTCGAAGTACGATGTGATCATCTTCCCGCACGTCGGCGGCAATGCGATTTCGCAAGTCAATGGCATCACCAAAAACCCGGCACAGCCGGCGCTGCCGTATAAGAAAACCGAAGCCACGCCAAACCTCGGCGCGCTGGATGAAAGTGACGATATCCGGGGCGGCATGGGGATCGAAGGGTTGACCGAGCTGGCGAAGTTCGTGAAGGAAGGTGGAACACTGCTTGTCGAAGGGTCCACGACGACGATCTTCCCAGCGTACGGCCTAACGACTGGTATCACGATCGAAGAGCCGCAGGGTTTATTCGCGCGCGGATCGGTCTACCGCGGGCTGATTACGGACAAGAAGAGTCCGATCGCATACGGCTATGAGGGGACGCAGCTTCCCGTGTACTTCAACCAGGCGCCCGTGATCAACGCTGGTGGCGGCGGTGTCCCGAGTGAGTTTGCTGGTTTCCTTGGCGGCCAGCAGGGTCCGAGTCAGAACATCACGCCGATGGCGCAGCGGCTGCGCTTGTCGCCTTGGGAAACGGATTCGGCGGCGGGACGCACGGCGGGCGCGGCAGCAGGGGGCGGGGGCGATGCAGATACATCACAGGCCGCGCAGTTCCGTCAGATGGCGCAGCAGTTCGGCATCAACGTCGACGAGGGACGGCCGCGCGTCGTTATGCGGTTCCCGGCCAATCCTAACGAGATGTTGTTGTCTGGGACGTTGCAGAATGGTCAGTTCCTCGCGAATCGTGCGCAGGTCGTCGATGCTAAAGTCGGGAACGGCCACGTCGTGATGTTCGGCATCCGTCCGTTCTGGCGTTGGCAGACCCAAGGGACGTTCTTCCTCGGGTTCAATACGATTCTGAATTGGAATGACCTGGATGCGGG
>JBQTIF010000082.1:0-3041 GCA_052388395.1 Gemmatimonadaceae bacterium | reverse complement strand
CGTTCGCTAAGATCAAAACCTGGCGGCGCAGATGTACGCGGATAGGCACTTCCGATCTTCGCAGATAGGGCAACTTCTTGAGTGCTCCACCCAAGAAAATCTGCGCTGAGGCCCTTTTGGCGTTCTGGCCCTCGGTGATGAACGTCGATTGCCGGGCCTATTGCTGAACCATAGATTCGAGTTGACAACTGATTTTGCTCGGACGGGAAGCACGGAAGCCGGTGCGACACCGGCGCGGCCCCGCCACTGTAACGGGCGAGCTTAGCGCGCTGCACGTAGCCACTGACGAAAGTTGGGAAGGCATCAGCGACGCTGCCCGAAGCCAGGAGACGATTCCTGTTCGCGCCACACACCATCGCTACCCTCGGGGGAGGGCCTGTGGCGGTTCGCCGTGTAGCTCGTTTGGCCACCATCTTGTGCGTCTCGCTCGCCTGTTCCCGCGAGCAGGGCGGCGCGCTGGCGACTCGTCATGAGGCGCGGCGCCGCATCGTGTCGCTGAATCCCACCACGACCGAGCTTCTCTTCGCGTTAGGCGCGGGAGATCGTCTTGTCGGCCGGTCGCGTTGGGATGTCTTTCCGCCTGCGGCCCGCGCCGTCAGCGATGTTGGAGACGCGCTGCGCCCGAACGTTGAACGTGTTCTCTCCGTGCAACCGGATCTCGTCATCCTCTATGAAAGCCCGGAGAATATCGTTGCCATAGATCGGTTGCGCGCGTCTGGCCTGGACGTGCTTGTTCTGCGCATCGATCTCCTCGCGCATCTGCGCCGCGCCATCGACACGTTAGGCGTTCTCCTCGGCGACACCGCGCGCGCGCGCCTCGTCCGCGACACAGTTTTTGCGTCGCTCGACAGGGTGCGTGCCGCCACCGCGGGTCTCGAACCCCCGAGTGTCTTTGTACACGTGTGGGACTCGCCGATCATCACGATCGGGTCGGGAAGTTTCCTCACGGAGCTCGTGAGCATTGCCGGGGGCCGCAACATCTACGCCGATATTGCAGCTCCGTCGGCCACTGTCAGTCTGGAGGATGTCGTTAGGCGGAATCCACGATACGTGCTGGCGGGTCCCATTACCGCGCGTCACGTTCGCGCCGACCCGCAATGGCGCGCCGTGCCAGCGGTGCGGGACGGCCGCATCGCCGTCTTCGATACAATGATCGTTGGACGCCCTTCGGTTCGTGTCGGGGAAGCTGCGCTCTCGCTTGCCCGGCTCCTACATCCCGCGCGCGTCCCGTAGCCCATGCGCGGCTTCATCTGGCCTACGTTGCTCGCCGCGCTCGTTGTTCTGGCGTTGGCTGGTCTCACGCTGGGGAGTGTGCCGCTGTCACCCGGCGATGTGTGGCGCGCGATTTTCACCGGCGACCCGTCGACGGATGGCGTCATCATTCGCGTCATCCGTGCGCCACGCGTCGTCCTCGCCATGCTGGTCGGTGCGGGACTGGCGATGAGCGGCACGGCGCTGCAAGGCGTACTGCGCAATGCGCTCGCCGATCCGTACCTGCTCGGCGTCTCCGGCGGCGCAGCCGTTGGAGCGGTCTTGGCTGTGGCGTTAGGCACCGTCGCGCCTCCGGTGGTGGCGCTAGCGGGGTTCGGGGGAGCCATAGCCGCAGTGACTGCCGTACTCGCCGTAGCCCGGCTCGCGCGCGCAGCCGCCGACGTTCGGGTTCTCGTGCTTGCTGGACTGCTCGTAGGCGCCTTCGCCAACGCACTCGTAATGGTGACGCTCGTCGCCGCTCCCGCGGACGCGGTTCGCGGGGCGCTCTGGTGGATGATGGGGTCGCTCGGCAGCGCGTCCTGGCGCGATGTCTGGTGGACGGCACCGCTCATCCTTCCCGCCGCGGCGCTGCTGATGCATTGGGGACGGCAGATCGATCTACTCGCGTTAGGGGATGACGCGGCTGCCTCGCTCGGAGTCGATGCCGACAAGGCGGCGCGGCGAATCTTTCTCGCGGCATCGCTGCTGGCCGCCGCTACGGTCGTCGCCGCGGGACTGGTCGGCTTCGTCGGTCTCATCGTCCCAAATCTCGTTAGGCGCCCTGCGGGGGGCCGGCACCGACCGACCCTCGCCGCGGCCGCCCTCGCGGGCGCAGCATTGCTGCTGGTCGCAGACCTTGTGGCGCGCACGATCCGCGCCCCGCTCGAGATCCCCCTGGGCGCGGTAACGGCGCTCATGGGAGTTCCATTCTTCTTCGCGCGCATGCGCACGCCGGCATGATCCGCGTGCGCGACCTCGCGGTCACCTATCCGGGGACGACGCAGCGCGCCCTCGCTGGCGTCTCACTGGACGCTGTGCGTGGCGAAGTCACGGCCGTCGTCGGACCTAACGGGAGTGGCAAGAGCACGCTCGTGCGCGCGCTGCTCGGTCGTGTTCCCTTTCAAGGTGCTGTCAGTATCGATGACAGGCCGCTCGCCGAGTGGAATCCGCTGGATCGCGCACGCAGGCTCGCAGTCGTCCCGCAGCGTGAAGAGGCTGTCTTCTCTCTCACACTGCGGGAGTACGTTGCGTTGAGCCGCTATGTGCATCGTTCATCCTGGATGGGAGAGCGTGCCGAGGACCGCGCAGCGATCGATTCGGCGCTACAGGCGGCGGGCGTGGCGGATCTCGCCAGCCGCAGAACCGACGCCGTGTCCGGCGGGGAGTGGCAGCGTGCGCGGGTCGCGCGCGCGCTGGCGCAGGGGACCGACGCGCTTGTCCTGGACGAGCCGACAACCTTCCTCGATATAGCGCACGAGATGGCGGTCTTCGAACTGCTCCACCGTCTTGCGTTAGGCGGAAAGGCCGTCCTGCTCGTGAGCCATCAGCTCAACCTCGTCGCGCGCTTCGCGCAGCGCATGGTTCTGCTGCACGAAGGGCACGTCGTCTCGTCAGGCACGGTGGCCGACGTGATGCAGGCATCGGTTCTCGAGCGAGTCTACGCCTGGCCGCTGGTGATTACGCGCGATCCAGCAGTGGGCGCCCCCACCCTCGTCCCTTTGCGCTCCAGTCGGATCAAAGGGGTCAGAGTCGATTGAAAGTGATCAAAAGGGGTCAGAGTCGATTGAAAG
>JBQTIF010000081.1:0-66239 GCA_052388395.1 Gemmatimonadaceae bacterium | reverse complement strand
ATCATCGGCCAATCGCGCGATTCGCTGCTGCATCCCCCACTCGGCGTACTTCAGCTCAACGAGAAGGCTCTTGAACCGGTCGACGTCGGATGGAGCGTGTTCTTGCCCGGTCAGGGCGCGAAGGTAGGTCGCCTTCGCGAGGCGGCGATGGTCCGCGATGTCCTTCACATACACGTCGTTCGCGAAATGAGCGAGGATGAAGTTCGTGTCGAACAGGTAGTAAGAGAGCTTGGTCAGATACGAATCATTCGGCCCAGCAAGATGCGCGGTGTGAAAGTCCTTCCGGACAAACCCATCCTCGAGAGCGACCATGCCGCTGAGTATGAGGTACACATCGTGGCGGGCGAGCTCGAGTTGCGACTCACCGAACGTCGCGGCGATCCGCTCGATCGCGGCCCGATCGCCCGTCAGCTGCCACCAGTCGCGTAGCTCGCGAAACGGGATGTCGAGAAGGCAAAACCAGCTCGCGAACGTGCCACGGCGGAGCACTCCGTAGCCTAACGAGGCAAACACATTCACCCCTCGCTGCGATAAGTAGCGCGAGACCGTGAACTCCTGTCGCGCCTGCTGGTACGACATCCCGCCTGCAAATGCTCGCCCGTGGTCCTTGGCGGCATCGATAGTTGCGGCGCCCTCCGCGTCGTAGCGCGGCAAGGCATACGGCTTGGAGTGGAGCTTCCCAAGCCGCACGACCGACCCCTGGGATCCGGCTCCTTTGATTTTGATCCCGCCGTGGACGCCCGAACCTCTGCTCGGAAGAACGACAGAGCGCGTCCCGTCGAGCAAGCGGCGGTTGGCGTCGCGCCCCAGCAGGTAGTCGAAGACTTGCGCTGCGTCGTCGTCAGTCAGCGAGGGGTCCGCGAGAAGGTCGATCCTGATGGGTGACTCGTCGCGGGAGTGGTGCCGCAGCGGCTGGGACGCGGCCATGTCTTACTCAGTCGCCGAGCTACAGGACGTGGTCAGCGCGCCCGCTGTGTACGCGACGCCGCCCGCAATGACGAGGGGCCACGCCCGCAGCAGAGTGCCGCGTTCCGGCCAAGGGCTGCGCGCGGAGATGACGAGCGACCGAGCCACGCTAAGGGGACCCCGCAGCGCGACTATGACGTTTCGCGGACCGCGACCCTCGATCGCACCCTGCATGCGGGCCTGCAGCCGCCCGCGCCGAAAGGCATCCCGAATCATCGTGCCCAGCTCGACCGGATAGCGGTGGGCAGTGATCGCGTCGGGCGCCAGCACGGTGCGCGTGTGCTCGCGAAAGCGCGCGTTGAACTCGGTGTCCTCACCGGCTCGAAGATCCTCACGGAAGCGGCCGAACCGGTCGAACAGCGAACGGTCGTACGAAAGGCTGTAGAGGAGTCGCTGGCTCGGCCGCGTCACGGCAAGGCGGCGGTTGTGCATTAGCAGCAGCGACGCCCAGGCAATCGACGACTGCGGATAGGCGTTCGTCGGAGGGCTCGCGACCGCTCTCGCTCCCGCGGGGTGCTCACGCAGACGCGCGGCCGCCCACCCTGGCGTGGCAAGACAATCCGCTGCGAGAAAGGCGATGTAGCGGGCGCGGGTCTTGTCGATGCCCACGTTGCGAACAGCCCCGGGGTAGAGCCGGTCGGTGAAACTGTGAACCGGCACACAAAGCCCAGCGCTCGTTAGGCGGGCTGTTGGGTCGCCGCCTCCGGAATTGACCACGACGACCTCAATTGGAATGCCTTGGTCGAGCACGGAGCGCACGGCATCGACGAGGAACGGCTCGTCGCGGTAGCTCAGCACCGCGCATGCAAGCTCGGCGGTCATCGGTTCGCATCGCTGTCGGCTTGAAGCCATCGCGGGCTGTGCCATCGATATGGTCTCCGCCCAACGTGCATGACGACGGCCGCTATAGAGCCGGCGATGTCCGCGACAAAAAACAGTATGGTTGCGAGAAGAAACCGGTGTATGCCGCTTCGCACCCCGGCCTTAAGGAGTGCTGCCACGATCTCCAGGCCGGGAAGGGTCAGGTACAACAACGGGAGCCAGAGTGGCAATGCCCCAGCGACGGTGCCCGAAACGGCGACGGCAAGAACGAGTCTGTCTCCGTAGCCGATCGACGCGGCGCTCATCTCCAGGCGTTGTGGCAACGACAGCTTGACCGGCCGCTGGTCCCCCGTGACGACACGAAATACGGCGCGCGACCAGCGCACGTGCTGGCGCCAGTAGTTGCTCACGTTCGAGACGACGATGTTGTCGGCGATAGCGCCCGCCACGAACCGCGTCCGCCACCCTCGGCGTATGAGGCGAAAGCTCGTCGCGACATCCACTCCGGCGGGCACTACCGGGAATCCGCCGCTCTGCTCGAGCGCTGTTCTGCGGAAGGCAGCTGCGCCGAGCGTCGGCGGGTTGAGCCCCAGCCGATCCGTCCCCGCGGACGTCACGAGTTGATGCACCCACGTCGTGACGGCGGCGTAGCGGGTGACGACGTTCACATCGGAGTTCGCCGGACGCAGGAACGCAGCGGCGCCCGCGACGCCGTTGTCCGCGAAGGGCCGCACGAGCTCCTGTAGGAAGTCCGGCCGGGGTGCCAGGTCGGCGTCGATCACAGCGACGATCTCAGTCTCCGCCAACCTGAGCCCCGCATTCAGGGCGACCGCCTTGCCTACTCTGCGCGGTAGCTCGATCACTCGGGCGTCGGAGCGCGCAGCGGCCCACGCGCGAAACATCGTCGGGGTTGCGTCTGCACAACCGTCGCACACAAGGACGATCGAGAGTTTGTCGGTCGGGTATCGCAGCCTCGTTAGGGCACCAAGGAGCCGTTCTGCGACTGCCCCTTCGTTCCGCGCCGGCACCAGCACCGTCACGTCGGGAAGCGCGACGTTCCGAGGCAGGGGCCGCGAGCGGAGCAGCGCAGCGACAAGGAGAACGCCGCGACGGAGCGACAACGCTACGACGGCCGCGACCATGACCGCCTCGAAGACCAGCGTCATGACCGGCGGCGCCGCATTCGCATCGGCAGTAGGCGGTTCCGCTGCCTAACGAGGACCATCTTGCGGTCGATCGTCACTGGTTCGACTCGATCATACGTCCGCATCGCCCAGCCGAGGCCCACACAGCCGAGCTGCTCGAGAGCGCTCGCGCCGGAGACGGCGACGAGAGCGGGGTTATCGAGCGCGCGAGAGAAGTCAAACTTTTCCTCTAGCAGACGGCGCACCAAAATCTGCTGCCGCTCGATCCGGTCGAGATCGGGCAGCCTCGGTGGTGGCGAGTCGGCGCTGCGCCTCGCGCCGATCCACTGGTGAATTCGCTCGCCCGCGAGCGTCTCTTGCGGCGGCTCGAACACGACGAGCTTGGCGCCGTCTTCCAGTCTGAGCGTCGGCTCGAGCGGGTACCAGTACCGTCTGGGGCGGTCGACAGGAATCGAGATGCTGAGTCCGGCGAGCGCGTGCTCCACGGCGGAGCGGAGGAGAACGACGCTCGACTCGACTGGAATCCCAAGCTCGCGCACCGCCGCGAGGAACAGCTTGTGCCCACCGCGTTCGTACGCCCCGTTGATGCGATCGCCTACCACGTCGCACCAGAGGTCTCGGGGAATCCATAGAAGTCTTCGGCGTCGGGGGTCGGCGACGACGATGTTGTCGGTCCGCGCAGTCCAGCTGTCGCGATCCATGACGCCGATCACAGTCGGTGTCATCGCCAAGCGCGCGCGCAAGCGTACAATCCAAGGGAACGAGAACTCCATCGCCTCCGGCGGTGCTAGCTGGTGGGCGGATTGAACTGCGCGTGCTGTTGCTCCACCCAACTCTGATGGTACTTGGGGTCCTCGATAGGCAGCGCAGCTTTCGCCACGTGCAGCGGCCTGAACGAATCCATCATCACGGCCAACTCGTTCGTGTACTTCGCGCCGATCGACGCCTCGGCGCGCCCTGGATGGGGACCGTGTGGTAAACCGTCGGGATGGTGAGTGATGGATCCGTATTCGATTCCTTTGCGGCTCATGAATTCACTCGACGCGTAAAACAGCACTTCGTCGGAATCGACGTTGGAGTGGTTATACGGCGCCGGCAACGCGTTAGGGTCAAAGTCGTACGGCCGCGGGCAGAACGAGCAGATCACGAAGCCATCGCCCTGAAATGTCTGATGCACAGGCGGCGGCTGATGGATGCGTCCGACGATCGGCTCGAAGTCGTTGATGTTAAAGATCCAGGGGTAGAAGTATCCGTCCCAGCCGATCACATCAAACGGATGATGATCGAGCACCAGCTCGTTGATTGCGTCGTACTGCTTAACGAGGATGCGAAAGTCGCCGCGTTCGTCGTGCGTCTTGAGCTCGGTCGGCCGCTTAATATCCCGTTCGCTGTATGGCGCTCCCTCGAGTAGCTGGCCGAACTCATTGCGGTAGCGCTTAGGCCAGCGTACATGCCCGCGGCTCTCGAAGACAAGCATCTTCGTCGCGCCTTTCGCTGAGTCGCCGCGCCAACGATGCATGATGTTACGATGGATCACGACATAGTCGCCGGCACGGTACGGGAGCTCACCGAACACGGATTCGAGCGACCCTTCCCCTTCTACGATGTACACGACCTCGTCGGCCATGGAGTTGCGATAGAAGTGCGCATCCTGCTCGTCAGGCTCCACGTACAGCATCGCGATTTCTTTGTTGAACAGGATGGGCAGCCGATCGAGCGTCGGGGAGCCGCCTTTCTTGGCAAGTCTCGTTAGGAAATGCCGGTGCCGCAGCGACGTGTCCTCATCAATCTTCCAGGTCACGTCGCGCAAACGCCGCGCGGTTTTCACAGTCGTCGGCGGATGCGTGTGATACAGCAGCGACGCCGTCCCGATAAAACCTTCATGGCCCATCAGCTCTTCCGCGTACAACCCACCGTCAGGCCGGCGAAAGACGGTATGGCGTTTCCTGGGGATTTGGCCTAACGAGTGATAGATCGGCATAACTACAGATTTCCCCGCAACGCCTGCTCTCGCTCGATCGCCTCGAACAACGCCTTGAAATTCCCTTTCCCAAAACTCTTCGCCCCTTTCCGCTGAATGATCTCGTAGAACAGCGTCGGGCGATCCTGCACCGGCTTCGTGAAGATCTGCAACAGATACCCCTCGTCGTCTCGATCCACGAGAATGCCAAGCTCGCGCAGCGGCTCGAGGTCCTCGTCGATCTTCCCCACACGCGCACTCAACGTCTCGTAGTAGTTCGACGGAATCTGCAGGAACTCAAGACCGCGACTCCGCAGCGCTGTCACAGTCTCGATGACGTTGTTGGTCGCGATGGCAATGTGTTGCACGCCGGGACCGCCATAGAACTCCAGATACTCATCGATCTGCGACTTCTTCTTGCCGCTGGCCGGCTCGTTGATCGGAAACTTGATGCGCCCATTCCCGTTCGACATCACCTTGGACATGAGCGCCGAGTACTCGGTAGAGATGTCTTTGTCATCGAACGACAGCAGGTTGAAAAACCCGAGGACGCGCGAATAGAAGCCGACCCAGTCGTTCATCTTGCCTAACTCGACGTTCCCCACGCAGTGATCTACGTACTGCAGGCCCGTCTCCGTCGGATTGTAAACCGGGTCGACGCGCTGGAATCCTGGCAGGAAATGCCCTTTATAGTTGCGCCGTTCGACGAGTGAATGGATCGTGTCGCCGTACGTTTTGATCGCGGCGAGCACGACGTCCCCCGATTCATCATGCAACACGTTAGGCGTCATCGCCGATTCCGCCCCGCGTTCGAGCGCTTTCCGGTAGGCATCGCGTGCATCGTCTACCCAGAAGGCGATGTCCCTAACGCCGTCGCCATGGCGGCGCACGTGATCGGCGACTGGTCCACCTTGCGTGAGTGGCGTGGTGAGGACAAAGCGCAGCTTGTTCTGCGTCAACAAATAGCTCGCCCGGTCGCGAACGCCCGTCTCCGGTCCGCTGTAGCCCTCGAGCGTAAAGCCAAAGACGCTGCGGTAGAAAACTGAAGCTTGCTTCGCGTTTCCGACGTAGAACTCGATGAAATCGGTGCCATTGATCGGAAACGTGTCATGCGCGACGTCCTCGCGCGGAGCCGTTGTTGTGGCCATGGTATCCTCAGGTTGCCTCGCTGCGCAACGCACCGATTAACGCGCTGCACAGTCTCTTGGACGGTCAATGTAATGAGTACTTTTGAGCCGTGACTACGCCAACTGCCGAGTTCGAGACCCTCGCTAGCGCCCTGAAAGGCCAGTATCACGTCGAGCGTGAAGTCGGCCGTGGGGGGATGGGCGTCGTGTATGCGGCGCACGACGAGCGCCTCGACCGTCGAGTAGCGATCAAGACGCTGCCACCGCATCTGACGACAGATGCGACGGTGCGCGACCGCTTCCTCCGGGAGGCGCGCACGGCGGCCGCGTTATCCCACCCGAACATCGTTCCGGTGCACCGCGCCGATGACATTGCGGGGGCTGTTTTCTTCGTGATGGGATTCGTCGATGGCGAGTCGCTCGCCCATCGCATACAACGCGCCGGTCCACTGTCCCCACGCGAGCTTGTGCCGATTCTGCATGATGTCCTCGACGCGCTCGGCTACGCGCATACGCGCGGCGTGATCCATCGCGACGTGAAAGCGGAGAATATTCTGCTCGACCGGCAGACCGGTCGCGCGATGGTCACGGACTTCGGTATCGCGCGTGTTGCAGCAGCAGCGCCGATGACAGCTACGGGAACGGTGCTCGGCACCGTCGCGTACATGAGTCCCGAGCAGGTGGCCGGCGATCAGCTCGATGGCCGCAGCGACCTCTACTCGTTCGGTGTGCTCGCATTCTACGCGCTCGCCGGGCGCTTCCCATTTGAAAGCCCGACGCCGTCGGCAGTGCTCGTGGCACATGTGACCAAGCAACCTCCCGCGCTGCGCGATGTCGCACCACGCGTACCCGCCGCGGTTGCTGCGATCGTCGATCGACTCCTGAACAAAGATCCCGCGGATCGCTTCGAGTACGCCGAAGAAGTGCTCGAAGAGCTGGTGAACGTCGAGCGCGATCTGGTAGCGAGCGGCGAGGGGGACGTCGTATCCTCCACGGAGGCGCACGCCGTCTGGGAGCGCGCGGCCTACTTGCAGGAGATGACGGGGCATGACGTCGCGCCGCCCGAGTTACGCAAACAGAATACTCCGCGACGACCGGTGAGCCTGACGTCGGGCTACAAGGTCGACGAGGTGCGCGAGGCGGCGGAGGCGGTTGGCATCAAGGACAAGTATGTCGAGCGCGCACTCGCCGAACGACGCGACATCGCTACTCCACCGACCGGCGTTAGGCCCGGGGTCGCTGAGTACAAGAACCGATTTCTCGGCGACTCTACGACGCTCTCCTTCGAAGCGGTTGTCGACGGCGAAATGCGCGAGCGCGACTTCGATCTCATGATCGACGTTATCCGGCGCGCCCTCAATGATACGGGAAACGTCAGCGCAGTTGGCCGCTCGCTGTCGTGGGCATCGGCTGACAAGCAGCGCAAAGTGCAGGTGTCGGTGCTCGTGCGTGACGGACGAACATCGATCTATGTCAGTGAACGTCTGCGTGATCTGGCAGGCGGTCTGTTTGGCGGCATCATGGGAGGCGGCGGCGGTGGGATGATCGGCCCCTCGATCGCGTTCGGAGTCGAAGTGATCGGATCCCCCTTTGCTGCACTCGGATGCGTCCTGGCCAGCATTGGCGTTGGGTACACCATTGCGCGCATCATCTTTACCAGCATCGCTCGTAAGCGACGCGCGGTTTTGAAAGAGATGACAGAGCGACTGGTCGAACAGGCGAAGCGGTCATTGGCTCCGCTTCCGCTCACAGGAGGTCGCGAGGCACGCCGGCTTCCGCGTTAGGCGTTGTTAAGAGCCGCGAATGGGCGTGCTCTAGTGAGCAACTGCCACGGCGTTAAGCGTTAAGAACAAGCGGCGTTAAGTGTCACAAAGGAACTGCGTGAATTGGTCAACATCGTTAGGTAAAGAGCGTCGAATGACTGTTTGCCGTGGTTGACTCTTTTACGCCGTTGACAGTTTAACGCTCGCGCCGGAGCGACGTTTAGGGGCGGCGGCAACGATTGTTACTTTTTAACTCTTGACCTTTAACCGTGTTAGGCTTTGCGCCGCAAACACGGACTCTATATCCGTAGCTCCGGAAGGTCGCGGTATAACGCCAGCGCCTGAGGATTGGCCAAAGCGTCGATGTTTTTGACCGGGCGTCCATGCACCACGTCGCGCACGGCCAGCTCCGTGATTTTGCCGCTGATCGTGCGCGGAATATCCGCGACTTGAACCATCACTTTGGGCACGTGGTGCGGGCTCGTGTTCTCGCGAATCTGACGTTTGATCCGTTCGCGTAAGGCGTCATCGAGGACAATGCCATCGCGCAGCCGCACGAACAGAATAACACGCACATCTTGTTCCCCGCCGCGGCCGAACTCCTGGCCGATGACGAGACTCTCGAGGATCTCTGGGAGCTGTTCGACCTGACGATAGATCTCAGCCGTCCCGATGCGCACGCCGCCGGGATTGAGCGTTGCATCGCTGCGGCCCGTGATGATGAGCCCACCGTGCGGCGTGATTTCAGCCCAGTCCCCGTGTCGCCACACACTTTCGTATTGGCCAAAGTATGCAGCGTGATACTTCGCGCTGTTTGGATCATTCCAAAACGCGACGGGCATCGACGGGAATGGTTTGGTACATACCAATTCACCCGGCGCTGCGCGCTGCGGTCTTCCGTCCTCTCCAAACACTTCCACGGCCATACCGAGGCCGCGACACTGCAACTCGCCACGCCACACCGGCGCCGTAGGGTTACCTAACGCGAAACACGATATGATGTCCGTGCCGCCGGAGATGCTCGCCAGCTGCACGTCGGTTTTGACATCGCGATACACGTAGTCGAAGCTCGCCGGAGCCAGCGGACTTCCAGTCGAGAGGACCGTGCGCAGTGCGCGGAGATCGTGTGTGCGCCGCGGCGTCAGCCCCTCTTTCTCAGACAACGCGAGATATTTAGCGCTCACGCCAAATATCGTTAGGCGCTCCCGCTCAGCGATGTGCCACAGGATATCCTTTCGCGGTGCGAAGGGCGCGCCATCGTAAAGCACTACAGTTGCGCCGGCAGCAAGCGCGCTGATCAGCCAGTTCCACATCATCCAACCACACGTCGTGTAGTAGAAGATGCGATCGTCGCGGCCCAGATCCGTGTGCAGCATGTGTTCCTTCTGATGCTGCAACAGCGTCCCTCCAGCTCCGTGTACCATGCACTTCGGCAGGCCGGTCGTGCCTGACGAGTACATGATGTACAGCGGATGGTCGAACGGTAGGCGGTTGAATGGCAGCGGCGGGGTGAGACCCGGCGCCACGCCGGGTCCCAGCGAGTCGCGCCAGAGCACGGCGTGCTGGCCTTGCGCCGCGTGCAGCGTCGGCAAAACAGGTCGCACCTCGTTAGGCTGCCGCAGGAACGGGACGACGATCAGCGCGTCGAGATCCTCGAGTGCGGCCGCGATCGCACGCACGCGGTCCAGCGAATCGATCTCCTTGCCGGCGTAGCGATAGCCGTCGGCAGCGATCAGGACGCTCGGTGCGATCTGCCCAAAGCGGTCGAGCACGCCGTTGACGCCGAAGTCAGGGGAGCAGGACGACCACAGCGCGCCAAGACTCGTCGTGGCGAGCGTCGCGATGACGCTTTCCGCCGTATTCGGCAGGAAACCGGCGACGCGGTCGCCCTGGCGCACGCCGGCTGCGCGAAGCCCAGCAGCCGCAATCGCCACCTGGTGCTGCAGCTGGGCATACGTGAGTGAACTGCGACGGCCCTCTTCCGTCCAGCTCACGATGGCTTCCCTGTCGTCGTTGTGGCGCAGCAGGTTCTCGGCGAAGTTGAGTCGCGCTCCGAGGAACCAGCGCGGGCCTAACGAGGGATCCGGTGGCGCCATGCGATCGACGCCGAGCGCTATCCGGTCCCACGGGTCCGCACCAGGGCGCTCTTCCGCGACGATCTCACAGAAGCGCCAAACGGCCGGCCAGAACTCGTCATGCCGTGCGATAGACCACGTGTGCAACCGTTCGTAGTCGAGCGTTCCATCCGGCGAAATGCACTCGGGACGAAAGCGGCGCGCGAACGCGACCATTCGGCTGCGCGCGACGCGTTCCGGCGATGGCGTCCACAGCGGTGCGTCTGACATCGGTGCGACCGTTAGGCGATCAGGTCGTGCGTAATCTCGGCGATCGTTCGGCAGCCAGACAGCGCCATCGCGAGATCGATCTCCTCGCGCAGCAGCGAAAGCGCCGCAACGACGCCATCCTCGCCATTCACTGCGAGTCCCCAGAGCACCGGTCGTCCTAGCATTACCGCACGCGCGCCTAACGCTATGGCCTTGAGCACATCCGTGCCGCGCCGCACACCGCCATCCACGTACACCTCGCCACGCTCGCCCACGGCAGCTGCCACCTCTGGGAGTGCGCGAATCGCCGCAACGGCCGTATCCAATTGGCGCCCGCCGTGGTTGGACACGCCAATCGCCGCTGCGCCATGGTCCAACGCACGCCGCGCGTCGTCGCCTCGTACAATTCCTTTCACAACAACCGGCAGACGAGTCACGTCCCGGATCCATTGAATGTCCTTTGGCGTGAGCGCGCTGTCGTGCGTGCGGGCCAGATGCTGGGACAGCGAGGAATCCCCGAACAGCTCCGGAAGCTCTCCCTCGCCCGCCAGCTCCGCGTTAGGCAGGCGTACACCGACCGGGAGATGAAATCCGTGTCGCACGTCTCGCTCTCGGCGCCCCAACATCGGCGCGTCGACAGTCAGCACGATGGCTTGATAGCCAACGTCCCGCGCGCGCTCGAGCAGCGCCTGCGTCACGCCGCGATCGCGATAGATGTAACACTGGAACCACATCGGGGCGTCGGTCGCCGCGCGCACATCCGCGAGCCCGACCGTCGCCGTCGTCGACACGACCATGACCGTGGCGAGCCGCTTCGCCGCGCGGGCTGTCGCACACTCGCCCTCTGCGTGCGCCAGCCGCTGCATCGCCGTAGGAGCGATCAGCACCGGAAATGCGATCGGTGTCCCCAACACACTCGTAGCCAGTGCGCGTGACGACACGTCGACCATCGTGCGATAGCGCAGCGCGATCGTGTCAAACGCCGCACGATTCGCACGAAGCGTGACCTCATCATTGGCACCGCCACTGAGGTAGCCTAACGCCGGTTCCGAAAGGCGCTCGGCGGCAGCCCGCTCGTAGTCAAAGAGGTTGACCAGCACTACCTCGCGTACCGCGTCGCGTCGCGCAGCGGTGCCGTGCATGCTGGCCACCCCGTAGGCCCCTGCCCTCCGCCCCCTCCAGGGCCTCCTCCACCGGCAGACGGTCGCGGGCCGCGATCGAACCCGCGCTTGTCGCGTGGCACCGTTTCCGGGTCTTCGCTCGCGAGGTACACGAGCAACGCCGTCAGCGTCGCGTTGTTCCTGAGATCATCCCAAACGATCTTGTCGAACGTGTCACGCTGCGTGTGCCACGTATAGGTGCCGTAGTTCCAGTTCAAGGCGCCAAGACCAAAAGCCGGTGCACCGTAGCAGATGAAGGACGCGTTGTCTGACCCGCCGCCGGACGGCGCGCCAGGAAAGCCTAACGTGATTCCCTGCGTCAGATCGCTGGGAATCTGCGCGACCCAGTTTGCCAGGCTGCCGCTCGCCTTGATCAACCCCTGCGCCGACAGATTCACGACGCGACCCGTCCCGTTGTCCTGATTAAACAGCGCTTGCAGACCGTTCACGACGTCCTGGTGGTCCTGCGCCCACGCGCGCGAGCCGTTGAGCCCCTGCTCTTCGCCGCTCCAGTGCCCCACGACGATCGTCCGCTTCGGTCGTGGATAGGCAAGCTTCAGCAGCCGCATCGCTTCCATCATGACCACCGTACCGGTGCCGTTGTCTGTCGTCCCCGAGCCGCCGTCCCACGAGTCGAAGTGCGCAGAGAGCATGACGTACTCGTTAGGCTTCTCGCTCCCTTTGATTTCGGCGATCGTATTGAACACAGGTACGTCGCCAAGGAACGTCGCCTCGCTGCGCACTCGCAGCATCGGCGCCTGTCCGTGCTCGGCGAGCCGATACAGGAGACCGTAGTCTTCACAGCTCAGGTCAATCGCCGGCACACGCTCCTGATAGAGGCTGCCGAAGACTTTCTGGACACCCCAGCCATTGGACCAGCGCGACGCGATCACGCCCGCGGCACCCGCTTGCTCCAGGCGCCTGCCTAACGTGCCAGTAGCAAGGCCCACAGTGTAGCCCGTGTTCGCGACGCGTCGATTCCAGGCAACCTGCGCCTTGTTGCGCTCGTCTTTGAGCTTGTCGAACGAAGGCGTGGTGGCGAACTGCTCCCAGTCCGCGTCGGGACGGCACGTCGGCTGCAGCATCGAGATCAGGACGAACTTTCCTTTGACTTCCGGAAGCCACCTAACGAATGCATTGCTGTCGGCCACTTCCGGCAGAATGACGGCTGCAGCGGTGACATCTTTCCCTCCCGTCCCGGGACTCCACGCGAGCATCATCCCTTCCAGCGTGCGCACACGCGGAGCGATCAGGTCGATGTGGCTGATCCCGCGCTGCCAACCTTTCCAGATGCCATATGGTTCATTGCGTGCGGGGATGCCCCACGCCGTGTAGCGCGAGACGAGCCAGTCGTTGCCGCGCTTCATGCCGGGAGTTCCCGTTAGGCGCGGTCCCACCGAGTCCGAAAGCACCTGCGCCAGCGTGTAGACATGGGAGCTGTCCATTCCCAACGCGTAGATGCGCCGGATTACTGGATCCGGCGAAGGAAAACTCTGCGCGGCGCTGAACAAAGGAACGCAGGTGACGGCAAAACCAATGGCGAACGCTACGCGGCGCATAAGCAGCTCGATCTGAGGGACAAGGCGGTTGACCGAGGGCCAATTTATCCCGCGCGATTCGCGCACACACGGGGGAACGTGGCGAGACTGCGGAGGCAGCTTACACGTGTGCCGCGTGCTGCCCATATTCGACGCAAGGCGTTGAGCCTTTAACGCGCAGGAGTCCAGTCGATGAGAACCCGGTCATCCGTCCCATTCTTCGCAGCCGCGCCGTTGATCGCGGCGTTCGCCGCTCCACTTGCCGCGCAGCAGCAAGCGGCTCCGCTCCCGGCCGTCACGCGCGTGGTGACCGAACCGACGCGGATCACGCTCAAGGCTGGCGACAGCGCCGTTGTGAAGGTCACGGCATATGACGCGCAGGGCAACGCCGTTCCCAATGCCCGCTGGGTCATCAACGCGCCGATCGGCGCGATGTCAGTCAGCGGCGGAGTCATTCGCGCACTGAAGGCCGGATCCTTTAACGCCGTGGCGCTGGCACAAGGTGATCCCAGTGCAGCCCCTGCCTCGGTTCAGCTTCCGGTGCTCATCGAATGGCCTGCTCTCGCAAGGATCGAGATTGTTCCGGAAGCCGGTCGCCTGTACACCGGCGTTATGCTGGCGCATACGGCGAAGGGGACGCACCGCGACGGCAGCGCGCGCCCAGGCCTAACGGTGACGTGGCGATCGTCTGATCCGACGGTTGCAAGCGTCGATCGCTTCGGCAATGTGACAGCACACAAGACCGGCGCCGCGACGATCGCCGCAGAAGGCGAAGGAGTCAGCGCGCAACTTCGCCATAACGTCGTGGCAAATCCCGTGACGACGATCGACCTCGGCATCACAGAGACGACAGTGCGCACCGGTGATGTCGTCAAGTTGGTCGCGACCGCCAAGCGGTCCAACGGGACGCCAGTCACTGATGCCAAGATCGCGTGGACGTATGTCTACGCGCCTGACGACACGACGGCCGCTCCGGGCGGCGCTGCAATCATCGATCACGTGATCGATCGACACGTCTTCACCGCGAACCATCCTGGGCGATTTACGCTGATGGCGGCGTCGGGGAATACGTTTGCGCGCAGCGTCGTTGACGTGAAGCCTCGCGACGTTAGGCGCCGCATAACGGTGACGGGTCGCGGCAGCATCAGCCGCACGCATACGTCGGATCTGTGGCCCTGGACCGGCAAGGACGGTCGCGATTACGCCCTCGTGGGCACCTGGGGCGGCGACGGCTACGGGATGGTCTTCGACATCACCGACTTGAACAACATCGTCAAGACAGACTCGATTCAGGTGGACGCACGAACGATCAACGACGTGACCGTCTCACCAGATGGTCGCTACGGGGTGATGACGAAGGAGGGGGCGGCGAATCGCGTCAACGGCGTCGTGCTGCTCGACCTCGCGACGCCTGCGCATCCCAAGATCGCGTCGGTGTTCAGCGACGATCTCACTGGTGGCGTGCACAACGTGTTCGCCACGAACGATTATCTGTTCGCGATCTCGGGCGGGCAGAAATACATCATCATCGACGTCAAAGACATAACGAAGCCGCGCAAGGTTGGCGAATACAACCACCCGGACTCGTACATCCATGACCTTTGGGTGAGGGACGGAATCGCGTATTCGGCGGAATGGCCGGTGGGCGCCGTCGTCGTTGACGTGGGGAATGGCAAGTATGGTGGCACAGTTGAGAAGCCGAAGCTCATTACCGTTTTTCCGATCAACAGCGGTCACGAGATCTTTCCCTACTTCCAGCAGTCGACCGGGAAGACGTACCTCTTCCTCGGCGACGAAGAGATGAGCCGTCAGGATCGTGTGTGGGAAGGCACGAACTACTTCAACGCGATGACGACGCCGGGCGCGATCGCACAGACGTCAGGCGGATACACGCACATCGTGGATTTCACCGACCCGATGAATCCAAAAAAGGTCGGCCGCTATCATCTTGAAGACTATGGGTCGCATGACATCATCGTTGAGAACGACGTGTTGTACCAAGCGTACTACGACGGCGGCGTTAGGGTCGTCGACGTATCAGGCGAGTTGTTAGGCAATATCGCCGAGCAGCGGCGCGAGATTGCGGTCTTCAAGCCGTACGATCCCAAAGGCTTCACGGCGAATGCGCCCTTTGTGATGAACGCGATGCCGTGGAAGGGGCAGGTCCTGTTTACCGACTTCAACTCGGGATTGTGGGCGGCGAAGTTGGAGCCGAAGACGGTGACGCCGTAAGCCAAGGTCAGAGGTCCGAGCCGGGGCCGAGCTGTCAGCCGTAGGGTCAAACGGGAGCCTTACAGAGGTGGTAACTTTACAGAGCAAAGTACTTGCTGTAAATTTGGACCATGACTGCCCTGTCACGCATCTTTTTCCGGCACCCAGCCACGATTCCTGAGAGCACGGGAGCGGTGATCGATTGGTGGGAGTCGCGTCGGCCGATCTATAACGTCGCCGTCGGCGGCACGGGCGTGCTGACGCTCGGCATCATGAATGTGATGTTCGGGCTTCCGCCGTCGCCTGAGTCGATGCCGTGGCAAGTCTCCGTCGTGGGCCCTTTGATCTACGGAACAGCTGCGAATATCTGTTACTCAAGCGGTTGGGTAGCCGAGTTGTTCCTGCGACATTGGAATCGCAATGACAGCGGCGCCGCCGGCGCTGCCCTTTTTCGTTACGGCTTCGCCTTCTCGATCGGCGTAACGCTTCTGCCAGCTGGCTTGGCTGTCCTGGTCTGGCTCGGTCGCATCGCCAAGACCCTACTCTAACAGCGACGGCTAGGATGCTAGGAGACGCCCCACGTTAGGCGCGCAGCGGCGTCATTACGCGGATCGCGGTGCGATGCGTACAGCGTTTGCGGGCTGCCACACCTAACTCGCCTGGCGTCAACCATCCGTTAAGTTTGCGCGGCATCTCACTGCGAAGTTCTCGGCGGATACTCCCTCAAGCACCACACCCGTCGCTTTCACAACGCCAAAGATCGTGGCCGGGTTGTCATAGCTGTTCGAGCCATCCTCGCCTCGGATCCTTACGTTTCCGCCATTGCTGTCGCACTCGAGCTTGAACGTTCCTGTCCCAGATTTCTCACCGCGCCGGATGAATACACGCACATTCTCGTCGAGCAGCGCGTTCCCGAAAAAATCATCTTCGAAGATCTGGACTTGCAGCTGTTCGGTGTCGGTGTCCAACTCTCTCTCGAGCTCCACGGTCACCGAATAGTCCTTGGCCGGGCCGTCAACGTCCAGATCGCGGTCCACGGGATCAACCGCAGCGATTTCCACTTTGACCACGTCGATCTTTGCCGCGTTTACCCCCTGGCAGATCGAAAAAATAGCCAGAATGGCTAACCCGATTGCAACGACCACTACGATCAGGAAGATAAGCTCTCCAAAAGTCAGCCCTTTCCGTAGTCGCAGGTCCATCTTGCCTCCGTGGTCCTCCAGCATCGGGGTTCGTGCGATCGCGAAACCCTAGCACTCAGTACGCCGACTGAGTCGCGCTGGATTGGATCACTTGTCAAGGAACGAGCGCGCAGGAAGGTCGCTGGCAGCATGAGCTCAGCGCGGCACACGATGAAATCCGCCTGCAAAATGCGCGAACAACTCATCGTTCCAAGCCCCATCCTTTATCAACTATCCCCTATCCCCTATCCCCTATCGCTATTGATCTGCCCTGATCTGCGGCTTCCCCTTCCCCATCGCCGGTCCGTAGTAAATCCCGTTGAAGAGGAACTTGAATGTCCCGTGCGGCTGCGCACGGTTCGTCACTTCGGGGCCTAACAAGAACAAGTAGCCATTCCCCACCTTCGCCTCGGCAGCGGCGACGCCATCCTTGAGATACCCTTGGCCCCATGCCCAACCGCTGCGTAGAGGCTTGTCACTATCGAACCAGACAATCGGCGTCACGCCTTTGAGTGTCGCACCAGGATCGAGGCGGAAAACCGGGCTATTGTCGAAGAAGACATCGATTTTCGACGCCATGCCATGCGCCAGCGGATGCGTGTTATCCACCGTCGCTTGCAGCACGGATCCCGGAATGAACAGACGCTCACGGGGCAACGCTCGCTCGGCGCCGGTCTGCGTCCGCTCAACGAGATGGTTCGAAAGCGGCAGGTTGAGATGGTGCGCCAGCGCGGTCGAGCCGCCGATCGTGATAACGGTGCCACCGTTTTCCATGAACTCTTTGAGCTGCGGCACCGTCTTGGCAACGGTAACTCTGCCTAACCGTTCGCGATACTCGGCGGGAACCAATTCTGGAGTGAGATTGGCACCACCACCACCAAATCCACCGCCGCCGCCACCACCACCACCGTCGCTTTCCGGAATCCCGCCGTCGACAAACACGATCACGTCATACTTGCTGTTGAGATTCCCGGCGTCGAGCTCCGCGGGATACACGACGTCGAAGTCGAAGCCGTACTGCTCGAAGATCCAGCGCGTCCATCCCGACGGCATCGAGCCGCCGTAGTTGTCCCAGAGGGCCACTCGCGTCGGCTGTAAGCGGATCAATTCCACGTTAGGCCTGTTGCCACCTTCGAACGACAAGCCAATGTCATCCGCCATCTTTTGAACGGCAGTACGCGTTGCACCGCGACCGGAGACAAAAAATGTCCCGGCCGGATACGTCTTTCCGTTGCTCTGGAACGAGGTCTTGGCCCAGTGCACTTCGCCACCGTTCTTCAAGATCGAATTGATCGCCTTGAACACGTCGTTCTGCTGGTGATTCAGGAGGTACCCGGCACCGCCACCGGCCACCGTACCGTTAGGCACCTCAGCCATCCCCTGAATCTTTTCACAAGGACACTCGAAGCCATCGAGGACGCGGTCGAACTGCACACCCATCTGGAACGCTAGCGTATACCCGGCATTGTCATATGGCGCTTTGGGCGGACCACCAGGATACTGCAAGTCGTTCGGGTAGTCCTGCGGCTCGAACATATCCATGACGTGCGCGCGGAACGCCTGCGCTGTCTTCACCACGTACGAACCTGCTGGATACGATTTGCCCGCGACGTTGAAAGCTGCTGTTGCACGATGCACATCTACACCGCCCTTGCGCAGCGCATTCACGAAGTGCGTCGCCGTGAGAAAATCCGGCTGTGACGATGCGAGGATGAATCCGCGCGGATCGCGCAGCTCGGGCTTCCGTAGCTGCTCGAAGTATTGCGCCGGTTGCACGCCGGAGAATCCACCCATCTGAGCCAGGCGTGTATTCCCTTCGGCTTGCGCGGCGCGATCCTTCTGAATCTGGTCCATCACCGCGGCAATACGGCGCGGATAGTCGGTCCATGTGTCCTTACTCCCCTTCTCGATCGCGTTGTGACCCATCTTGTAGATGTTGTACAGGAACTGCTCGCGGTGACGCGACGCGACATCGAATACCGCCCGATTCCCGGTCACCGAGTAGTCGACCGATGAGCGGAAGTGCCACGTCTGCGGCGTGATTGGATAGACGTAATTCTCCTGCGGGATGAGCTTTTCCGGCGTGAACGGAATCTGCATCGGCGTCGGATTGCCGATCGTCTCCGTCAGCAGGCCGACCATGTTGTGGAAGTACACGGTCGTGCGCAGGCCGCCGTTCCACCACGTCTGATAGCCGGCCTGATCGCGCCTAACGGCGCCTGGCTTCCCCTCGAGCGCATAGCGCGTGTGCATCGACGTACCAACCAGATCGACGCCGTAGATCACCAGTGGATCAAAGTTGTGGTTGTGCGGCGCGCGGAATGGCGGTGCAAACAACACGGCACCAGCGGGCCCGGTCTGGTGGTGGTTGTACACGATCTGCGGATACCACTCGTGATACTGAATGCGCAGCATGTTCTGCGTCTCAGCTTGTGCCCCCATATAGAAGTCACGGTTGTTGTCGTGACCGATGTACTTCTGATAGAGACGCGGGATGCCACCGGTGCTGCGCTTCTTTTCGTCGGCCTCGCGCATGTACCAGTTCGAGACGAGCTCCATGCCGTCCGGATTTGCGTGGACAAACAGGATGATCACGTCGTTCAGGAACCGCATCGTCTCTGGATCGGTGCGGCTGACCATCTGATACGACGTCTCGATGAGCTGAGCGGCGCCTAACACTTCGGTGGCATGCAGACCGCCATCGATCCAGACTACTGCCTTTCCTTCCCCCGCGAGGCGCTGAGCCTCTTCGTTGCTGGTTTCCGCTCTGGCAAGCTTCGTCGCAATGTCTTTGTACTTCGCCAGATTCCTGTGATTCTCAGGCGACGTCACGATCGCCATGAGCTGCGGACGACCTTCGGCTGTTTTGCCGATCTCTTCCACCACCATGCGATCGCTTTCGGCGTCGATCTTTTTCCAGTACTGGACGAACTCCGTGTAGTTCGCGAGCCGATAATCGTCGCCCATGTTGAACCCAAAATGGTCTTTGGGTGATGTGATACGGCCCTGCGCGACCAGCGCCGGTGCAAACGCGACGAGAGCAACGGCGATCGACAGCCAGCTGTGCACGAGGCGCGGGCGGAGGTGGAGGCGGAGGCTGGAGGGCCGCGACGGACGGTTCAACTGCATAACGAACCTCGCGAGTGGAGATTTCAGATCGAAGATGGTACCGGCTAGCATAGAAGGCGGGCCGCATCGGGGCCAGCTGCCATCCGGGGACTACGCCGTTCTATGCGGCGGCGTTGGACACGGGGGAAGGCAGGGAGCTCTGAGGTCACCGTTCCTTTGTCGAGTTTACAGGACTAGAAGCCTCGCTACGGCAGCGACCCTACGTGAGCCTGGCGACTCAGCGCGAAGAACTCAAGCTGCTTGTTTTGATCTGCATGCGGTTCCGCCATGCGGTTCTTACCTTTGGTCCATGCCACCACGCCGCATCACCATTCACAAATTCGGCGGCGCGTCAGTGGCTAATGGCGCGGCCATGACTCACGCCGCGCGAATAGTCGCTGGTGAGCGTGACAGTCGCCGCGTCGTTGTTGTCTCGGCGATGGCCGGTGTGACAGATGCGTTGATCGCAGCGGCCCAGTGCGCAGCACGGGGAGATGCTGACGGGTTGCGCGCAATCGCGCGCCAGCTTCAGGGTGCGCACCTGACGGCAGCCCGTGCGCTCGGCGCCCCCAGTGGCGAGCGCCGCGCACTGGAAGCAGCGATCCGCCAAGCGTTCGCTGAGTTGCGCGAGATGGCCGTCGGGGTGATTGCCGTGCGGGAACTGACGCCGCGCATGTTGGCACTCATCGTCTCTCGCGGTGAACGCCTGAGCGCGCGCCTCATGCTCGCGGCACTGCGCGGGGCATCGGTGCGCTGCGAACTGGTCGATGCGACGGAGCTGATCGTCACGCACGACGACGGCGTCAGCGCCTCGCCGAACGTGACAGCGACGACGGCGGCCGTGCGCCGTCGGCTCCTACCGTTACTCGCGCGCGGCGTGACGCCAGTAGTCCCGGGGTATTTCGGACAGTCGCCGCGTGGCGATGTCGTCACACTCGGACGCGGCGGCTCCGACCTCACGGCCACGCTGCTGGCGCGCGGTGTTGCAGCCGCCGAAGTATCGCTCTGGAAGGATGTGCCGGGCCTCCTGACCGCCGACCCGCGCACCGTGCCTAACGCGCGAGTCCTGCCGCACGTCACACCGCGCGAAGTCGCTGAGCTCGCGTATTACGGGGCGAAGGTGCTGCACCCGCGCGCGTTGATCCCGTTAGGCGGCCGTTCGACGCGCCTGTGCATCCGGCCCTTTGCCGATCCCAACGCCGACGGGACGGAGGTTTCGCCGCGGCGCGCGTCCTCGGGATATCCGGTGACGGCGGTGTCGGCCATTCCGGCGCTCGCTCTCGTTACTGTCGAAGGGAATGGAATGCTCGGCGTTCCTGGAATCGCGGCGCGCACCTTTGCCACGCTGCATGGCGAGGGCGTGTCCGTTTCGCTCATCTCGCAAGCCTCGTCGGAGCACTCGATATGCCTAACGGTGCCTGACGAATCCGCGGTGCCAGCGCGCGACGCCTTGCGGCGCGCCTTCGCGGACGACATCACGCAAGGGAACATCGACGGCATCCAGGTGCGCCGCGACGTCGCCGCACTCGCGCTCGTGGGGCGCGGAATGTCGGGGACTCCGGGGATCGCGGCGCGCGCCTTTGAAGCGCTCGCCTCGGCCGACATCAACGTCGTGGCGATCGCCCAAGGCGCGTCGGAGCTGAACATTTCGATCGTCGTTGAACGCGGCGACCTCGAGGCCGCCATCCGCCGCGTGCATGCGGCGTTTCAGCTCGACCGGATCGGCGGTGGCACTGTCGCTCGCGACGCGCGCAGCGATGTGGTGCTCCTTGGATTCGGTGTTGTGGCGCGCGCCTTAGCGGATCTGTGGCCGCGCCGTGCGCGCGGCGGAGTGCGGTTGCGGATCGTTGCAGTGATCGATCGGAGCGGTTATGTGTTCGATGCGAACGGCCTAACGCGGAGCCGTGTCGTGCGCATGGCGCGCGCCAAGCAGGCTGGGACGCCACTGGCAAAGATGCCAGCGGGACACACGACGGCACCGCGAGCTGCCGTCGCGGCAATCGCGTCGCACGCGCTGTCGCATCCCATCCTCGCCGATTTGACGGCCGATGACACGTCGCCGGTGTTGCGCGAAGGGATCGTATCCGGCATGGAGCTGGTTCTGGCCAACAAACGGCCGCTGGCGGGTCCGCTCGAGGAGATGCGCGATCTCATGAGTACCGCGCAAGCGCACGGTCGTCGTATCCGGCACGAAACAACCGTTGGCGCCGGCCTCCCGGTGATCGACACGTTTCATAAACTGATCGAGGCGGGAGACCGGGTCGCGCGTATCGAAGGCGCCACGTCCGGCACGTTAGGCTTTCTCCTGACGGAGCTCGAGCGCGGGCGCTCGTTCTCTGAGGCCTTGCGCCGCGCGATGTCGTTAGGTTACACGGAGCCAGATCCGCGCGATGACCTGTCAGGCATGGACGTCGCGCGCAAGGCGCTCATCCTCGGCCGCCTCATGGGCTACGCGGGTGAATTACGCGACGTGGAAGTGGAATCGCTTCTTCCGGACTGGACGCGTACCCTAACGCGGCCTGCGTTTCTACGACGAGTCTCGCAGCTTGATGCCGAATGGCGCGACCGGGTGGAGCAAGCTCGAAAGGCCGGTAGTGTGTTGCGCTACCTCTCCACCGTAACGTCGCGTCGCGTGCAGGTGCGGCTGCGCGAGGTTCCGCTGGGAACGCCGTTTGCCACCCTACTCGGTACTGATAACCAGCTCGTCTTCACCACCGCGCGCTATCGCACGAATCCGCTCGTCATCAAGGGGCCGGGCGCCGGGCCCGGTGTAACCGCCGCCGGCGTGCTGAATGACATCCTGCATTTGGCCGGCGCACGGTGAGCGCGCCTAACGCGGTCACCGTGCAGGCCCCCGGTTCTATCGGGAATCTTGGGCCTGGCCTCGATGTGATCGGCTGTGCCGTGACGGGCGCGAGCGACAGCGTCACCGTGCGCCGCAGCGAAGCGAGCCAAATAACCATCGGCGATCCCGGAGCACCCGGCCTGCCGGCGGATCCTTTGCGCCATGCGGCCGCCCTCGCAGCTGCCGCAGTCCTGCGCCGAGCATCGGCGCGATGTGGGCTCCTGATCCATTGCCGCAAGGGACTTCCGCTCGCCGGCGGTCAGGGAGGGAGCGCGGCGTCAGCTGTCGCTGGCGCCGTTGCTACTAACCACCTCCTCGGCGAGCCACTGTCTCAAGAGGAGCTCCTGGCGTGCTGCCTCGAAGCCGAGGCGACGGTAGCGGGGCGGCACCTCGACAATATTGCCCCGAGCTTGTTAGGCGGCATCGTGTTGGTCCGTTCGCTCGATCCGATCGCTGTCCATCCGCTGCCGGTGCCGAGTGACTTGCGCATCGTACTGGCCCTGCCCGAGCAGGAGCTGGCAACTGCCGACGCTCGGGCCGTGCTGCCGCAGGCAGTCCCGCGCGAGGCGCTGATCCATCAGCTGGCCCAGGTCGCGGCCGTCGTCCATGCGCTGCATGTGGACGATCTCGCCTTGCTTGGAGCAGCAATCGTCGATCGCGTCGCGGAACCCGCGCGCGCGCCACTCATCCATGGCTTTACGGAAGCAAAACGAGCCGCGCTCGATGCTGGCGCGCTCGGGGCGTCCATTTCAGGCGGCGGACCGACGATTTTCGCGTTATGCGGTGACGATCTGTCTGCGCGCCGAGTCGCAGCCTCCGTGCAAGCGGCCTTCGAAGCGTCCGGTGTACGCTGCAGCACGCGCGTCGCCCGCGTCGACGAAGTCGGCGCCCGCGTTATGCCGTTGGAGGCCGTATGAGTCCGCGAACCACGAGTATGCTGCATTGCGAGGCATGCGGCGCGGAGTATGGCGAAGGTGACGCGCGAACCGTGTGCGACTGTGGCGGCCTGCTGAGTGTCGTGCACCGACCACCGAACGAGCGCGGCACCAATCTGCGCGCGCGATTCGCTTCGCGCCGCGACGGTTCAGCAAGCGAATCCGCAGCCGCTGCGTCGGGTGTCTGGCGCTACCGTGAGTTGGTCATGCCGGCGGCTGAGCAGGTAGTTTCGCACCCCGAAGGGAACACGCCGTTGCTGACATCGTCCCGTGTGGCATCATGGGCCGGCGTTAGGCAGCTGCGGCTGAAACACGAAGGCCACAATCCTACGGGATCGTTCAAGGATCGCGGCATGACCGTCGCGATCACTCAAGCGGTGCGCGTGGGAGCGCGCGCAGTGGGCTGTGCCTCGACCGGCAATACGTCGGCGTCCCTTGCCGCATACGCGGCACTGGGGGGACTTCGCGCGGTCGTCCTCGTGCCGGAAGGTCAAATTGCGTTAGGCAAGATCGCGCAGACGATTGCCCATGGGGCCCGCACCCTCGCTGTGCGCGGCGATTTCGATGCCTGCCTACGCCTGGTGCGCGAGGCCCAGAGTGCGCTCGGGGTGTACCTCGTCAACTCACTCAACCCGTGGCGCATCGAGGGGCAGAAGACCATCGTCGCCGAGCTGTTGCAGCAGCTCGATTGGAAGGTCCCCGACTGGATCGTCCTTCCGGCTGGCAACCTCGGCAATACGGCAGCGTTCGGCAAAGCGCTAACCGAGCTGCGTGCGCTCGATCTGATCGATCGCTTGCCGCGGTTGGCCGCTGTTCAAGCCGAAGGCGCAGCGCCCTTCGCATCCAGTTTCGCGGGAGGGTTCGCACAGCGCATACGTGTCCAACCCAAGACCGTCGCGTCCGCCATCCGCATCGGCGATCCCGCGTCGTATGACCGAGCTGTCGCGGCAATCCGGGCGACCGACGGCGTCGTGACCGCGGTGCCTGACGAGGATCTGTTGGAAGCGAAGGCGGTTGTCGACGCGTCAGGCATCGGCTGCGAGCCGGCCAGCGCCGCCAGCGTCGCTGGAACCCGCCGACTTGTCAGGCAGGGCATCGTCAAGCCTGACGACCACGTTGTCGCGGTTCTTACGGGCCATTTGCTCAAGGATCCGGAAACGGTTTTGGAGTTTCATCGTCAGCGTGACGGTGGCTCAACGCTTGCGAACGCGCCGATTAGTATCGAGCCGACGCTGTCGGCGCTTGAAGCCGCCGTGTTCTCGCGCACCTAGCGAGGGTGTGAAAGTCGTCGCTGGTTATGATGGTTCAGTATTGCGAGGGGTTTGTGCTTGAGACTGGTCCTGCTAGTTTTGCCCACAAGTGTAGGGATGTCGGTTCCCGCGTTCAGCCGTCGCACGCCATTGTGCGACGCACGACTCGAACTCCTAACGGGGGCTTCATGAAATTCCACCGATTACTCGGTGTCGCCGCACTCGCGGTGCTGACGCTCGCACCGCGCGCGCGTGCACAGAATCCCGGCACTCTCGAACTTGGCGGCTTCGCTCAGTACACGATCTTCGATGACGAACTGAATTTCGACAACGCGTTCGGCGTCGGTGGTCGCCTGGGCTTCTTCATCATCAGATACTTGTCGCTGGAAGGCGACATCTCGATTCAGCGGACCAAGAGTAACGTCGCCGGTGAGGACATCACGTACCGACCGATGCGTTTCATGGTCCTCACGCATATCCCGCTCGGCGAAAAGGTGCGCTTCCACCTCGGCGGTGGCTACGCCCAATCGGTGTATGATGGGCGGCTAACGCCTAACGAGTACGAGGACGCGATAACGGCTATCGCGGGGCTTCGCTTCTGCGTGGGACAACGCTGGGGGCTGCGCTTCGATGCTGTCCCGACGTACCATCCGTCGCCTAACCAGCAGCCGATTGACGGGACGTCGCTGCACTGGAGCGCGCGCGCCGGATTGTCGTTCTACACGCGCGGCGGCTGCCTCGGCGAACGGTTCGACTGGGCGCTGGCGCTTGCCCCAGCGACGGTAACCCTGCGCCGCGGCGCGTCGCAGAACCTGTCGCTGTCGGGAACGGACATGAAGGGACGCAGCGTAGCCGCGACGCGCTTCCGTAACACGACCTGCTCGGCCAGCGATCCGGCTGTTGCGACAGTCGACAACAACGGTCGCGTCACCGCAGTTCGTGCCGGTACGGCGACGATCACCTGCACGGTGATTGTCAGCGGCATCTCGCGCTCGGCGACGTCCACAGTCACGGTACCGTTCCCGACGTGGACGATCTCGGTGAGTCCGACGACGGCCACGCGCGACACCGGCCAGACGGTGCAGCTGGCAGTGACGGCGCGCGACGAGGATCAGGTCGATGTTTCAGCTGGCGCGACGTGGAGCTCATCCAACGCCGGCGTTGCGACGGTCAGCGCGACCGGTCTCGTTAGGTGCGTGAGCGGCGGCGCTGCGACGATCACGGTCACGAAGACGCAGTACAACGAGACCAAGAGCGCGACGGCAGCGATCACGTGCAACCAACCGCCAAGACCGGAAGACACTCCGCTCCTTTTTGCGGACACAGTGTTCTTCGAGTTCGATAAGTATGAGATTCGCCCGGCGGCTCGTGACGTGCTCAATCAGCTCATTCGGCTGCTCACGGACAGTGCGACGTGGCGCATTTCTGTCGAGGGCCATACGGACAACTACGGCAGCGATATCTACAATGACACGTTGTCGACGCGACGAGCGATGACGGTGGTGAATTACTTGACGCGGCGGCCGGGCGGTATTGCACCTGAGCGTGTTGTTTGGAAAGCGTATGGCGAGCGATGTCTGATTGTTCCCGAAGGTGATAAGGACCAGCAGGCCATCAACCGACGTGTGGAGGTTTGGCACCTCGTGGTCAGTTCCGGTCCGCCGGAGCAATGTAGGCCCAGGCGGCAATGACACTGATGAGAAGACCCCCGGCATCGGGGGTCTTCTCTTTTAACGTCTCCTGCACGACGGGACACGTTAAGAAAAAGCGCGTTAAACCGTTCGTAGTGCGCGGGCGTTAAAAACGTCAACGCCGTGAAATAGTCAGTCAATAATGCCTAACGCCGTGCACGCTTTCACGCACTTGACTCTTTCACGCAGTCAAAACTGACACGTGTTAGCGCTGGTCTTCTGAACGTGTTCCGCGGTTGACTCTACGGCAGCGGGCTATTCGCCCAATCGGCAGGCACACCACTGAGCTTCTACTGTCCCCTATCAACTATCCCCGATCCCCTATCCCCTATCCCCTATCCCCTAGGCCCTGATACCTTTGCGCCCGCTCTGGCGTCCGGCCTCTGACCTCTGACCTGATCTTATGCGCGCCTATCTGACGGAATTCATCGGAGCTTTCTTCCTCGTTTTCACGATCGGCCTAACGACGGTTACTGGCCTGGCGCTCGCTCCGCTCGCGATCGGATCCGCCCTCATGGTCATGGTGTACATGGGCGGCCATATCTCGGGTGGTCACTACAATCCAGCGGTCTCGTTGGCGGCGTGCATCCGTGGCGCCTTGCCTTGGAGACGGCTCGCTCCGTATGTCGGCAGTCAGTTGTTAGGCGCCATCGTGGCGGGCTTCGCCGTCTACACTGTGACCGGCCTTCCGTTCGGCCCTGCCCCGGCTATGGACGCGTCGACGACGGCCAGCCTACTCATCGAGATCCTCTTTACATTCGCTCTGGCGCTCGTCGTGCTTAACGTCGCGACCGCTACCAAGACGGCGGGCAATTCATACTACGGCTTGGCGATCGGCTTCACTGTGATGGTCGGCGCGTTCGCCGGCGGCGGGATTTCCGGCGGTGCATTCAACCCGGCGGTTGGTCTTGGCCCCAACATCTCGCAAGCGCTGCTTGGCGCCGGTTCGTTAGGCCACACGTGGTTGTATGTCGTTGGGCCCGCAATCGGCGCTGTGCTTGCTGCGCTCGTTTTCCGAGTGCAGGGAGGCGACCAGACCGTCTAGCGTTTCGCCGTGCTTCGGGCGACGCTTGCCGCGAGCGCAAAGCTCGCGAGCGCGTTCATGGGGTGAAGTGCCGCGAGCGCAGGCAAACCGCCGCGTAGCGTCAGAACGAGCACCGGTTGCAGGACTGTCAACAGAAGCACGGCTCCCGCGAGGAGCAGACCTTAGACCTATCTCATATCCGAAATAACCGTCGGCAGTGGCAGCTTCTGAATGCCGCGCTCCTTCTTCTGTTTATCGACTATCTTCGCCACATCATCGAGAAGCTTCCGCGCGTCGTACATGATCCCGTCCTTGATGACCCATTTCACCCCACCAACGCGCTCGACCTTCCCCGTCTTGTCGTTCAGCCTAACGAACCCTGTTCCGTACAGCGTCTTCAAGTTCGCGATCGGGTTTTCTGGCATGATCGCGAGATCCGCCAGCATGCCCGAACGCACGACTCCGATTTCGATCGCCTTCCCGGAGCGTTTGTTCAGCTCCTCGGCAGCGTGCAGCGTGGCGCCGCGAATCACTTCGATCGGATGGAAGCCAGCCTCTTGGAAGTTCTCCAGCTCCTCGACGTAGGAGAATCCGTACGTGTTGTAGATGAATCCAGCATCCGTAGACGGTGTGACGCGACCACCCATGTTCTTGTAGTCCTGGATCATCATCATCCACACTCGATAGAAGTTCTTCCACGCCACTTCATCCCACGTTGTCCAGTTAAAGAAGTAGGCGCCGTGGTTGGTACGGTTCGGCGTGTAGAAATCCCATAACGACGGGAGTGTGTATGTCTCGTGCCACTCAGCGGTACGACGTTTCATGACATCGCGCCCCGACATGTACGTCGTCATCGTCGGATCGAGCGTGACGTCGTGCTGCTTCAGCTCCTTGAGGAACGCCCACCACTTCTCACCACGCGGCGTTACGAGATTCCACTGCCGCGCGACTTGACCAAAGCGCCACTGCTCGTCGTTGTAGTTGTACGTGTCTGGATACGGCTGCACGTCAGTATTGTCGTAGATCGACTCGAACAATCCGTAAAAGTGCGTCACCGCGCCAAGACCCAAGCGCGCGGCATCGAGCGCGTTCATCTGCGCTACGCCGGTCTGTCCGAGGTGCGCTGTCGATCCGAGGCCAAGCTTCTTCGCCTCGTCCATGAGTGCCGCCATGATCGCCGGTTCGTGCGAGCCAACCTTGAGTCCGTGAATGCCCTGCTGCGCTGCCCAGCGAACCCACTCACGCGCGGCTTCTGGGGTGCGGATCGGACCGCCGGTCCATCCCCGTCCAGATCCGGGCCGCTGGTAGTTGTAGTGGCGCGGGGCCGTGATCTCATTGTTGTTCGCGCGCTTCGTTTCGCTCAGCGACCATTCGAAGCTGCCAAAGGCGACGCCGCGCACAGCCGTCACGCCATGGCCTAACCAGAGCTTGTAGCAGTACTCGGCTTCCGGCGCTTTGGGCGTGCCACACGTGTGTACGTGGAGATCGATAAAGCCTGGCGTGACGTACATGCCGTTCGCATCGATTTCACGTGCCGGGCCTTTCGGTCGCCTACTTTCTTCGATGGGGACGTTCGGGAAGCCAACGTCGGCGATCTGCGTGATCCTGTTGCGCTCGATCACGATGTCGACCGGCCCGCGCGGCGGAGCGCCAGTTCCGTCGATAAGTGTCGCACCGCGGATGATCATCTTCTCGAACGGCCCATCGCCTTCGGCACGTGCCGGTGCGGGCCGCGCGTCCTGTGCGAGCGCAACGTTAGGCAGAACGACAAGCGCAACTGCGGTGAGCATTCCCAGCGTCAGACGTGCATCCATGTGTATTCTTCTCCTAAGAGCTAAGACCTAAGAGCTAAGCACTACTGCGCAACGCCCCTCTCTCGCTTTTGCTTCGCGACCATTGCTGCAACATCCGCCAATAGCTTTCGCGCGTCATACACGATCCCATCCTTGATCGTGTATTTGATGCCTCCCACGCGCTCGACCTTCCCGGTCTTGTCGTTCAAGCGCACGAACCCGGTACCGTACAGCGTCTTGAGATTGGCGATCGGATTCTCCGGTGCGACAACGAGATCAGCCAACATCCCCGACCTAACGACGCCGAACTCGATCGGCTTCCCGGTTGGACGAGCGAGCGTCTCCGCCGCATGCAGAGTCGCCGCGCGGATCACCTCCAGCGGGTGGAAGCCTGCTTCCTGCAACAACTCCATCTCCTCTACGGTTGCAAAGCCGTAGGTGTTGTAAATGAAGCCAGCGTCGGTGCTCACCGTCACGCGGCCGCCTATGTTCTTGTAGTCGTTCAAGAGCATGTGCCATACGCGGAAGAAGTGCTTCCACGCGACTTCATCCCACGTCGTCCAGTTGAAAAAGTAGGCGCCGTGGTTCGTGCGATTGGGGGTGTAGAAGTCGGTCAGTGAAGGGAGCGTGTACGCATCGTGCCACTCCGCCGTTCGGCGCCGGACGACGTCGCGGCCGGCGAGGTACGCGACCATCGTCGGATCGAGCGTCACGTTGTGCGCCTTCAGCGTGTCGAGCAGCGCGAACCATTTCTTGCTGCGCGGTGTGACCAAGGACCATTGCCGCGCGACTTGACTGAAGCGCCACTGCTCGTCGTTGTAGTTGTACGTGTCGGGGTACGGCTGCACGTGCGTCGAGTCGTACATCGCCTCGAACAGGCCGTAGAAGTGCGTCACCGTGCCAAGGCCGAGCCGCGCCGCATCCATCGCGTTCATGCGTGGCACGCCGATCTGCGCCAGGTGTGCGGTCGTCCCCATCCCGTTCTTCGTGGCTTCGTCGATCGCGGCAGTCATGAGCTCCGGCGCCCACGCGTTGAGCTTGAGGCCATCGGCCCCTTTTGCCTTCATGGCGCGAACGACCGTGCGAACTTCTTCCGGCGACTTGAAGTTAGCACCTAACCAGTCATCGTTAGGCACCTCGTACACGAACATGCGCGGCGCCGTAATCTCGTTCTTCGCGCTGCGTGCCTTTTCCGCCAGCGCCCAATCGAGCGGGCCGAAGCCGACGCCGCGGCCCGTCGTTATGCCGTGCGCCATCCAGAGCTTGTAGACGTATTCGGCTTCTGGCGCTTTGGGGACTTCGCCAGTATGCAAGTGCAGGTCGACGAATCCAGGCAAGACATACATGCCATGCGCGTCGATCTCCTTGGTCGCGCCTTTTGGCCGTCGTGCCGTGTCGATCGGCACGTTGGGAAAGCCAACGTCAACGATCTGGCTGATGCGGTTCCGCTCGATCACGATATCGACCGGACCGCGCGGCGGTGCGCCGGTGCCATCGATTAACGTCGCGCCACGGATGATCAGCTTCTCAAAAGGCCCTTCCCCTTCGCCAGCGGGGCGATTCGGGGCCGGTTTAACGAGCTGCGGCGGCTGGGCCGCCGCTGGCCCATTAAAAGAAAACGCGACAATCCCAAGAGCGATCGTCGCGCTTAGCAGTACTCGATGAGACCAACTCGCCATGAATAGCTCCGGTAGGGAGGCCGATACGCCAAGTCCCCGAAGCTATCCATCGCTACAACCCTCGTCGAGCACCCTTTAGCGGCAAGGCGCTTCAAAGCGTCAGCGCTGACGAACGCGGACTACAGCAAGACAAACGCGGATCTATGCTTTGACAGGTCCGCGTAAGTCCGAGCTGTGTCCGCGTTGGTCCGCGCTAGTGCCGTTTGTCCTACTGCACGATTGGCTTGACTTGATCAACCATGAAGGCGTAGCGGAACGCCATCTCGCGATAGCGCTCATACCTGCCTGACGATCCTCCATGGCCCCCGCCCATGTTCATCTTGAGGAGCAGGGCGTTGCCGTCTGTCTTATGAGCCCGGAGTTTCGCGACCCATTTGGTCGGTTCCCAATATGCGACGCGTGAGTCATTGATCCCGCTCATCACGAGTAAGGCCGGATATGGCTTCTTCTCGACGTTGTCGTATGGCGAATAGCTCTTCATGTATTCGTATTCGTCTTTCTTGTGCGGATTCCCCCACTGCAGCCACTCCTGCGCTGTCAGTGGAATCGACGCGTCAGCCATTGTGTTGATCGCATCGACGAATGGCACGTCGGCGACGATCGCGCGGAAGCGATCACCTCCCTGATTCGCGACAACACCCATCAACAGACCGCCAGCGCTGCCCCCATGGGCGACCATATGCTCACGAGACGAGTACTTCTCCTTGATCAAATGATCGGCGACGTCGATGAAGTCGTGAAAGGTGTTCTTCTTTCTGAGCATCTTGCCGTCGTCATACCATGGACGCCCCATTTCCTGCCCGCCGCGCACGTGCGCGATCGCATACGTGAATCCGCGGTCAACTAGTGAGAACCGCGGGGAACTGAACGTCGGCTCCGTAGTCGCGCCGTACGAACCGTAGGCGTATAGGAGCAGCGGCCGAGTGCCATCTTTGGTGAAGCCCTTCTTGTAAACGAGTGAAACAGGAACGCGCGCGCCGTCACGGGCCGTGGCAAAGGTGCGTTCCACCGTGTACTTCGAGGGGTCATAGCCGCCTAACACTTCTTCGCGCTTGAGGATTTTGCGCGCACCCGTCGCGACATTGTATTCGTAGACGGTCGGCGGTGTGACGAGCGACGAATACTGATAGCGGATCGTCGGCGTACGGTACATCGGATTATTCGAGAGGAAGATACCATACGCCGTTTCGTCCGTAGGGATCGTGCGCGGCTTGGCGCCGGTTAGGTCACGGATCACGAGCTGCCGCATACCGCCCGCGCGCTGGCTTACGAGCAGGAAGTTTCTGAACGCCGAGACGCTCTCGACGAAGACACTGTCGACATATGGGACAAGCGGCTTCCAATTGGCCGGCGCGGGGGCGCCGATTGGGGCGCGCATCAAAGCAAAGTTGCGGCGGTCGCCGGCATTCGTGCGGATGATGAAATCGGTGCCGGAATGCTCGACCTCGTATTCCACGTTAGGCTGCCGCTTCGCGATGAGCATCGGCTTGGTCGACGGCCGGTCGGCCGGAATCGCGTAGTACTCGCTCGACGTGAAGGAGCTGCTCCCGAGGATGATGAAGGCGCCGCTGCGCGTGCGGCCGAACTCCGCGTTGAACAACACGTCCGGTTCGTGGTAAACCAAGACATCCAGAATCGGGTTGCTGTTCTGCCAGTGGCGCCAGATCTGGTGACCACGCTTGGCGCTATCCGGCTTCATGTAGAACACCGTGCGGTTGTCGTTCGCCCACGCCAGACCAAACGTCAGGTTCTTCAACCGCTCGAATGTGTCGCGGCCGCTGACAAGATCGCGGATACGCAGCTCGAAGGCCTCGTAGCCGGTCGTGTCGACCAGGACCGCGAGCTTGGAATGGTCCGGACTGACTTCGAAGCCGCCCAGTGAGAAGAAGGTCGACTTGCCGGCTTCTTTGTTCTGATCGTAGATGACCTCTTCTTTTGCCGTTAGGCTTGTCCTCTTTCGTGCAAATATCGGATACTGCTTCCCTTCTTCGGTGCGCGAATAGTACCAATACGGCGCGCGCCAGACGGGGACCGTCAGGTCGCTCTGTTTGATGCGACCGAGGATCTCTTGGTAGATGTCCTCTTGCAGCTTGGCCGTATGTTTGGTGAGCGCGTCAGTGTACGCGTTTTCTGCTTCGAGGTAGGGGATCACGCCAGGGTGCGTACGATCCCGCATATAGAAATAGTTGTCCACGCGCACGTCACCGTGCAGCGAGTCGAATTTGGGGACCATCTGCGCCACGGGTGAGGCGACGGGCGTGGGTCGCGGGCTTTGCGCTCCGGCGAGCGGCGCGGCGAACGCCGCTAACCCAGCGGCGATGCCTAACGAGAAAAAGCGGCAGTGCAGCATGGGGCTCCTGCGGTAGATGCTATGTCCAGAAGGTGACGCGCCGCCGTCGGCTGGGCAACGGCACGGTTCTTCTAAGTAATGTTACGGTTGTCGGCGGAAGTGATCGTTGTCACTGGTCGGGCCCCATGCGCGCGCTGCCCTCGACGCCCAAGCTCGCTCACTGCATTGAAGCAACGAACATGATATGCGCCTTCGGCGTCCCCGCTAACATCAACCACGGCTCGGCAGCTTTCGGCGCTGTCGACAGGCCCGTCGTTTCGGCAGTGGCGTACGGCACGTATACAACAAACAGACGCCGCGCTTCCTTTGCCTCACCGGTCGCCACGTCGAAACTTCCGAGCTTCCCGGTAAGCGAGTAGAGCGACGCGGGGAGCTTGGGCATCGCAATCTTCCCGGCTTTCGCCTCGGCGAAGCGGATCACGTCGACAGAGTCTTCTTTGGTCCCCGCCGCGCGAAGCTCACGGCCGCGCAGCATGAACGGCTCCATCGAGTCGTGATAACACGCCACGTGAAAGTCCGCTCGCTTGGGATCCGGCGCGAGACATGTCATCCCGTTCGTTCCCTTGCGCAGCACGCTGAGTGTTGTCGCCCCGTTGTAGCCGAACACCGTAGCACCAGCTCGCATTTCCGCCGGCAGCGGCAAGACCGCTGCGGTGATCTGCGCGGAAACCGGAAGTCGTGTTTGGGCTAGCGTTTGCGCACCCGCCGCAGAAACGAGTGGTGCGATTGCTAAGGCCAACGTTAGGCGCGCGGTCAAATTAGGCATCGTGATGGTTTTCCTCGAGTTGCATGGCGAAGCAATGTTTCTGACCTACCGTCCACTCATCATCGGACACACGGTCGTAGCGGTGTTTCTTCTCCGGATAGCGCTCTACTGCCACGCGTTCGAAGCCGCACGTCAGGAACAGGCGATCGGAAAAGGAGACGGCAAAGAGTTCTGGATATTCGCGTTTGCGCGCCAGGTCGACAGCAGCGGCGATGAGCGCCTTCCCTAACCCCTGCCCCTGATGCGCAGGATCTACGGCAAGTGAGACAAGCTCGACGAGCGACGGAGAATAGTCGTCGATGCAGACGCAGCCGACAATCCGTCCATCGTCGTCGCGGATGACGCGATAGTCGTCGATATGCGCCTGCACGAATGCCGTGCTGCGCGCCAGCGTGAGGCCCTCGGTGACAAAGCGGTTGTTTAGCTCTGCGAGGGAAGGAATATCGTATTCGCGGGCGGGTGAAATCGGACGCATTACGGACTGAACTTACCCAGGCGGCGCGCATCGCTACAGTGTAAGGAGGCGCGGCGGCTGCTGTGGTAACGTGACGCGGTGGTACCTATCAGTTCCGCAAACAGCGCAGCCCCCACACGTCGCATCGATGAGGCACTGCGTTCTTTCCAGACCATTGCGCCCCCTCCCGTACGTCAAAATGACCGCGCCTAACGCGCTTCGCGGCCTCCAACCGTTCAGTCCGGTGGCGAAGTTCGTGCCAGAAGTTCGTGCCAATTGATCGCGCGAGACCGTGTTAGGGGCGGCAGGCCCTCCCGTCGAGCTCGAGCGTGTGTCGGTCCTGGACTTGCTGATTTGGGAACGGACCACGGAGGCCCAATGCGATCAGTCGTTTTGATGTGCGCGGCTCTGCTCGCTGCATGTGACACGATATCGCGCGATGCCGCGATGCTCGATAGCGCTCGAGTCATTCCTGATAGCGCCACGGGAACCGTCGCGCTCGACACTGGTGCCGTGCACTATGGCGCGACCGGGCGAGACAGCGCCGCAGGTCAAATTCTCGTCGATACCAGTGCCGTTACAGTCTTTCCTGCGCGTCCGCGCGTTGGTGGCGTGATCGTCGCGCTCCTCGCTGGCGATAGTACGATGACCGCGCGCTGCACGTGGAAAGCAAGCGTCATTCCGTGTCATCACACGACCAACGGAGTTCGTGCCTTCATTCCCATTCCAGCTGGTGACTCAGCAGGCACGTTTGCGTTGACAATCGACGCGCCTGGTGCGCGCGTGACGCGGCAGGTGACTGTCGACGACCATGATTTCGGTCGCGAGCTGATTCTGCTCAGCGATTCGATCTACGCACTCGTGAGGCGCCGCGCGGACATTGCGCGCGACGCGCGCGCAGTGCGCCAAGTTTTGTCTGCCGTAAGCCGCGAACCGCGCTGGACCGGGCGTTGGCGCGAGCCAGCACGTGAGCGTGAAAAGACTTCGCCATACGGCATCGCGCGCTTTTACGCGCGCGCGTCGGATTCCTCGCGGAGCATTCCCCTCGGTCCGAGCATTCGCGCACCGGGTGGATTTGGTGCCGACACACTGCGCGACATCGATTTGCCTGGTTGGCGTCACGCTGGCGTCGACATCGCGCGCTTCAGCGGTTCCATCGTGTCGTCCCCCGCCGGGGGGCTCGTCGCCGACGTCGGGCAGTACGCCCTTATGGGTCGCACTGTCCTCATCGATCACGGCCTCGGCGTCTTCACGGCGTTTTTCCACCTCGACACGGCCCTCGTTCGGCGCGGCGATCTCGTCGACGCCGGTGAGCAGATCGGCCGCGTCGGAAAGACGGGACTCGCGACCGGACCGCACCTGCACTACGGCGTGTACGTCAACGGACGTGACGTCGATCCGGCGTTGTGGCACGATGCCATCGCGTGGATGCAGGGGAATCAGTCGGTCGCTCGCGGGCGCGATACGACGCGAGCTGCCAAAGGAGCACGTGACAAGTAGCAGTGCCAGTGATCGTTAGGCCTTTGTTGGCTCTTTGCGGGAGAAATCAATGGATCTCTTAACATGGATTATTGTTGGACTCGTGGCCGGGCTGCTGGCGAGTTATGCCGTCGGCGGCATCGGTTATGGGCTACTGGGCGACATCGTTGTCGGCATGATTGGCGCCATCTTTGGTGGCTGGCTCTTTCGCGTGTTGAATCTGCCTACGCCATTTGGCGGAGTCGGTGGGGCGATTTTTGTCGCGTTCATCGGCGCCGTCGTCTTGCTGCTCATACTCCGCGCTCTGCGGCCGGGGCGTGCGGTACCGCGCTGGCGCTGGCGACGTAGGATCATCTAACCCGCCTAACGCGCTGCGGCTACCGCATACGTGCAGAAATCGTGTGATCGGTGTCATGTACCAACCCGAGACCGAGCGCGCGAGTCACTACGTCTGGGATGGGATCGCGACGAGCTCCCTGAGACATATCCAACGAACTTGTGAGGGCTACTTATGCTGACCTATCAGGAGCTCGTCGCGCTTGCGCAGTCACTGCGGGACCAACGGGTTCTCAGTGTTTATCTTGACGGCTCCGTTGCGGATCCAAAGGACAAGCATGTCTGGCGCTTGGAACTGGATCACCAACTCAAGAGTATCCGGCAGAATATTCACGGCACCTCGCATAGCGAGCGCGAGCTCTTTGAGGATTGCGTTAGGCACCTCGACAAGCTGCTAGCAGACTTCCACGGTGCCCTCGGCGCGCCGGGCTGGGCTGGCTTTATCACTGGTGATTCAGCGCCATGCGCTGAGCTTCTGCCGGTCCCTATGCCGACGCTCGCGTCGTGGCGCAAAGGCGTCCGCATCGCGCCGTACGTGCGAGCGCTCAAGCAGAACCGCCCAGTGATCGTCTTGGTCGCCGACACGCGCGACGCGACGATGTACAAGTACGTGCATGGGACCCTGGAGCACATCGCCGATGCCCATGCGCGCGTCGTAACTGATGAGCCGACGCACATGAGCAACGCGCCGCGTCCAGGCTTTCACCCCGGCGTTCGCGGCACGCCGGGCAAAGATGAATCGCAGCGCGAAGTCGTTGTGGCGAGCAAGCGCATGATAGCGGATGTGGCGGAGCGAGCGGTGAAAGCGGCGGGGAACGATGGTTGGATCCTCGCCGGAGGAATCCCGGAGGTCGCTTCGCACGTGGTGGGCGCGATCGCTGAGCGGGCGTCGGACCGCGTTAGGCAATTGGCCTCACTCGATATCCACGCTTCAGAAGCACAGATCGCCACCGCGGCGCAGAAAGGGGCGTCGGCGCTGCGCGACGACTTCGATGCTCAGCGCATCGCCGCCATGATCGACCGCGAGCAGGCGACTGGGCTCGCGGCGTTCGGTCACGCCGCTGCTGAGCGTGCGCTGCAGCAAAAGCGCGTGCGTGAGCTGTACATCACGCACCGCTTTCTCGAGGAACACACGCGTCACGCCGAAGACGCCGTACGCGATGCTCTCGATCAGGGAGCGACCGTCGAAGAAGTCGAGCGTGGTGCTGCTGAACGCCTCGACAAACACGGCGGAATTGCCGCTCGTTTGCGCTATCGGTTGACGGTTCCGGAGCCTCCCCGGGCCGAGGCGAGGGTACATCTGTACCGGCATTGGCTGCCTAACGCATCAGCGAGGTGTGACATGAAGCTCGGTTCACGCATCGGTGCGATCACCGTCGACTCGCCTGGTCGCTACATGCGCTTCTTTGGTGACCGCTCAGATGCCGGCGCCTATCTCGCGCAATATCTCGCGACCCACCCCGTGCGCGATCCGCGCGTCCTCGGGCTTGCCCGAGGTGGCGTCCCCCGTCGCCGCCGAAGTCGCCCGTAAGCTCGGCGGGGAACTCGACATGATCATCGCGCGAAAGCTTGGTGCCAACTTCGACCCGGTCGATGATGAGGACGTCAGACGCCTACTCGAGGAAGGCGCCGTGATCGCTCGTTAGGTTTTCGAGAACCAACTCAGCCCTTGGGTGGCTACAGCGGCGGGGACCTCGTGCCCGCCAGCAAGTTCAACGTATTCGACGGCATAACCTCGCGAGCGGAGCAGCGGGACGATCGCGCGGCTCGTAACGCCGTAAGCGCCGAACCAGTTCCGCGCACCCCCACCCGCGCCGTGCAACAGCAGGACAAACGGGGCAGGACGTTCTGGCCGGTACGATTGCGGAACGTAGAGGATGCCCGTTGCGACTTGCCACAATCGCGAGTTCATGCTGCCCCGGAGCGATACTGTCAATTGGCGCGACGATGCGCGCTCTGAGGCGGGCGCGTTCGTCGGCGAGATTCGCGCTCGCGGGCCGCGATGAGCAGGCAGCTGTCCCGAGCGCCGCGGCCACTCGTGTTAGGAACTCGCGCCGAGTCCCTACCGTCGCACAGATTCTGGGATCCAAGGGAGAGCGTGCCCTGCGCCTACGTGCGTGGAGTATCGTGGTGGCTGTCAGTGCGACAACCGTCGCACTAACGGCTCAACTTGCGGGACAATCTGTGCAGTACGTGTCGGCAGCGGGTGTCACATATCCCTCCCAGCCCGACACCGGCGCGATTGCCCGCGCCGAGCGCGCGCTGGCTGCGGACCAGAACAATGTCGAGCGACTCATCGAGCTTGGCATCGCCCAGTCAGGGGCACGGCAATTTCGTGAGGCGATCGCCACGTTCACGCGCGGCATCGAGCTCGCTCCGCGTGATGCGATCCTGTATCGCTGGCGTGGCCATCGTTACCTCTCGGTGCGCGAGTTCGATCGCGCGCTGGCGGATTTGAATAGAGGCGCTGCGCTGGACAGCTCCATCTATGGGATCTGGTATCATCTCGGCGTGTTGCGCTTTGTGCAAGGCGATTTTGCCGGTGCGGCGGACGCGTTCGCCCGAGGCCGACCCGTGGCGCCTAACGCCGGCGAGCGCGCCGGATCGTACGATTGGTTGTGGATGTCGCTCATGCGCGCCGGCCGCGCCGAGGAAGCTCGCACACTACTCGCGTCGATGCCGGACTCGCTGCCTCGGGCCGCCGCGAACGCGTACTCGCAACGTCTGCGTCTTTACAAAGGAGAAATCGGCCCGGAGCAGGTTTTAACGCCGGCAGATACCGGCGACGTAAACATCGCCACCCTGGCGTACGGTCTCGGTAACTGGCACCTCATCCGCGGCGAGCAGGGCAAGGCACGCGCATGGTTCGAGCGGTCGATCCAGTCGGGCGGCTGGCCAGCGTTTGGGTTTATAGCGTCGGAGGCAGAGCTGCGGCGATTGCGCTGATCGCAAATCGAGAAACCCAAGGTCGAGAAGTTCAGGGTCAAAACCAGGAGCTTTGCGTGTCGCGCTTCCAGTGCCGAGCGCTGAGGACACTAGGCTCGCCTGCGCAACCCACGACACAATTGGCTGCCTAACGAGCCGCCAAGGTTTGTGACGGACGCTCTTACCGGTAATTCGCGCAGGCGAGCTTGCCGTCCTGGATTCTGGAAACTCGGCGCTCGCCACTCAAAGCTCCGTGTTTTGATCTTGTCCCCACGTACCTACCAGTATGCCTTATGCCGCAGCTGTCGCCAGCGAACCCCTCGGGCCAATCATCTTCCTAGCATCAGCCGGCGCCAGCGGACGGGCAAAGAGGTACCCCTGTCCATGATTGCAACCGAGATCTCGCAACACCGAATGTTGTTTCCCGAGCTCGATCCCCTCTGCAACGGTGCGCAAACCGAGAGCCTGGCTGAGTGTAATGATCGCCTGAACGAGCGCCGTGTCACCCACTCCCTTGCCAATACCATCGACGAATGCCTTGTCGATCTTGATGATGTCGACGGGGAAGCGACGCAGGTAAGCGAGCGAGGAGTATCCGGTGCCGAAGTCATCGATGGCGAGTTGCACGCCGAGCTCTTTGAGATGGTTGAGGCGCAGCAGCATGACCGCGCTCTCGCGCATGATTGCCGTTTCGGTGATCTCCAGAACGAGACAGCGCGGCGGAAGCTGTGACTCTTCGAGCGCGCGCACCACGTCACCGAGGAACGACGGGTGCTCAAGCTGACGGCTCGAGACGTTCACGCTCAGCGTGAGGGGCTCACGACCTAACGAGTTACCCCAGCTAGCTGCCTCGAGGCATGCCTGCTTCAGCATCCACTGGCCCAGTGGAAGGATGATCCCTGTATCTTCGGCAAGCGGAATGAACGTTGCCGGCGACACGGGTCCCCGGATCGCATGCTGCCAGCGCGCCAGCGCTTCGAATCCGACTACCTGTTCGTTGCTGAGATCCAAAATCGGTTGATACGCGATTGTCAGCTCTTCTTTCGCTACCGCCGACCGCAACTCTGCCTCCAGTTGCGCGCGTTCTAACAGCGCTGCGTGCATCTCCGGTGCAAAGACTTCGTAGCGCCCCTTCCCGCGCGCTTTGGCGCGGTACACTGCGACGTCTGCATTGCGCAGCAGCTCATCAGCGCCTTCACCATCGAGACCCCATGCTACGCCAATGCTGGGTTGCACGTGCACGATCTTTCCCTCGACGCTGAACGGCGTGCTGAGCGCGGCGATCACGCGCTCTGCAACGAGTGTCGCCTGTTTTCCTACTTGAACATGATCGAGCAGGATAGCGAACTCGTCACCGCCTAACCGCGCCACGGTGTCGATTCCGCGAGTTGCGCTCAATAACCTCGTCGCGACGTCCACAAGCAAAAGGTCGCCACACCCGTGGCCGAACGTGTCATTGACCGCCTTGAAGTTGTCGAGGTCAATGAACAGAACAGCAACTTCCTGTGGCTCACGCCCCGGCGTCGCGAGCGCGTGCTCAACGCGTTCACGAAAGACAGCGCGATTCGCGAGCTGCGTCAGTGCATCCTTGAATGCCAGGTTCGCCAACTCGATGTTACGGACCTCGAGCTCCTCGCGCGCGTAGCGCAGACGCAGGGCCATCGTGTTGAGACTTTCACCGACCTCGCTCAGCTCATCGACCTTGTCGACGGACACACGATGGGCCAACTCGCCCGCTCCAAAGCGCTCCGCTCCCGCCTTGAGCGATGCTATCGCGCGCAGCAATTGCCGTGATAGCGAATACGCGAGCGCGATGCTTAACAAGCCTGACGCGATGAGAATTGCCCAAATGAGCCGGGAGGATAGCCGATCTGTTCGCACGAACGCGTCACTCGCTCGCTGCACGTGCTGCTGCTCGATTTCGATCGCCTGAGGGATGTCCTGCGCGAGAAGTTCCTGGGCAAGAGGTTCCGCTCTCATGACAACTTCCGCTAGCGCCGTGGCCGGATCGAGCAGCTGCTTCGAGTAAAAGGTCGCCCACGATTCAGTGAGCTGGCGGACGCGCGAGCTGAGCCGATCCAGCGCCTCATGACTGTTCTCCGAAGGTTGCAACTCTTCCAACTGCGTCAACGAACCGAGTCTGTCGCGCAGCCCTTTGATTGAAGCGATGATGCGATTGTAGTCTTCGCGGCCAAAATCGACCTGCTCCGCGCCTAACAAGTCGCTGACCATCTTGACGCGATTGTGGTGGTTCTCGAGATCAGCACGGATTTCCGTCAGCGCACTGTGTCTCGTGATGGCCCCGCGAAGGGCATGGAATTCCCGATTCCGTTGCTGCGCGCCCCAATAGAAGGCGCCGATGTTCAGCGTCGCGAGCGCTAGCAGCAGTCCGAACGCGATCGCAAATCGCGCGCGGAGGCTACGTGGCTGGAATCTCGAAGTCCAAGGGACCATGGCTCTTCTATCGGCTCGTTGAGGAGCTCACCTCATAGTTTCGGCTGTGCGCCCGTTTCCCTTGAGTCGAAAGTCACAGGATTGTCGTTAGTTCTTGCCAACATGAGCGCGCGCTCATCTCGACAACGTTTCCAGCGGGGCTGGTGTCAGAGGCGGCATGAACTTCGAGCGCCTGACGCGCGACCTGAGATACGCAGTCCGCGGCCTGCGCCTGAAGCCCGGGTTCGCCATAGCGGTCGTGGCGACCCTTGCGCTGGGCATCGGGGCCAACTCAGCGATGTTCGGGATCGTCGATCGCCTCCGTTCCGACCTCCGGCATTCCTCCAGGATCCGGGGACGGCACACATCGTCTACCTCTACGACACGTTCCGAGGTGAAACGCGGCCGCGAGGTGTTGGCCAGTACGCCCGCTATACCGACCTCGCGAAGTGGACCACCTCCTTCTCGCACGCGGCAGGCTACAGAGCGCAACAGCTGGCCGTTGGTGTCGGTGAGAACGCGCGCGAAATGCAGATGGGTGTGGTGAGCGCCAGCTTCTTTAGCTTCTTTGACGCTCCTCCCGCGCTCGGCCGCTATTTCACGGAGGCCGAGGACAGACCACCGGCCGGTTCGCCAGTCGTCGTATTGAGTCATTCGATGTGGCAGACCCAGTACGGCGCCCGGCGCGATGTTCTGGGAAGCACGATTCAGATCGGCCCAACGAAATACAGCGTGATCGGCGTGGCGCCCGAGGGGTTTGTCGGGCTCTGGGCCGACCGGCCTCCGGCGGCCTTCATCCCCATGACCAGCTATGCCGCTGGGACTGGTTTCCGCGCGCGCAGCCGGCCCTGGTGGGAGACGTACAGTTGGGGGTGGATGGGAATGCTCGTTAGGCGGAAGCCCGCGGTGCCTATCGAGACCGCGAACGACGATCTCACGCAGGCGTTTCTCAAAAGCTGGGAAGCGCAGCGCGTCGAGCAACCAACGACGACGCCGGCGACAGTCGCGCGGCCACACGCCATTGCGGGGTCGATCCTCGCGCAGCGCGGGCCTAACGCCTCTGCGACATCCAAGGTCGCGACGTGGGTTGCTGGCATGTCAGTGATCGTGCTGTTGATTGCCTGCGCCAACGTGGCGAACTTGCTGCTGGCGCGTGCGCTCAAGCGGCGCCGCGAGATCGCTCTGCGACTAGCGTTAGGTGTGCGCCGCACACGCCTGCTATCGCAGCTGCTCACCGAAAGCGTGCTGCTCGGACTCCTCGGCGGCGTACTCGGCATACTGGTGGCGCATTGGGGGTGCGGCACTGCGGAGCGGGCTCCTGGAACGGAGCGAGGCAGCGGCGGGATTCCGCGATCCGCGCACCGTTCTCTTTGCAGCAGCGGCAGCAATCATCGTCGGGCTGCTCACCGGTCTTGCGCCCGTGCTTCAGGCGCGGCGCGCGGATGTCACCGGCGATCTCAAGGCCGGCACGCGCGAAGGGACGTATCGGCGATCGCGCACGCGCGTGGCGCTGCTCATACTCCAAGGGGCGCTCTCAGTCATCCTCCTCGTTGGAGCCGGGCTGTTCGTACGCACCTTACGCAATGTGCAAAGCGTTAGGCTCGGCTATGATGTGGATCCGATCCTTGTCGTCGAGCTCAGCATGCGCGGTGTCCAGCTCGACTCGACGCAAGAGTGGGTGCTGCAATCGCCTGCTACAAGTCGCCAAGGCCATCCCTGGAGTGGAGAACGCGAGCCTGCAGCGCACCGTGCCGTTCTGGAACACAACGAGTACCAACCTTTTTGTGCAGGGGATCGACACCGTCCGTTGTTTGGGCCAATTCAACTACAACCACGTGTCGCCGGAGCATTTCGCCACTGTCGGGACCCGCGTGCTGCGCGGTCGCGGGATCGCTGAGCAGGATCGTGTCAACACGCCGCGCGTTATGGTTGTGAGCGAGTCGATGGGCAAGGTGCTTTGGCCAGGGAAAGATCCAATCGGCCAGTGCATCAAAGTCAGCGCCGATACGATGCCGTGCACGTACGTGGTCGGTATCGCCGAGCATATCAGGGCGCAGGGACTGAGTGCGGACTCGGGTTACTACTACTACATGCCCGCAACGCAGTACTGGGCGGCAAGAGGCGGTGGCCTCTTCGTTCGTACGCGCGGTGCGAGCGAAGCTGTTCGCAAACGCTTGCAGCAGGAGATGCCCGGCGCGTCGTACGTAACAGTCACGCCCTACCGCGAGATCATCGGCTCGCTGACGCGCTCGTGGAAGCTGGGCGCTACCATGTTCGCTGCATTCGGTGTCCTGGCCTTGGTGCTTGCCGCGATCGGGCTGTACAGCGTCATCGCGTACAATGTTGCACAGCGAACGCACGAACTTGACGTACGTCGCGCGTTAGGCGCCCAGGCCTCACACGTCATGCGTCTTGTCGTGTCCGACGGACTGCGGGTCGCCGGTATCGGCGTCGCGATCGGGGTGGTCGGCGCCATCTGGGCGGGAAAATGGGTCAAGCCGTTGTTGTTCAACGTTTCGCCCAAGGACCCAGCCGTATTCGTGATCGTTGCCCTTACACTACTCGCTGTCGCGCTGGCGGCGAGCTGGATCCCGGCAGTCCGAGCTGCTCGCGTCGACGCGAACGTCGCGCTCAGGTCAGAGTAGGGAGCAAACATTGACGCCGCGCTGGCGCACGCACCATTGGCAGGTGCGCGCCACCGACGCGGCGTCTCACGACCTAACGAGCAAGCTGGCGGCTACATCTGCGGTTTATCGGGATCCGCTGCGTCGGTCATCGGCCGAAACATGAGTCCCGTTGTATACTCGTTGTTCTTCCCCTGCTTGAACTCCATCGCCGTCTTTCCATAGAAGGCTCGCGCGTCTTCCACGGTGCGCTTGGCTGTTGCCACATCATGCGCGAGGTTAAGCGCTAGGTTGTTGAGCTCCTCCATGTCGCACTGCGCGCTTAACTCGCCGCGCGTGCGATGCCACCACACACTGCCATCGTACGCCACGACGTCATCGACTTTGTCGACAGGGACTCGGTATTTCACGGTCTGTGTAAGGAAGTCTGTGTGCGGTGCGGGGAATTGGTGCGGCTGTTCGTCACGATGCAAAGCGATCTTCATGTACGGCCCCTTATCGTACCACACGAGCATTCGGTCGCTCGACGCGTCAGGTTGTCCGTACTTAGCGATTAGTTTCGTCGCCGCTTCTTTCGGCTTCGCAGGCCAGCCAGCGACCATGGCATCAACTGGACGCGCAACCTCCCCTGGAGATTCGACTGTGGTACGACTTCCAGTCGAAGAACAGGCGGCTAGCAGCGCAATAACTGCGGTGAGCGCGGTTCGTTGAAACATGATGAAACCTCCGATGAAACATTGCTGTGCGCGAGTGTCGCTGCACGAGGTAGCTTCGTGGTAAAGCTCGTGTGCGATGGATGCATATCGCAGACCAACATGGTCCGTCGAGCCTGCCAGGACGTCCTGTCTCGGCCATGCTCATAACGATCTTTATCGATACCTAACGCGCTTACCTAACGCGGACGCGTTTAGCGTTAGGGCAAAGATCAAGACAACGAGCTCTGAGTCACACAGCGCCAAGCTTGCCGAATCCAGGACGGCAAGCTCGCCTGCGCGACTGCCTGGTAAGTGCGTCCTGACACGAAACCTTGGCGCCTCGCCAAGCAGCCAATCGCGTCGCACGTTGCGCCGGCGAGCCTCATGTCCTGAACGTTCAGCGGTGGAAGCTCGTCACTCAAAGCTCTTTGTTTTGACCTAGGGTCGTGCGTTACGCCGGCTCCAGCACCGACGCGCGAACAGTTCGCGCCAGTATTGCAGGAAGGTCAGGGCACGATAATCGTTGCCGATGCCGTCTTCCCTTCGCTCGTCGTGGTGATTGTCGTGCTTCCCTTCGCGCGTCCCCTAACGAGCCCGTTGCCGGAGACTGTGGCCGTGTTCTGATCGGCTGACGACCATGTAACGGGACGCCCGGTGAGTAGCCGGCCCGCCGCGTCGAGTAGACTCACGCTCAATTGCAAGGAAGCGCCGACCGAGACGGTGCCCGTTGTCGGCGTCACGGTTACCGTTGCGACGGGAACGGGTTGCACGGTCACAACAGCAGTTCCCGTTAGGCCCGCCGCTGTCGCGCCGATGACTACGTTGCCTGACGCTACCCCGGTAACGATGCCGCGCCCATTCACACTCGCGATGGTCGGTGTCGACGAGCTCCAGGCGACCGGATAGCCCGTCAGGATCCCGCCCCCCGCATCGAACACGTCGGCCGTGAGCGTGACGCGTCCTCCCACCAATACGGACGAGGTGGTTGGAGTCACGCGGACTAACGCCGGCGGTAGCGCCGACACGGAGATCGAGGCTGTCGTCGATTTTCCACTCTTACTTGCCGCCACCTGCGTCTTGCCCACTCCGACCGCGCTGACGATGCCTTGCGCTGAAACTGTTGCTACCTGCGGATTCTCCGAAGACCAGTGGATCCCAATGTTCGGTAGTGTGGCTCCGATCTCATCGAGCACGGTGGCAGTGATCGCGCGCGCTCCCCCAGGCGTTAGGGCGAGTGACTCGGGCTCGAGAACAATCGACGCAACTCGCTGGTCCGTTCCGCTCACGGAACTGTTGCACGATGTGGAGGCAGCGGCGAAGAAGACCACGAAAACGCATGTGAGTCGCTTCCCGCTCGTTAGGTAGGAGAGGAGCATGGGCGCCGCATCCGTTGAGGTCCGCGCGCGTTCAGAAAGCGACCGTGTGCAACGGTCCGCGCACCTGTAATCAGGACACGTCTCGCGTGCGCTCGCCCGGACGGCTGCTTCGCCTCGATCGAGCGCTGCGGCCGACCTACTTCACTTGGACCGTGGCGCTGCCAGTTCTGCCGTCGCTGGTCGCGCGAATCGTGACGTTCCCTTTGTTGATACCGGTCACTACGCCATTGGGAAGGACAGCGGCTCGAGTCAAATTGTCCGAGGTCCACGTCACCGGGCGACCGGAGACGACGTTACCGGCAGCGTCTCGCAGGGTCACCGCCAGTTGCAACATTTTCCCGACCTGTACAGTTCCGGACGCCGGTGCAACGCTCACCGTTGAGACCGGCGACTGGCGCACGGTCACGACTGCAGTGCCGGTTAGACCAGCGGTCGCAGCCGTTATGACAACCGTTCCGGGTGCGACGCCCGTAATGACGCCATTCGAGCTGACTGTCGTGATGGCGACGTTTGCGGAGGACCATGCGACGACCTGGCCCTTCATCAATCTGCCGCCACTGTCGAGCACGTCCGCCGTTAGCGTATCACTTTTACCGACGTCGATCGTTGACGTTGTTGGCAGCACGCGAACGAGCGCCGCCGGAAGCGCGGACACCGTCACAGGCACGACTGCGGAGATGCCGCCCTTACTCGCCGCGATCTGTGTGCGGCCCGGCGCGACGCCACTAACCACGCCTTGTGGGGAGACTGTCGCAATGCGCGAGTCCTGCGTTGCCCAAAAGACCTGCGCGCTGACACGCGAGCCATTTTCGTCGCGCACACTGGCGCTGAGCGGCTGGGCCGCGCCTGCGCTCAGCGTAAGAGACGCCGGCGAGATGTCGATTGAGGCAACCCGTGCACTGTTGCCGGTCGCACTCTTCTGACACGCCACGATCGGCAGCAGCAGTGCCGCAACAGCGAGCAGTGACGACCTTCGTAAGGCAGAAGCGGGAGCGAACCACACTCGACCGCTCGTTAGGTTCGACATCGACATCGCAACACGTCCATCGGCAAGGCCGGGACCGGTACGTCCTGGGCTGCGTCAATACCGGAGCCCGTACACGTAAATCCCTTGAGCAAAACACGTTCCCCCTTCCCTTAATCGAGCCCAACGGTTAGGCACTTTTCTTACATTCGCGGTGTGTGCGCTCTCGATTCTGTGGTTGCCACGACCTCTGCCGTCGCGCGCCTAACGATTGGGGCCACCTGTGTTCCGAATAATTCAATCGATCGCAGCAATTGGTCGTGCGGCAACGTTCCGACGCTCATTTGCAGCAGAACACGCTGATGCCCGAACAGCTCGTGCTCGTACAGGATCTTGTCGATGACTTCCTGCGGACTACCGACGAAGAGGGAACCGTGCGGTCCGCGCTCGGCATCGTAGCGCGCGCGCGTCAGCGCTGGCCAGCCGCGTTCGCGGCCGATGCGCGTCATCACTTCCGCATGCGCCGGGAACGACTCGTCGGCCGCGCGTTGCGACGTGTCGGCGATGAAGCCGTGCGAGTTGATGCTGATCGGGAGCCGGGCTGGATCGTGGCCAGCCTTTCGTGCTGTCTCGCGATACAGCTCGACGAGAGGAACGAAACGTGCCGGTGGGCCGCCGATGATCGCGAGCGCCAGCGGCAAACCTAACGACGCTGCGCGAACGACCGATTGCGGCGTGCCCCCCACCGCGATCCAGATCGGCAGCGGATCCTGCAGTGGTCGCGGATATACACCAAGGTCCTGGAGCGGCGGCCGATGCTCCCCCTCCCACGTCACGCGTACACTCTCACGCAATCGCAACAGTAGCTCGAGCTTCTCCGAGAACAGCTCGTCATAGTCGTCCAGATCATATCCGAACAGTGGAAAGGACTCGATAAAAGATCCGCGGCCCGCCATGATCTCGGCGCGTCCTCCGGAAAGCAGGTCCAGCGTGGCGAAATCCTGGAACACGCGCACAGGATCGTCCGAGCTGAGCACGCTGACAGCGCTCGTTAGGCGAATGTGCTGCGTCCGCGCGGCGGCTGCGCCCAGCACGACCGCCGGCGAGGAGACCGCAAAATCAGGGCGGTGGTGCTCCCCGACGCCGAATACCTCGAGCCCGAGTTGATCCGCTAGGTCGATCTCTTCCAGAAGATTGCGCAGCCGCTGGGCCGCGCTAATCGTGCGTCCTGTCTGCGGATCAGGAGTCGTTTCGGCGAACGTATAGAGTCCTAGTTCCATGCGGCATCAAGCGAATGCGGCGATCGCGAATGACCGCCGGCTTGCCGCAAGTTAGGCCACGTCCTCCGGGCGCACAGGTAGGCGGCGGATGCGTCGCCCAGTCACCGCGAAGAGCCCGTTTAAGACCGCGGGAATGAGCGGCGGCACTGGCGGCTCGCCGATGCCAAAGGGTTGCTCGCCGTGACTCGGTTCGATGTGCGTTTCGATGCGCGGCGGCTCGCTCATGCGCAGCACGGGAAAGTCGCGAAAGTTTTCCTGTTCAGCGCGTCCCGCATAGAACGTGATCTCCCCCTTCATGCTGGAGAGCGCCCAGATCACTCCGCCTTCGATTTGTTGCTCGATGCCTAACGGGTTGATCACGACGCCGCAGTCCACCACACACGTCACGCGGTGCACGACGAACGGCAGCGATTCCGGCCGCCGATTCCCCACCGATACCTCTACCACGTACGCGACGTGCGTTTCGCCATCGTACACATTGCAGGCGACGCCGCGACCGCGACCCGCCGGCAGCGGCGCATCCCAGCCGGATCGCTCGCGGGCAATCTCCAGCACCCGCCGCAACCGTGCCCGATCAATCGTTAGGTTACCGATCTTGACGCTTTCCACGGCGCCGCGAAGCATGCGCAGCCGAAAAGCCAGTGGATCAGCGCCCGCTTACCGATTGACAGTACTGTACGACCGGTATCGTCGATCGCAATCCAGTCGTTAGGCTGAAACCGCGCTGTCGCTTTGGCGACGGTGAAGGCATCCCCGTCTTGCCGAATGCCGAGGATCAGCGCTGATCCGCTGATCGTGCCGTAACGCACGAAGTCGCGCCGCCTCGTCATGTGTCGCGGCGCGCGGCGCGATGGATAGCGCGACGAATTCGTGGATACGTCCCGCAGCGACACACACACTGATCGATCACGGTATCGATGTCGCCATCGGTCGGATTCGGGTTCGCGTTGAGTAACGCGCGCGCCGTGATCAGCATCCCTGCCTGACAATACCCGCACTGCGACACATCTTCTTCAATCCATGCCTGCTGGCAAGGATCGCTGGCGTCGTTCGAGAGACCCTCGATCGTTGTGAAACGCTGTCCAGCCGCGTGAGCAGCGGTGATCTGACAGGATCTCACCACGATTTCTCCCTGCAGCACAGCACACGCGCCGCAGATACCAACCCCGCAACCGTATTTCGTGCCAGTGAGTCCGAGCTCGTCCCGCAGAATTCACAGCAGGGGCGTATCCGCGTCGACATTCACGACGCGCCGCTGTCCGTTGACGACGAGTGAGATCTCTGGCATTGAATCGCGGTCTAGCGCCAAAGATGCGAGCCGTACCGCGGACATATGTGATCTTCTTAGAAAGCTGACGACTCGCTGACGGTTCGTTTACTGGCGTATAGGTTGTGGGCGCCAACTCCGCCGCCACGACTCGACCGAACGCCAATGCCAGTCCCCTACGATCCGGCTCCTACACGATACGACAGCATGACATACCGCCGCGCAGGACGAAGCGGCGTACACCTTCCAGCGATCTCGTTAGGTTTGTGGCACAACTTCGGCGGGGTGGATAGCGTCGATGAGGCGCGCGTGATGATTCGTCGCGCTTTCGACCTCGGCGTCACACACTTCGATCTAGCCAACAACTATGGACCGCCGCCTGGCTCTGCCGAGGAGCTATTTGGCCGCGTGCTGAGCAATGACCTCGCGCCGTGGCGCGATGAGCTGATCATTTCGACCAAGGCGGGTTGGCGCATGTGGCCTGGCCCGTACGGCGAGTGGGGATCGCGCAAGTATCTCATCGCGAGCCTGGACCAGAGCCTCAAGCGGATGGGCCTGGACTATGTCGACATCTTCTACAGCCATCGGCCGGACCCCGATACGCCGCTCGAGGAGACGATGGGCGCGCTCGATTTCGCCGTGCGGAGCGGACGCGCTCTGTACGCCGGGATCTCCTCTTACGAACCGGAGGAAACTCGTCAGGCAGTTGCTATTCTGTCCAAGCTTGGCACGCCATGTCTGATCCACCAACCGAAATACAGCATGTTCGTGCGCGACATCGAGGCTGGTTTACTCGACGCTGCGCGCGAAACTGGGATCGGCGTGATCGTGTTTTCTCCGCTCGCCCAAGGCCTTCTCAGCGATCGCTATCTCGCCGGTATTCCCAAGGATTCGCGCGCCGCGAAATCCCACGGCGCTCTGCAGGCCGAAGACGTTTCCCCATCTGCCGTTGCGAAAGTGTCGCGTCTCAACGCAATCGCCGCCGAACGCGGCCAGACGCTCGCACAGATGTCGCTCGCGTGGGTCCTCCGTCACGCCGAGGTGACATCGGCAATCATCGGCGCCAGCCGCGTGTCACACGTCGACGATGCCGTGAAGGCACTCGACAACCTCGACCTGTCCCGAGTCGAACTGGACAGGATTGAGGCGATTCTCGCGAATTGACGTGCGTACGGGAATATCCCGAATGCACGTTAGGCGCTAATGCTTCTCCTGTGACGACGTGGCAGTTGTCGGCTTGTCCCACACGAAGCGCTTGAGAAAGGTCGTGCTACGGTTCCACGTGTCTATCCAGATGTTGTGGAACATCGACTCGTGCAGATCGTCCGGAATCACTTGCAGTTCGTAATAGACATTGCGAGCGCGGAGGAGCTGCACCAACCCGACAGTCTGCGCGAAGTCGACGTTGCGGTCGTCGTCACCATGCACGAGAAAGACTGGTGACTTCCAACCGTCCATCGCCGAGATCGCCGATGAGCGATATGACACGGCCGCGCTATCCAGCGAGCTGCCCCAGAGATGCACGCCAGCCATATCGACTCCGGCCACAAAGAGATCGGAGTTGCGCGCCAGCGCCTGCGCTGTCAGCACGCCACCGTACGACAGCCCCCAAATCCCAATGCGCGCGGGATCGACATCCGGGCGGGTCTGCAACCACTTCCCCGCCGCGAGCACGTCTTGATACTCGGCGTTGCCACGTCCGCCAGTGTTAGGCGCCATGCGGAATGAACGACCGTAACCGACACCGCTCCGGAAATTCACCGACAGTACGACGTACCCTTGGCTCGCCAGGTACTGGTTGTATGCGTACGCCCACGAATAGAAGTGCATGTAATGGTACGCCGGTAGCATTTGGCGCACTGGTCCACCGTGCACAAAGATGAGCGCCGGTCTCTTCTCGCCTGCTTTCAGGTCCTTGGGAAGGAAGAGCTGGTTGTGAATTTCCATCCCGTCGGGCGACTTGACGATGACAACTTCCGGAGTCACATGCGCGTCCGTCGGGAACTCCTTGCCTAACGTGGGGAAGACCTTGCGCAGGCTCCCCTCGCCGGTGACCGGCGCCAATGCGACGGTCGCCGGCGTGCGCGCATCGAAGTACAGAACCGCGACCTGGCGACCCGACGCGAGTGGCTGCGGATGCGTCTCGACGCCGTCCCCCGTCGTGACGCGTCGCGGGGTTCCTCCACTTACCGGCACTGCCCAGATGTGCCGTCGCTCGATGTCTTCGGCGTTGGTGCAGTAGAACAATGTCGTGCCGTCTTTCGAAAGCGCCGCGCTCGTCGCGTTTTCGATCATGCCGTTGGTGGTTGTGAGCATGATAGGCGACGGACTGTTCGAGCTTACGTTCAATGAGTAGTAGCGTTCCCACTCGTCGTTCGTGGCGGCGAGCGGAAAGATGACATGGCCGTCGGCCCACACGAGGACATTGATCGTGGTGAACGTTTCCTCGTTAGGTGCGTTGTGCCAGAGCTCGCGCGCTTCGCCAGTCGCTACGTTCGCAATCATGACGGAGAGCGTGTACCCGCCGGTGAACGTCGCGCGGCAGAGCCCTGGTGGCTCCTTCGCCCGCTGCGCCGAATCGTTCGCCGGACGCGCCTGGTTGCCCCCGCCACCACCGCCAAAGCCTTGACCGACGATCGGCGTGTTGGCGCAGGGACCACGCGAAGCCCCCTGACCGGAGGCCGGCCCTGACGGATTCCCGATGCTGTTGCTGCTCACCTGCCCTTGCTGGCCGAACGGCAACCCAGGGCGTCGGGTAAATGCGATCTCCTTGCCGTCTGGAGACCACGCGGGCGCGTCGTCGAAATCGACGCTCGGCGCGAGATAGCTCACGCTGCGCTTTTTCACATCGTAGACAGCGATGAACGAGTGGTTGCCTCGCATGCTAACGAAGGCGAGGCGCGAGCCATCGGGCGACCAACGTGGCGAGCGTTGCGTCCCCCACGCTTTGACCAGCGGTTTGAGCCCAAGATCGATGCTGTCGCGCGGCGCCGCCGATGATGCGCGTATGTACGAGCGATAGATCTGGCCGTCCTTGATATAGGCGACCATACGACCGTCCGGCGAAAGCTCGGGCGCTCCCCCTTCAACGATCTTGTACGCGGCACCACCGGTCGAACGCACGCCCCAAATCCAGCGCTCGCCGCCGGCCGGGTCATGCGGCGGGTTTGCAATCCACCCCTGGCGATTCGGCGCTGATCCTCTGACGAAGATGATTGTCGCGCCGTCGTCCGAGATGCGAACGTCGGTGAGATCGATCCCATCGTCCTCGAGGAAACGTGTCAACCTAACGGGCGCGAAATTGGGAGCCGCGGCTGTGTACACGTTGCGCATCCCCTTTTCGTAGGCCATCCAAGCCACGCGATCCGCTTTGCGGGCGCTCACGAGCTCGAGTGGCGACGACGGGCTCATGAACTGCTCGACGGTGGGCCGCCCCTGCGCAGAACTCTGTTGCACGACGAGGCAGGCGCTGAGGACAAATACGGACAGGTGCTCGCGCATAAGGGGCTCCAACTGGGTAGGGAGACGGCGGCGCCGCGAGAAAACAAGATAGTACCGCCAGCAGTGACCTAACGCATCATTCGCGCGGCATGTTGAGGACTTCCCGCACCTTGCGGAACAGGGCCTCCGGTCCGAATGGCTTCTGGATGAACTGGGTCGCACGTTCCAAAACGCCGCGTTGTACTACCGCGTCGTCGCTGTAGCCTGACATGTAGACAACGCGCAGCTCCGGGCGGCGTTGCATGAGCTGCTCCGCCAGCGCACGGCCGCTCATCTCTGGAAGAACAACATCGGTCAGAAGGAGTTCGATCGGCCCAGAATGCCGTGCCGCAACATCGATAGCTTCGTTAGGCGTCCCGGCCAACAGGACTGCGTAACCCTGTTTCTCAAGGATCCGACGCGCCAGGCTCCGGATGGCTGGATCGTCTTCCACAACGAGCACAGTTTCCACTGCGGGCGACGCCTCGGTTGCCGTCGTATCAGGCACCGGTGTCCCACCCTCAGACTCGACGCGTGGCAGATAGACTTTGAAAGTACTTCCGCGCCCCACTTCGCTGTACACGAGGACACTGCCGCCGCTCTGCTTCACAATACCGTACACGGTCGACAGGCCCAGACCCGTCCCCTCTCCCATCGGTTTCGTTGTAAAGAAAGGCTCGAATACACGCGACGCCGTGTCAGCGTCCATCCCCACACCGCTGTCCGTCAGCGCCAGCATCACATATCGGCCAGCCTTCACTTCGATGTGCTGTCGAACGTAATCCTCCTCCAGACTGACGTTCGACACTTCGATCAGTAGCGTGCCGCCGTTAGGCATCGCATCGCGAGCGTTGAGAGCGAGATTGAGAATGACTTGCTCCATCTGGCCCGGGTCCGCGCGGATACTTCCCGTTTCATTCGCTGCGCGCACGATGACCTCGATGTCCTCTCCGATTAGCCGCCGTAGCATCGGCTGCATCGCCCGCACGGATTCCGCGAGGCTGAGAACACGCGGTGCCAGGATCTGCTGCCGGCTGAACGCGAGCAGCTGGCGCGTGAGCGACGCGGCGCGTTCTGCCGCGCGCAGTATCTCGTTCACGTCCGCGCGTCGCACGTCCGCCGCCGGCAAACTCTCCGCGACAACGAATCCAAAGCCCTGAATCGCGGTCAACAGATTGTTGAAGTCGTGAGCGACGCCGCCGGCGAGGTGACCGATTGCCTCCATCTTCTGCGCCTGGCGATACTGTTCCTCGAGCGCGCGGCGCTCGGTGACATCGAGCCCGATTCCGACTGCGCGAACGGGCTCATCCACCGAGCTGTAAAAAGTCTGTCCCACACCACTGATCCAACGTACAGTTCGATCAGCCCAGACGGCGCGGTACAGAATATTCGCGTTGGTGCGCTGGCGCGCGGCGCGGTCGATCTCCAACCGCACGGCATCGCGATCGTCGTGATGAATTAGCGCGAGAAAGGCGTGCAGTGTGCCACCAAACGCCCCTTGTTCCAAACCATGTAGGGCTTCGAGCGTTTGGGACCAGCGCATCTTGCCAGTTGCGTACTCCAACTCCCACGTGCCGACGCGAGACGCGTCCATCGCGAAGCGCATCCGGTTCTCGGCATCGCGCAGCGCCGCCTCAGCGGCGGTTCTCTCGCTCACGTCGCGAACGATGCCAGTGAAGCTATGACGCCCATTCTCCGCCAGTTCGCCGAAGGAGACTTCGAGCGGGATCTGGTGTCCATCCTTGTGAATGCCTGTGAGCGCGACGCCACGCCACTCAATGTGTTTCTCACCGGTCTCGATGTAGCGAGCAAGTGAGGTCAGATGACGCTCGCGCGCATCGGTCGGCATGAGCATCGTGAGACTGCGGCCAAACATCTCTTGGACTGGATAACCGAAGATCCGCTCGGCGGCTGGATTGGCGAAGCCGATGCGGCTGTTCTCGTCGATGGTGATGATGCCATCGTTCGCGGCATCCACGACCGTGCGATAGCGCTCCTCACTCTCACGCAAACGCTGCTCGGCGGCGCGCCGCTCTTCCAGCACAGCGCCCGGGATGAGCGACGACAGGCTGACTACAATGAGAAAAGTGTAAACGTGCAAGGCCACGCTGACGCTGGACGCTCCCGCGGCCGCGAAGGGACCGACGCCTAACGACGCGAACCACGTCGCGACCGCGGCGACGATCAACGCGCTCGTCGTGGCACCCACTGGCCCGAAGCGCAGGCTGGCCCAGAACAGGAGCGGAAACGCCGTGTAGGGAGCGGGCTGCAACACCCAGTCGCGACGGGGACCGAGCGCGAGAGTCGCCACAACCAGCAGGAGGGCAAGGAGCACGGCGCCTTCGAGCACTGCTTGTCGTGTTAGGCGCCCGCGCAACTCGCCCCAACGGTGCCACGCGATGAGTACGGGCGCCACGATCAGCATGCCGAGACCGTCGCCTACCCACCAAACAAACCACGCGGTCGGGAGGGGCGTACGGAAGCCCAGATGCAGCATTAGTGCACCTAACGAAGCAGTCATGGCATTCGCGAGGACTGCGCCGCCGATGACGAATTCGAGCACGGCCCTGAGGCTCTGCAGCCTAACGGGTTGTCCCAACCGCCGGGTCAGGAGCCACGCAACGGAAAGACTTTCCACATTGTTCGCGAGAGCGGCGCCTATCGCGAGCAGTACCGAGTATCCCTCGACTAAATCAGATGCCAGGCTTCCGGCGAGACCTCCGGCCAGTGTAATCGGCCACATCTGACGTCTGGAGAGGACGAGCAGGCCGAGCATAACGCCGCTCGGCGGCCACAGCGTGACCAGGCCATTCGGAATCGCAAACAGATACCCGACGCGCGCGCTGGCGAAATACGCGAGCGCCACGACGACGGCGCGAATCACAGGGTGCATGCTCCGCAAATCCCCCAGGCTGCCCACCGCCCATTCTATGACGCGGCACCGGACCTGACCAGTTGGCTGGCCAAGCGCCCAGTGTGAGCGGCACGGCAGCCGCTATGCTCACTTGGCCGGTAACGAATCGGCGAACCGCAGCGTGTTGCGAACCCACTTGCCTAACGAAGAGGCACTCGTCAGGCCGCCGGACTCTACCATAATCCACCCTTTCATCCGCCGACCAGTGAGGTCGAAAATGCGCGTGTGCGGCGCCGTGAGCGCGCGCTCCGTCTCCCTCGGATCGAGCCTCACAATCAACGCCGAGCCATGCACAGCGCAGCACATGTTCCCGCGCGCCAAGAACGCCAGCCCGCCGAACATCCGCTTCTCGACGACGTCGGCGCGCGCACTCAGCAGCGTTCGGACGCGGTCCGCCAGCCGTTCATCGAACGCCACGAGTCTCATGCCCTCGCATGCGCGGCGTTAGGCGCGAGACTGCGCCGGTGCAAGAGGCCACGCAGCGCCCCGAAGACCGTGAACTGTACCGCCGCAGCGCTCAGCTCCACCGCGATCCATGAGCCGATCGACGGGATCGCGTATTTCCCCGCTTCGCCGAGCACGATGTACGACGCGAGGTACGCCCCAAGTGCCCAGGAGAACACGAGGCCGTTGCGTATGGGATTCGGGCCGCGGTTGAACGTCGGGAACAGGAAAGCGAAGACGAGACCCTGGCTGATCATGGACAGCAGGCCCATTGGCACGATCGGCTCGGGTCGCATGATGGAGATTGCGGCGTAGTGATCCGCGCCGGCGCTCGGATCGCCCGATCAACTTCGCCCTGCAGACGTTCGGGGACGCGTGGAGCCTGCTCGTGATCCGCGATCTCATGTTCACGGAACGACGGACGTACACCGACTTCCTGTCAGCAGAAGAGGGGATGGCGACGAACATCCTGGCTGCTCGGCTCAAGCAGCTGCAAGCGGACGGCCTCATCCGTAAGAGTGGCTCGGGCCGCGGCGCCGAGTACTCGCTCACTGAGAAAGGGCTCGACCTTTTGCCTGCTATGCTCGAGCTGATCGCATGGAGCGGAAAACACGATCGACGCACGGCGGCTCCCAAGGAATTTCTCGCACGGATCAAGCACAACCGCACACTGGTAACAGCTGAGATTCGCGAGGCGCTGAGCCGCCGTTACGGGCTCTAAGGCGTTGGCGTCCTGCATTGGCGAATCCGCGCTTGCTCGGGGCTCGTAGAACTTCAACATTCACATGATGCTGTCCGGCCGCCTTCTCCTGCTTCTTTCAGTCGCTGCAACAGCTGGCTGCATGTCGGCGAAGGCAATGCGCAGTGCCGCAGTTCCCGAAGCGGCCTTCCCGCCGCTGATCGATGGAACATGCGCTTCGTGTTCAGCGACGCCGCCCGACGCGCAACTCACGCGAGCCATCGAGAAGCGGGTCGCTGAGCTCAAGGCGCGCGGTGGCGTTTGCTCCAGCTACGCCGCCGTCCTGGAAAGCTCGTATCGCAGCGGCCAGATCAGCATCCGACCGTACATGTGGCGAGTCGGCTCCTACCTCACGTCAGGGGAAGCCAAGCCTAACGGTGAAATGGTTCTCGCGCGGGAGATCGATTCGCTCAACGTCGGCCTACGCACGCTAGACGATCTTGTGCGCAGCATGGAGCACGAGGCAGCGCACATCGCGTTCAAGGTCGACAACGACCTGACGAGTGATCGCGCCGACGAATACGTGCGCGGGTGTCGCGAAGCGGCGAAAATACTGCGATAACGAAGCCATGGCGGCGAACGCTGGGGCAACCGCAACTGTACGCGGGGCGAATAGCGCCGCCGACGGGGTGTCGCCCTGTTAGGCGGGCTCGGCGTACTCCAATGCACGCGGCCGTGCGCTATCGCTCGCGCTCGCGCAAGCCAGGTCTGCCGGCCTCGGCATGAGCCTAACGGTTGTGGCGCTGTTAGTCGGACCGCAAAACTCTCGCTGGATCGACACGCGCCGCGCGCCATGCCGGGACCACGCAGGCGATCAATGATACAATGAGCAGCAGTGCGACTACGCCCACATAGGTGACGGCGTCGAGCCGCGACACGCCGAACAGCATGGCGACAAGGCCCTGCGTCGCCGCGCCGGAGAGGGCCAGCCCCAGTGCGATCCCCAGACCAGAAAGGAGCATGCCTTGCCGAAGGACGAGCGTCAGAATGCGACCGCGCGAAGCGCCTAACGCGGCGCGGGCGCCGAGTTCGCGAGTTCGTTCAGCGACGCTCCCGGACAGCACGCCATAGATGCCCGCTGCGGCGAGAACCAGCGCCGCGAGCCCGAATGCTTCGAACAGGATTAGTGCAAACCGCCGCGAAGCACCGGACGCATCGACCAAATCCCGCAGCGTTGCCACACGCACAATCGGTTGGTTCTTGTCGACCGACCAGACCGCGTCACGAATATAGGGGACGAGCGCCTTCGCATCGTCGCGCGCACGAATCACGAGCGTCATCACGTTGTCAGCGTAGCGCCACTGTGCTGCTGTGACGTACACGGCGTCAACATCGTTGTCTGCCAAGGACATCTGCCTCACGTCACCTACAACCCCCACAACCGTGTACAGCGGTGTCGGCGGACCGATGCTCAAGCGGCGGCCGATCGGGTCCACACCGGCGAGCCTCCGCTTCGCCATCGATTCGCTCATAACGACAACGCGCTCCGCGCTCGCGACGTCTCGCTCGTCGAGCAGTCGCCCGCGCTTGAGCGGAATTCGCATCGTCTGGAAGTAGCCCGGGCTCACCGCATAACGAAACGTGCCGCGCAACTCGCCAGCATCGGACGCGTGGCTCGGGTGGAACCTCACGCCGAAGAGGTCAACGTCACCACTCAACGGTAGTTGATTCGTTAGGGCAGCCGAGTTGACGCCCGGAACACGCCGCACAGCGTCGAGTGCTTGTGAGAAGAATCGGTAGGTTGTGCTGTCCTCAGTGAAACGTCGGCCGGACGTTTGCACTTGCATTGTGAGCAGCTGCGACGCGTCGAAACCGCCGTCGACAGCGAACAGACGCTCGAGGCTCCGCAGGAGCAGCCCAGAACTCACAAGCAAAACGAGCGCGAGCGCTACTTCCGCGACGACCAAGGCGTTGCGCACCCGACGATGTCCGCCGGTCGCGCGACGCGTGCCGCGTAGCAGTTCTAGCTGCGGATCGCTACGCGCGACTTGCAGCGCTGGCGTTAATCCAAATGCCACGCCGATCAGTGTCGTGAGCCCAAGTCCAAACGCGAACGTAGCGCCACTGACGGTGATCGCCTCGATGCGCGGGAGGCCCGGCGGACTGAGTGCGACAAGCGCCCGGACCCCCAGCATCGCGACTCCCATACCAACCAGGCCGCCTAACACGGATAGGACGATGCTTTCAGTCAACAGCTGCCGCATCAGGCGAGCCTGTCTGGCGCCGAGCGCCGCGCGCAACGCGAACTCCGCGCGACGCCGCACGCCACGCGCAAGCAGGAGGTTCGTCACATTGACGCACGCGATAATGAGAACCAGCGCAACCGCGCCGAGTATCGCGATCAGCGCCGGCTTCACGTTGCGCGTGACCTCGCTGCGGAGCGCGATGGCGCTAAAAGCAGTCTTGGGGTGATACGTCTCCGGTTTCAGCTCCGCGAGCACCTGGCTCCCGATGACATTCAACTCCTGAGTCGCGCGCTCGACGTGAATGCCGGACCGTAGGCGACCAACAGTGCGCAGGTGATGCCCCCATGCCCTCCCCTGCGTCATGTCATACTGCAATGGCGCCCATGCCTCCGCCGTCGGCGCCAGCACGTTCTCAAAATCGTTAGGCATGACGCCGACGACGACGACGCTAATGTCGTCCAGCGCGATGACACGGCCAATGATCCCGGAATCCGCCGCGAATCGACGACGCCACAAACCATCGCTGAGAACAACCACATTCGGCCCATTCCTCTGATCCTCTGCCGCTGTGAACGCCCGTCCGATTTGCGGCACCACACCAAGCACGGCGAAGTAGCTCGCGCTAACCCGCTGACCACTCAGTCGCTCTGGTTGGTTCACACCCGTCATCGTCGGTTGCCACGGCCGGAGCACGGCGATCGCATCGAAGGACCGCGATCGCGCGACCAGCTCGCGGTACATGCCGAAAGTTCCTTCGGCATGCTCACCGTCTCTGCCGATCTCCACGATCATCGCGAGCCGGTCTGCGCCAGGATATGGCAACGGCTGGAAGAGGATCGGGCTCACCGCGCTGAAGATCGCCGTCGTCGCGCCGACGCCTAACGAAAGCGTGAGTACGGCGATGAGAGTGAAGCCGGGGGCCGCACGGAGACGACGAAGCGCGTGGCGCATATCGCTCAACGTACTATCGACGACGTTCTCCCACCCGTACGAGCGCATCTGCTCACGCACCTGCGTTAGGCCTCCGAGCTCCATGCGCGCCACGCGCGCTGCATCGGCCGGCGACAAGCCACTTGCGACATGCGCTGCTGCGGACTGCTCGGCATAGTGTCGCACTTCCTCAGCGAGCTCGCCGTCGGCAGTGCGACGGTTCGTTAGGGCACGCAGGCCACGATGCAACTGACGCCAGAGTGACACGACGTCACGAGTCGCTTTTGAGTAGCCGAGCGACGGCGGCCACACGGCGCGTCCAATCCGCCGTTTCGACGTGCAACTGCTGTCGCCCGGCGCGCGTCAACGCGTAGAACTTGGCGCGCCGTGCGTTTTCTGTATCGCGCCACTCGGCGTCCAGCCAACCCGCGCGCTCGAGGCGCTGAAGCGCGGTGAGGAGTGAACCTGGGTTGACTTTGAACACACCGCGCGAGATCTGCTCGATGCGGCGCGCGATTCCAAATCCATGTAACGGCTGGAGGCTGAGCGTCTTGAGGATCAGCATATCCAGCGTGCCCTGAATCACATCGGTATTTGGCTCGTCCACGGCCGCTCCTTCGCTGGCCGCAACGTACGCCTCTACATCTTGACCGTCAAGATGTGAACATCAACTGGGCGCTGACCTAACGGATCACGTTCCCCTTCTCGAAATCGTACAGCGTCACCTTTCTGAGGCGATAGTGTGCCGTCCAGTAACCGCGTAGCGCCTGCACGTACGCGAGCAGTGCCTGATCCTTGTCGTTCTGTGCCACGACGAGGTTGTCGATGCCGATGCGACCGATCCCATAACGATTGTACGCTGCCTCAAAGCGCTTACGCGCTACCGTGTCTGCCTTGGCTGAGATCAACAACTGGCGCCGAGATTGGGCGAGTTGCAGCGCGCCAAAATGCGCTTCCTGCGTCACTTGTTCGCGCGCAACCGTCGCGTTGCTGGTGACACGGTCGAGATCGGCCCGTGCGGCCTGGACATCCGCCGAGTTCGCTCCCCAGCGGAGCAAGGGGATCGAAACGCCAAGCGTGAGCGTTTGCGCATTGGCCAAATCGCGGTAGGCCAGATTCATCTCAGTGGCGGTTGCGTTGTACCCGTAGCTTGCCGAGAACGTCGCGTTAGGCCCGTTGTTGAGCCGCGTCTCGGAAATGCGCCGCCGTGCCTGCACGTCCTGTAGTCTCAGGTCCGTGATCGCCGCGCGATTGCGCAGCGCCTGCTGCACCGCGAGGATCGTGTCCGCTTCGAACGGCGGCACGTCAGATGTCACCGCAACGTCGAGTGGCTCGTTAGGTCGCAAGTTCAACACGAGTCGCAGCGCAGCCAGAGTCCGGTCGTGTTCCAGCCGCGCCGCATCGAGCGCGTTGCGCGAGCGCAGCAGCTGGAGCTCACTCTGACCCAAATCGTTCTCACCGATCTTCCCTACCTCGAAGCGCCCCTGGTTCATCCTGAACAGCGTGTCATTGATCGCCGCATTGATCTCGCTGTTGCCGCGGGTAGTGCGGGCAGCGAAATACGCGAAGAACGCATCCACGACTTGCAGCGCGACATCCTCGCGCGCCTCGAGATACTGCTGTTCGGCGGCATCCCCGCGCAGATTCTGTTCGCGGCCATCCCACGCTTGCGAGTTGGACTGCAATAGTGGCTGTCTAAGCAACACGCTGAACGGCGTGGAGTTCCACGTCTCTGAGGACGTCGTGCCGCTCCGTTTGAGCTGCGTTAGGCGCGAGCTGACCAAAAGGGATCCACCGGTGATCGGGAGCTGCTGTGCGATTGTCAGGTTGACATTGGAGTTCGTTTCCTGCTGCGGCTTGAAGAGCGTCGTCCCGTCGGGCTGTAGCACCGGGATGATGGAGCGGTTGTACTGCGGGACATTCCCTGTTAGGAAGAACTGAGGGAGACGCCGCGCGTAGAAGGAATGCTCGCGCGACCGCGCCGCGTCACGCGTACTCACCGCGGCACGCGCAGCGAGTCCATTGCGCTGAGCCAGGTCGATCGCCTGTTGCAACGTGAGCGTCTGTTGCGCTCCCGCGGATCCAACCGTGCAAAGCAGCGCCGTCGCGCAGAGCGCCCCGCGGCGCATTCCTCGTGTATTGAATCGCATACTGCTCACTCGTGGCGGAGGCACGTCACGACATCCTGGCGTGCCGCGCGCCAAGCCGGGACGATGCCGAAGACGATTCCGACTGTGATCGATACGCCGAACGCGACAATGATCGACACATACGACACCAACGTTTTGATCTCGGCGAGCTGCTCGATGCCGACACTCAGCGTGCTGCCGAGGATGATGCCGGCAACGCCGCCGGCGACGCTGATCAGGACGGCCTCACTCAGGAACTGAAAGAGGATGTCCGTTTGTGTCGCCCCGGTTGCGCGCCTAACGCCGATCTCGCGCGTGCGCTCCAGCACCGACGCAAGCATGATGTTCATGATCCCGATGCCGCCCACGATCAGAGAAATCGATGCGATGGCGCCGAGCACAACGTTGAAGATCGTCTTGGTGCGTTGCTCCTGCTGCAGCAACAGTTCGGGAACGAGGATCTCGAAATCGATCACTGTATTGTGCCGCCGTTCGAGCATCCGCTGAATCACGTTGGCGACAGCGGGTACCTTGGACGATTCGCTCACACGAACAATGATCCGGTCCAGTTGATTGATATTCAGCCGTTCCGCGCGCGCGTCCTCGTCTTCCTTGGGCTGATCCTGGTTTTGCGGCTGTTCTTGCGCCGCGGCTTTCTCGATGTCGCGCTGCGTGATGCGTGCGCGATTGCGATAGCGCAGCAACATCGTGTGCAGCGGCAAGTACACGTCCATGTTCGGATCGCGGATGCCGAGGCGCTGAGACGTCTCACCACTCACGCGGCGATCCTCGAGCACGCCAACGACGGTCAACCAGTTGTCGCCGACCTTGATCGGACGTCCGATGGGATCTTCGGTTGTGAAGAAACGCGTCCGCACACCGTGTCCGATGATCGCTACCGGACGACCCTCCGCCACCTGCATCGGCGTGAAGAGCGAGCCGCGGACGACAGCGAGATTCGTTAGGCGGAAGTAGGACGTGTCCACGCCGACAGCCTTACCGCTGCGGCGGCGCCCTTCGCGCGTGATCATCGTGTTGTACACGATCTCGCCGCTCGCCGTCTCGACGTCGGGGACGACGCGCACAATCGCTTCGGCGTCGCGATACGACAGCCCCGGGGAGTACTTCTTGGGCTTCTTAGCCGCGTCGGCCTCTTCCTTCGCCTCTTCTTCCTTTTGCTCCTCGAGTGGCGTGATCACGATGTTGTTCGTGCCCAGGAGCTGCATCTGTTCCAGAATCTCCTGCTCGGCGCCCTTGCCGATCGCGAGCATCGCGATGACCGATGCGACGCCGAAGAGTATTCCTAACGATGTGAGACCAGCGCGCAGTCTGTTATGCACCACCGCTTCCGAGGCGGTGCGCATGCTGAACAAGACGTGGGCAATGATCTTCGCCCGCAACTCAGCGAGCGAAGCGCGGTCAAACCGCACGTGTTAGCCCTTCTTCGCCGCTGAAGTCGTGGCTTTCGCCTCTGACCCCTTACCGTTCGCCTCTGACCTCTGACCTTTGACCTCGGACCCGTTTTGCTCGGGTGTTATCGGCTTTTTCAGGGCCGTGTCACCTTGTGGCGCCGTCTTGGGACGCTCAGCGGACCCTGGGAGCCGCACGACGTCCAGCTCGTCCTTGTTAGGCGGCGGCAGCAACATCACCTCATCGCCAACAGCGAGGCCGCGCTTCACGACAACCTCGTCATCGTTCATCTGTCCGGTCTCGATCTCCTGCTTCACGACACCGCCGCCGTTGCGCTTGAAGACGTAAGGAACGCCGGAATCGCTGCTGACGGCCTCCAGCGGAAGAAAGAGAACATTCTTGACAGCCGCTGTTTCAATCGCGTTGCCGGTCGTCATGCCGGGACGCAGTGTGGTATCAGGTTTCGCCAACGTCACCTTGACCTCGAACACCTTCGCGTCCGCGTTAGGCCGTTGTTCGCCAACGTTCGCGACGGCGGTGACCTTTCCCACGAAAGATTTCGAGGGATCCGCGTCAAGTGTGATCACGACCGGTTGCCCCTTCTCCACTTTGCGCACGTCGATCTCGTTCACGTACGTAACTGACTCCATCCCCGAGAGATCAGGCAGCGTGGCCACTGTCGGATCCCACGCACCGATCTGCGAGCCGGCTGTCCGTTTCTTCCCGTTCCATTCTTTGACGTAAATCACCATCCCCGGAGCCGGGGCCTTTACTGTGAATCCCGTTAGGGTCTCTTGGATCATCGCGAGCAGGTTCTTCTGCCGCTGCTGATCCGCACCCACTTCGCGCATTTTTGCTTGCGCCTGGTCCGTCTTGGTCTTGTAGTCGGACTTGGCCTGCGCCAGCGCCCGCTGCGCCTTCTCCAGGTCGATGGCTGCTTGCCGCTGCACGCTAGGAGCCTCGTATTTCGCCTGATCTTTGGCGATCTGCTTTTCCTCGAGCGCCAGCTCCATCGTTTTCATCTCCTCGCGCGCCTTCGAGAGGTTGAGCGCCGAGTCGAGCTGAGCCTGCTCGAACACAGCCTCCGCCTTTTGAAGCGCGAGCGTGACATCGGCCATCTTTGTCACTGCTGGCGTCTTGTCGAGCTCCGCGACCATGTCGCCCTCTTTGACGACCGTACCTTCCGGGACGATGGTCTGGATCTTGACCTGGTAGACCTGCGCCTGCTGCAGCGTCATCGGTCCAGTGACCTTGATGTCGCGCAGAGCCCGAAGTTCGCCTGCCGTATTCACAACGACCTTGAAGTCACCCTGCTTAACGCGCGCGACAACCGAACTGGCCGGAGCGGCGCCACCCGGAGTCATGAGGAGCGCAGTGCCGGCGGCGAGGAGCAGAAACGTCGCTCCACCGATGAACCATGGCTTACGAATTAGCTGCTTCATCTCGAGCCTCCCCAGCGGTTCTGGGTGTACGGTACCGAGCCTGCTCCGACAGCCGTTCAATATTGGTAAGGATGTGGCGGGCGGGAATCGACCTAACAGGCCCTTCATCAACCCCTAATCAGACACCAGTAGCGTCGACTCAGTTGTATCCCGATCAAAGGGGTCAGAGTCGATGATGCGCCGGCCGGCACGGCCCAGTGTGGGCCACGGCGTTTCAGCGACTCTGACTCCATTGAAACGGCTTAGTGGACTTGGACGCTGGTGGTCACGACGGGTTTCGAGGAGCCATATGGCATCGCGTCGTAATAGGCGACAAATCGCTTCGTCTCCTCGGCGTCATATCCCGAGGGGCGACTCGGAACGGTGAACGGCGCGATCGCCACGGGTGCGCGCGCGGCCAAGCTCCGCTTGCGGTCACCTCAGAAGCCGCGTTAGGTCCGCCTGGTGAAACGACCGACGGCCGAGGAGCTACGACTCGCAGCTGGGCGGACCGTCCCCGATCTCCTCGCGCCTGGCCTTAGCGTCGTCTTTTGCGGGATCAATCCTGGTCTGTATTCAGCGGCAACCGGGCATCACTTCGCGCGCCCGGGGAACAGATTTTGGCCGGCGTTGCATCGCGCTGGCTTTACACCGCGACAGCTCGCACCGGATGAAGAAAGGGAGCTACTCAAACTGGGGTACGGAATGACGATGGTTGTGCGGCGTGGAACTGCCACCGCTGCGCAGCTCTCGAACGACGAATACGTAGCCGGTGCGCGAGCGCTCGTTAGGAAAGTGCGCAAGTACCGTCCGCGGATGCTCGCGGTGCTGGGCGTGGGCGCCTATCGCGCCGCGTTCGCGCGACCCAAAGCCGCACTCGGATTGCAGCCTGAGCGCATCGGCGAAACGGAGCTTTGGCTGCTACCCAATCCGAGCGGGCTGAACGCGAATTATCAACTTGCGGATCTCGAGCGGTTGTTTGGCGAGCTTCGCGTCCACGTAGGGCCAACCGTCTGAAATCAAAGGGGTCAGCGTAATCAAAGGGGTCAGAGTCGATTTGTCGGGGTGAATAGGCTCTGTCCCCGTTTGTTTTGGGTTATCCGTTATGGCTAGGC
>JBQTIF010000080.1:0-13095 GCA_052388395.1 Gemmatimonadaceae bacterium | reverse complement strand
GACATCCATTGGGTCTTCCCGCTCCCACGCCCACGCGACTCGGATTATACACCTAACGATTCGAAGAACGATTACACCGAGGCACGTCTCGAGCGGGCGAAAGCCGCTGGCGTCTATCCACCGCCGTCGGGTTCCGACGGCATCTACATCGCGACGACGCGCATGCTCCTTCTCACCGCCGCGGTGACCCCTGCCCTGGCGCGTCGCAAAGTCATCGTCGTCGGCGACGCCGAGCGAATGGTCCCGCAGCTCGGCAGTGAACAAGCCGCCAACGCCTTTCTCAAGCTGCTGGAAGAGCCGCCTAACGACACATGGATCATGCTCACCTCCAGCGCGGCGGGCGACCTTCTGCCAACGATCCGCTCGCGCGTCGCTCCCATCCGCGTCCGGCCGCTCGCAGCAGATGATGTGCGCGCTGTGCTGACGCACGACGCCTTCAAGAGCGCTCTCGCGCAGTCGGGAGCGAAAGGAAGCGTCGACGAGATGGTCCAGCGCGCCCTCGGTGCTCCCGGGACACTCCTCTCCGCCGAGAACGATGCGGTGATCCGCAGTCGCGCCGCCGCAATCGTCGAGGCAGCGACGGCGGTGGATGCTTCAAAGCGCTACCTCGTCGCACTGCAGCAAGGCGGCTGGGGAGCCCGCGGCGGTTTTAGCGACGTATTAGACGCGGTTACCCTGCAACTACATCAATCGGCGCGCGAGGCGACGTTGGCCGGCGACGCCGAGCGCGCCGTTCGCTTCGCCCGCGCTGTCGAACTGGTCGAAGATGCGAAGGAGACGACCCTGACGAACGTCAACCCCTCCCTCATTACCGCCGACCTGGTCGATCGTTTGGCGCATTCGTTGCGCACCTGAGGGCACCTGCATATGCGCGACTTCACGCATCTCGACGAGAGTGGGACCGCCCGAATGGTGGACGTGTCGCAAAAACCGGCCACTGAACGGCTGGCACGCGCCTCGGGGTTGATCACTATGGACCCCGAAACGTTGCAGGCAATCCGCGACAACTCGCTCAAGAAAGGGGATGTGCTCGCCGTTTCGCGGGTGGCCGGAATCATGGCGGCCAAGCGCACGGCGGAGCTAATCCCTCTTTGCCACCCACTCCCACTTTCTGACATCCAGGTGGACCTCACCCTCGACGATGCCCTCCCCGGGATCCGCGCCGAGGCCACCGTGGTGACAGTCGCGCCAACCGGCGTGGAGATGGAGGCAATAATTGCCGTAAGTGTGACTCTTATCACGATTTACGACATGGTGAAGGGGGTGGATAAAGGCATGGAAATTGGTGAGATTGCTTTGCGCGAAAAGCGCGGCGGACGCTCGGGGCACTTCCTAAGGTCATAGCCCCAGAGGTTCGCCGCTTTTACAAGGACGCGGAGTGGCGCGGCAGAGTGCTGCGACATCCAGTCCCCCACGATAGAGGCGTTATGCACGATCTCAGTGGCTCCTACGTCCACTATGGCGATCGCCTACGGCGTCGTAGAAAGGCTCGGGCGAGCCTAATTCTGATGGGGTTTGTCATCGCTTCGGTGACGGCGGCCGCCGATTGGCGCCCCGACACCGCACGCGCGGCTGGCGTTTCCAATGACAGTCTGGCGCCGGGTACCGGTGAGAACGACCAGTTTACGGGCGAGAACCTCGAGAGGTGGAACCGCGTGTTCCGCTTTGCCCAGCGTTACGGGATTAGTGCCGACCTCGCGGCTGCCATCCACGACGAGGCGGTAGCGGAGAAGGTCGATCCCGAGCTCGCGTTCCGGGTCGTCCGCCTCGAGAGCCGGTTCACCGAGCGCGCCAAGAGCCCCGTGGGGGCAATTGGGCTTACTCAGCTGATGCTTCCCACAGCGCGGTATTACGAGCCTGGGGTCACGGTGGAGCAGCTACACGACCGTCACATGAACCTGCGCATCGGCTTCCGTTATTTGCGTGATCTGCTCGAGGAGTACGGTTCCGTTAAGACGGCCCTCCTTGTGTACAATCGTGGGCCGCTCGCCGTCTTGATCGAGAAGGAATTAGGGATCGATCCGTCGAACGGCTACGACTACATCGTACTCAAAGGATATCGCGGGAACGGGTTACTACAGTAATCAGCGTTACGGATCCACCGCCCTGCCCAAGGGGGCGGGGCGTTCTAGTTTGCTCGCCGCGACGTGCGCCCTCGGACGATGATCGACTGGCCCGGGAAAATCACCTGCTTCTTCAGGCCGTTGAGCCGCATCAAAGTCGATACGGAGGTGCCGTAACGCTTCGCGATCACGCTGAGGCTCTCGCCTTTTCGCACGATGTGCCTTCCCGATGCTGATGTGCCGTAGCGCTCGATCTCAGGATTGGGCACGTCGAACGCTCCTTCAACCGTGTTCGCCGTCGGTACTAGCACCGTTTGGCCGGCCGTGAGCACGCCCTTGCTGCTGACGCGAAGCTTCGGGTTGTACCACCGGATCTGATGCCCTTCGACTGCATGCTGGTCCGCCAGTTTCTTGAGCGTCATTCCCTTCTTCGTGACGACGCGGGTGTAGGCGAGCCGCTCGTTCGCCGATAGGCTGTCGAACAACACCGCGAATGAATCGGCGCGACCGATGGGAATGCGAACCGTGAACGAATCTTTGGGCGGCGTCATTCCGCGCAGTACGTGCGGATTGAGATCGCGAATCACGGAAATATGCGACCGCGCTGCGCGCGCGACGGCTGTGAGCGGTGTTGTCGCCGGGACTCTGGCGGAGTCGAACGCGAATGGCGCCGCGGAATCAACGTCGTAGCCGAAGCGCTTTGCGTTCTTCGCCAGCAGCGCGGCGGCAATGAGCTTGGGGACGTAGTCCTTCGTCTCGGCGCGCAGCAGGCGCGTGTCGGCCAGTGCGAAGAACGCGTCGTCGCCGTTCTGTCCTTGCAGCTCGTCGTCGATTCTCATTAGGCCGCGCGCCACGCGTCCGGGCCCACCGTTGTACGCCGCCGCGGCGAGGTACAACGAGCCAAACTGATCACGCAGGTGACCGAGAAAGCCTGCCGCTGCAATCGTCGATTCGATCGGATCGCGCCGTTGATCGACCCACCAATCGATGCGCAACCCCATGCCGCGCCCTGTGCGTGTCATGAACTGCCACATCCCGACGGCGGCGGCGCGGGAATACGCATGCGGAGAATAGCCGCTCTCGATGAGAGCGAGATAACTCATGTCTTCCGGAATGCCCTTGGCGCGCAGCGTCTGGCGAATCATCGGCATGTAGCGCACGCCCTGTTGCATCCACCGCTGGAACGTCGGGCGCGCGGAACCGGTGAACAACCCCACATACTTCTGCACACGATCGTGCGTCTCGTATGAGCGCACGTCGATATCCCAAGTCGGCTCTGCGTCTTCGATTAGCGCGGCAGGCGTTATACTGTCGCTGGCCGGTTCCCTCGTCGGCGTCGCTGTTGGGAGGGTGTCACCGAAAACCGAGAGCGCGCCTGACATGATCTCGCGTAGCGAGACCTCGATGCTGTCGTGTCCCGCCCGTGTCGGAGCGAGTTGACCGGCGGCCGTATATGTCGTCGTGGAATCGCGCTTCTCGTTAGGCGCTTGCCCAGTCGTCAGGCTGACGCCCGCGCCCCCAGCCGCGGGACCGCGCGACGTCGCGCACGCGACGACGACGCTTGTCAGCACCAGCAGAGGAAGTCGGCGTAACAGGGTCAAATCGAACCTCCATGACGGACGGCGCGTCCGGCGCGCCGCAATGTTACACCCCAACACGTGAGGCGGAACCTCCGCACTCTCCGTTTGCCCCTGGTTGGACCTATCGAGTTGCGATTGTGTTGCCTACTACGCGGTTCGTTGCTTGCAATGTTGCAACGACGACACCTCGCAGCAGATCGTCCCCAGCCAGAGAACACCCTAACAGTCGCGTCACCTCACCATTGCTGCGGAGCAAGACGCTTACGATGACTACCGTGTCGTCGAAGGCCCGCATCGATTTGACACCGATAAGCTCCAATTGGACCGAGCCGCGTGCGAACGCTTCAATGGCGCGCAGCGTGGCTTCCGCGGGCAGCCGCAGGTCGCCGAGTGTACTGGCGATGCCGTCGGCCTTCCCTGAGATGCGTTCCCCGTCCAACCACTCGAATTCGACTTCGGCGTGGCAGCGACCGTGGGGGGTCTTGGTGAATGTGAACTGCGTAAGACGGAGCCGCTGGCGTCGCATGGCGTCGATCGCCATGGCGCGCACCTCCGGCTCTATATCGCTTGCTAGCCTCGCCAACGGCCCGCTCTCAGTAGCCATTACCTGCATCCCTGTGGGCTTTCTCCAGCGATGGCGCGTCATCTACCTGTGGTCGGTGTGAGTAAACGACCGCACGGGGTATTGGGCAACAAGCCGTTTCGTCCCTGTGCGCAGGTGTTTCGCGGAGCACACGCGAGAGGGGAAACACGTCACGGCGAAGGAGTGATCCTGCACCCTCGCGGTTAGTGACCTTGCCTAACGGGCAGCCCTCGCGCGACCGTAGTGGCGCTGGCACCCGCCTGTCACCTTCACGCCGTTCTGCGCTCGCGAAAGGCGCGCGTGAGCGCACACGGCGCGATCGCGGCGACCTGCCTAACGCGGATCTCCAGGCGGCAGGCAGTCGATCGCCGGGCAGCACGATCATCCAAACGATCACGGTAACTTGAGCGCGCCGACGCCATCGACGGGATGTCGTAACCCCAGGGGGCGTGGCAGGCTCGAGACTTTCCCGCTTTTGGGGCGCTGCGTGGAGAAGCCTACCTGCGGCATCGCCGCGCGTGACGTAGTTTCGGCGGAGATGGACAACATGTTTGAGCACACAGCCGTTGGCCGCAACGATCCCTGCCCATGCGGAAGCGGCAGGACGTACAGGAAGTGTTCACGAGGTGCTGAGGTTGGCTCCACGACGCGATTCCCGCGCTGGACGGGCTTACACCGAAGCGGCGCGATTACCCCGTGCCAGACGGAAACTGGCGCCGATGGAGCCTAACGATTTCGCAGTAGACATCGCATGAGAAGAGGCCGTAGACCCGACGAAACGCCGGAAGACGACGGTTGGGTCGTTTTCGGCGACCAGCGCATCTTGCCGATGGGCTTCACCGAAGGCGGAGCTCCGTACGGAATCACCGAGGCGGAACTTGATGAAGCCGTTGAACTTGAACGGCGACCACTGCCTAACTGGGCGGATGCGAAGGATGTTTTGTGTGAGGTTGCGCGACGCGCCGGCATTCCACCCCGTGGCGCCGTCATCGGACGGATACGCCGCATCGGCGATGGAGTTTCGAACGTCGTCTTCTCAGCCAGGATCCAACTTGGCACGAATGACGAGATCGATGTTGTCATCAAACTCCCGGCGCCCGATTCCGCGCACGACCGCGATGCGCGCATGCGCGCAGAAGCAGCGCTACTCCGATTCCTTCGCACGCAGGACCTTCCCTTCGTAGTTCCACGCCCGCTCGATGAAGTGGAAACGAACACCGGGTTGGCAGTGGTTCAGGAGTTTGTAGAAGGGTTCGACGTTGACTTGCGTGCAGCGCGTTTTCGTGGTGGGAAGCCTTGGGAGTTCGTGGCGAAGGTCGCGGCCGCTGTTCACGCGATCAAGCCGGACCCTGTTTGCGGCCTGGTTCGAGTTTGCCTAACGCGTGTGAATCATGCGCTGGCATTCGCCGGCATTCTAGAGGAGCTCGACGGATCCGAAACACGCGACACAGACTTATGGATTCGTGATCACTTGCCGCCGCCAACCGCGGGATCGCTGCTGCACGGAGATCTACTGGGGCAGAACCTACGGAGCCCATGGGATGACCTTGGGGCGATCGGCGTTCTCGACTGGACCGAGGCCTGTGTCGGTGACCCCGCATACGATCTCGCCATCGTAACGCGCGGACATCGCAAACCATTCGCGGTGGCAAGTGGGCTGGAGCGGCTGGTAGAGGCATACAACCGACTGGCGCCCTCTCCACTCGCGATCGCCGACGTTCGCATCCATGAGCTCTTGCTCCACGCCCATTTGTGTGATGCTGCAATGCGCCACTACGGGCCGAACAGCGCGCATGCTGAGCAGCAGCGCCTCGTATGGCGCTCACTCCTCCGCCGGGCCGCACAGGAAGAGGCATAGAGCGCGCGGTATGGAGCGAACTCCAGAGGGCTCCTTCGCAAGCGGCATTTCTTTCTGCACGCTCATAGACCGTGACTGAACATCCCGCCCACGAGCATCACGCGCACGCTGACCACGGCGCACGCGCGAAGCGCGCGCACGCCGGGCACGCTCCCATGCAGCACGGTCATGAAGGTGCGGCGCATGACAAACACGCGGGACACAGCGTCGCGATGTTTCGCGACAAGTTCTGGATCACGCTGTTGCTCACCCTTCCCACGCTTGTGTGGGGACACATGCTGCAGGATGTGTTGCGCTATCACGCGCCGATGTTCCCAGGAGCGCGTTGGATTCCGGCAGCATTCGGCAGCGCCGTCTTCGTGTACGGCGGGTGGCCCTTCATTCAGGGTGCGTGGCGTGAGCTGAAGGACCGTCTGCCGGGGATGATGACGCTCATCGCCCTGGCGATCTCGGTCGCGTTCGTGTTCAGCGCCGCCGTCACGTTAGGCTATCCCGGCATGCCGCTCTGGGAGGAGCTGGCAACGCTCGTCACGATCATGCTCCTGGGCCACTGGCTCGAGATGCGATCAATCTCGCAGGCGCAAGGTGCTCTCGGCGAGCTCGCGAAGCTGCTGCCTAACACCGCGACGCGCGTGATCGGCGGGGTCGAGGGTCAGCAAACCGAGGAGGTGCCGCTTGCCGCGCTGCGCGACGGCGATGTGGTGCTCGTGCGGCCGGGCGAGAGTATGCCGGCCGACGGCATCGTGCGTTCCGGTCAGAGTCAGGCGAACGAGGCGGCGATCACTGGCGAGTCACGTCCCGTCGACAAGAAGACCGACGATAAAGTCATAGCTGGAACGGTGAATGATTCGGGGTCTCTGCGCGTTGAGGTCACGGGCGCCGGCGAGCGCACGGCACTTGCCGGGATCATGCGACTCGTGGAGCAAGCGCAATCATCGCGCTCGCGGGCGCAGGACCTGGCCGACCGCGCCGCATTCTGGCTCACGCTGATCGCCCTCGCTGCGGGTGCCGTGACAGTTGTGGCGTGGCTGATCGCAGATGCGACGCCGGCGTATGCCGTCGAGCGACTTGTAACAGTGCTCGTGATCGCTTGTCCGCATGCACTCGGGCTCGCGATCCCCTTGGTGATCGCCATCTCAACCACGTTAGGTGCGCGCGGGGGACTCCTGGTGCGCAATCGGCGCGGACTCGAGGAGGCGCGCAACGTGAACGCCGTCGTCTTCGACAAGACTGGGACATTGACGCGCGGCGAGTTCGGCGTCGTGCGCATCACACCTAACGAGGACGTGAGCGAAGACGCGGCGTTGCGGCTTGCGGCGGCCGTTGAAGCTGACTCCGAGCATCCGATCGCACAGGGCATCGTGCGTACAGCGCTCGAGCGGCTCAGGGGCCAAGCCCTCCCTCGCGTGGAGGGCTTCGAGGCACTTCCCGGGCGCGGTGTGCGTGCGCGTGTGGAAGGACGCACGCTCTACGTCGGCGGCCCGGCGCTCCTCAGATCGTTCTCGCTGGAACCGCCTGCTGCGCTTCGCGCCGCGGCGGACGAGGCAGGAAAAAAGGGCCAAAGCGCCGTGTATCTCGTCGCAGAGCGAAACACCGCCGATCGATCTGTCCTTGCGACCGTCGCAGTCGCGGATGTCATTCGCCCCGAGTCACGTGAAGCCATTCGCGCGTTGCATAACGCGAAAGTCGAAGTCGTCATGCTCACGGGAGACGCGCAGGCTGTGGCCGATGCCGTCGCCCGCGAGCTGGAGATCGACACGGTATTCGCTGAAGTGCTGCCGGATCAGAAGGCAGGGAAGATCGAGGAGCTGCAGCGCGCGGGGAAGCGCGTGGCCATGGTCGGCGACGGGGTGAACGACGCGCCGGCCCTGGTGACAGCGGACGTGGGCGTCGCGATCGGTGCCGGAACCGACGTTGCCGTCGAGGCGGGGGACGTGGTGCTGGTGCGCAGCGACCCGCGCGATGTGCCGCGGATTATCGTGCTTTCGCGGGCATCGTACCGTAAGATGGTACAGAATCTGTGGTGGGCTGCGGGCTACAATATCATCGCGATTCCGCTCGCAGCCGGTGTACTGGCCCCGTTAGGCTTCGTGCTTTCGCCGGCGATCGGTGCCGTGCTTATGTCGCTGAGCACCATCGTCGTAGCCGTCAACGCGCAGCTCTTGCGGCGTGCGCAGCTCGGCTGACCGTTGCAGTCATCTTCTTCAGGAGTGACCGGTGGCTTCATCTATACAAGGCTCGAAAGCGCGGCGCCGTCACGGTAATCGTATTGCCGCAACTGTTGGCCTCGCCGGCATTCTCGTTTTCGTCAGCGCGCTTTCACTCCTGGCGCACGACTTCTGGATGGTGCCTAACGCCTTCATCTTCACTCCCGGCGAAACGCACGAGATACTCGGCCAGACGGGGACCAAATTCCCCGCCAGCGGGGCTGCGGGGATCGAAGCGCGCGGTGAGGTCGCGCTCGCTGCGAGCGATTCGAGCGACGTCGTGGCCGTCGTTATGGGATATCACGCAGCACTCGCGTCGGGAGACAGCACAGCGGCGCTGGCCCTGCTCGCGCTGGATGCGATCATCGTCGAGACCGGCGGCATCGAGACGCGCGAGCAGTACCGCTCGGGCCATCTCCGCGGGGACATCGGGTTTGCAAGCGGCATCAAGAGCGAGCGCGGACCCGTGCGTGTCGTCGTGCATGGCGATGTTGCGTGGGCGACGTCGACGAGTTCAACGCAAGGCGAGTATCGCGGGCGCCCAATCAACTCGGCGAGCGCCGAACTGATGGTGCTCTCGCGGATGCCTAACGGGTGGAAGATCCGCGCGATCCACTGGTCGTCGCGTGCGCGGCGACAGTAGCTGGTCGGGCGCCACGCTCGCTGATTGAGGCCGCCGATCCTGTTGCCGGCTGACGTGATCCTGCCCGCAACGCTCGGTCCTTGACTCTATACTTAGGTACAGAGTGTAGCTTGGGAGTCATGATGGCCACGTCGAGTTCTACGGCTCTGCGCATCGGTCGCGTAGCCGAGCGCGCAAACGTCAACGTGCAGACGCTGCGTTACTACGAGAGGCGTGGCTTGATTCCGCCGGCAAGCCGTCGGCCGTCGGGCTACCGCGAGTTCTCGGATGATACGGTGCGTCGCGTTCGCTTCATCAAGCACGCGCAAGAGCTGGGGTTCAGCCTGCGCGATGTTCACGAGCTGATCGAGCTGCGACAGAGTGGCACGAGGAGTAGTGCGCAAGTACGCGCGCTCGCGGCCGCGAAGGTTGCCGACATCGCGGCCCGAGTTCGTCACCTCAATGCCATGCGGCGAGCCCTGGAAGAATTGGTGAACGCCTGCGATTGCGACGGTCCCGCCGATGTCTGTCCGATCATCGACGCGCTGGAAGACAGCGACGGCACCTAACGATCACTTCGATCCAAAACGTGTTACTCTCTGGAGGTATTCATCATGTCTACTGATCTCTGCTGCTGCGATTGCCCGAACTGCTCCTGCACCTGCGCATCCGGCTCTACTTGCTGCGGCAGTTGCTGCGGCAGCGGCTCGAAGTAGCGCGGTGCGGATCGCGGGGGGCTCACAGCACGGTGCGGTGAGCTACCTGGCGCTTTTTTCGTCGGTCGGAACGCTCCTTTGCTGCGCGCTCCCCGCGCTATTAGTGCTCGTTGGCTTAGGTGCGACGGTGGCTTCACTGCTGTCCGCCGCTCCCTGGCTGGTGACGCTTTCGCAGCACAAGGGATGGGTATTCGCGCTTGCGGGCATTCTGATCGCGAGCAGCTTCTATTACGTGTATCGCGTCGCGCCGCAACTTCTCATCGCGCGCGGGGCGTGTCCGGCCGGCGACGCGGATGCCTGCCGCAACGCGACGCACATGAGCCGAGCTCTCCTCTGGCTCTCCGCGGCGCTCCTCGGCATCGGATTCTCGGTCGCATATCTGCTCCCCGTCGTGCTCCAGCGTGTGGATTCGTGATGCTCGAGCCGGGCGTGCCGAAGCGACTTGTGATCGTGATCCTAACGATTCCGACGCTCGCGTTTGCGCAGGGCCACGGACCAGTCTTCGGACTCTCGACGCCCACACTCGGCCGCGGAGCGTGGAGTTTGGACCTGACGGCCATGGGTCGCGTGCTCGAGGATCAGCAGGCTGCGATGATTCGCCCGATGCTGAGTTATGGCATCCACGAGGACCTGCAGCTGTCTGCTTCGCTGCCGATGCCGGTCTACGCCACGCAGGGGTTGGTCCCAGCGCGTGTCGCGACGCGTATGCCTGCGTCCCCCGATATTGAGTTCACCCTCGGCTGGCGCTTCCAGCGACGTGAGTTAGGCATCGGCACGCGCTTCGAATCGACGGCGTATCTCGCGTTTGACTACCCGACTGATCCGAGTCGCGTGGGACTGAGAACGTCGCCCGGTTTCGCTGCCGCGGTCGCGACCGGCTACGTCTCGCGCGTGATCTATCTGTGGGCGGGAGCACTGTACCGTCGCTATATGTCGCCTATTGGAGCGACGGCCGATCACCTGGGTGATCTCGCGATGTACAGCCTGGTGCTTGGGTATCGTCCTGCGATGTTTCAGCACGACTATCCGAAGCCGGACTGGCGTCTGTTTGTCGAAGCGGTGGGAGAAAACTCGGCGCGCGATGTTGCGGCAGGTGCGGATCGCGCGGAGAGTGGCGGCAACCAGCTCTTTCTCGGGCCCACGCTGCTTGGGCTGTATCGTGGCTGGGGTATTTCGGGCGGTCCTTTGTTTTCGGTCTACCGTGATCTACGCGGAATGCAGCCGCGCGAGAATGTTCGCATGACGCTCAATTTCGTGCGCTGGTTCTAAAGGAGTTGACGATGAAACGACTCATGCTTGCGATCTTCCTAACGAGTGTGCTTGTGCCGGCGGCGGCTTCCGCGCAATTACTGGAGCTACGACAGACCATCTTCGGGATGGATTGAGCGGTCTGCGCCCACGCCGTGCGCGTGGCTGTGAACAAGATCGATGGCGTAACTGGGACGACGGTGAGTCTTAACGAGGGAATGGCGACCGTTCGACTCGCGCCCGCGAACCGCGTGAGCATCGAAGAGATCCGCGAGCTAATCCGCTCCAACGGCTTCACGCCCAAGGAGGCCGAGGTGCGCGTGGCCGGCGTGCTGATGCAACGCGGCGACACGTTGGCGCTGGCGATACCTGGCATGGACGAGTTCTTCGCGCTACAGGATCTCCCGGGAGCGCCGGGGCAGCTCGATGTGCTGCGTCTATTCGCGCCGAACAAGCCGGTTACGCTTCTTGGTCAGGTGCCCGCGTCAGCCGATCGCTCGGCGAAGGCGCACGTGCTGCTGGTCCGATCGGTGATCGCTGGCGAGGGCGGAGCGGATCCGTAACCGGCTTAACTGCAACCACAAAAGCTCTGCGGGTTTATCGGAGGAGACGGTTCGTTTGGATTCTATTCCTCGTTAGGTCCGAGCACGGTCTCACCTCCGCGTCGGCGATGCGCAATCGCTGAGTGCACAATGAGGGGACGTGCGACCCGATCTATCCGTCTCGTGCGAATAATCCGCAGAGGTCTTTAGGAACCCGCTGCGAACCGCCGCCACCATAACATTTGCGCGCACGGTTAACTGCGTCACGGGTGAGGCGCAACAGCGCGAGAGCTGGGAAACAACAGCGTGAGAGCTGGATCCAGCCTACGCATTGGGAGCGTGCCTAACGATGCTCGGCGCGTGCCCATCGATCTCGCTGGGGTCGCTACGGCGCCGCAACTCGCGCGGGTCGATGGGCAGCGTTCGCGCTTCCCCCCTTGACCTTGTACGTAGGTCCAGGGTGTAACGTGGAAGCGCGCACTTATCTCGGAACCCGGTCTGCAACAGGAGAGACCGATGACACCCAACGCTGCGCCCGACGTCGAGCGCTACGTCGACGCGCTCGCGAAAGCCCTGCCAATCTTCACGGCGGATGAGCAACGAGCAGCGGTAGCGCTGTATCGGCAGCTGGCAAAAGGTCACCCAGTCACAAGTCCACAGCTCGCGACGGCACTGAACGCCTCGGCCGGCAAGGCCAAAGAGCTGCTCGAACGCCCGTCGATCAAGAGTCTCACCTTTCCGGACGAACTCGGCCGCGTCGTCGGATTCGGCGGCCTCACCGTAGCTCCCATGCAGCACAAACTCATGGTGAATGGCCGCACACTCTGGACCTGGTGCGCGTGGGACAGCCTCTTCCTTCCTGAGCTACTTGGCGCGACGGCGCAGGTCGAATCGGCTGACCCTCATACGGGAGAGCTCGTTAGGCTGGAAGTAGCGCCTAACGGCGTTCGCAAAGTAGCCCCGGACGGCGTCGTCGTGTCTTTCCTCCACGCCGAGTCGTCGCTGTTTGCCGAGTCGGCCGCGAATATCGTCGCGAAGTTCTGCCACTTCGTCTTTTTCTTCGCGACGCGGACGTCCGGCGAGCGATGGGTGCAAAACCATCCGGCCACATTCCTGTACAGTCTTGCCGACGCCGTGACGATCGCACGCCGTATCAACGCGAGGAGCTTCGGGCTGGAGCTCGCACGCCTTGCGCGCCATGCGGCGTGAGCAATATGGCTACCGATTGGGCCTGCGACCCTTGACCCTGTACCTTCGTACAGGGTTTACACTGGAAACGTGGACACATCGAGGGCAAGGGCCATGGACCTCACAATTGGCCAGATCGCCGCGGCAGGGAACGTCAACATCGAAACGATTCGGTACTACGAGCGACGCGGACTCCTACCGCCCAATAGTCGTTCTCCGTCGGGCTATCGGCTGTACTCGACTGATTCAGTGAAGCGGCTGCGCTTCATCAGGCATGCCCAAGATTTGGGATACACGCTCGCAGAGATTCAAGAGCTTCTTGCGCTCCGCGTGAGGAATGGCGCGTCGTGTAAAGCGGTTGCTCACAAGACTCGCAACAAGATCAATGTCGTAGAGCAGCGCATTCGCGATCTGCAGCGCATGAAGAGCACGCTCGAGCGGCTGGCGGCCGCGTGTGATGCGCGTCGGCCAACGGAGCAGTGTCCGAT
>JBQTIF010000079.1:0-12500 GCA_052388395.1 Gemmatimonadaceae bacterium | reverse complement strand
AGATCGCTTGCAACATGAGGGCAACGTCTTCGGCCGTTCGCGCCATCGGCCCAGTCACTTGCAACGTGTCCCACACATAGTCCGACGGGTGCGTTGGAACGAGGCCAGGAGAAGGTCGCAACCCCACCACGCCGCAGAATGACGCCGGTATGCGCAGCGAACCCCCTAAATCAGTCCCCTCGGCGAGGGCGATCATGCCGCTCGCCAACGCTGCAGCGCCGCCGCCCGTCGAGCCACCGGCACTGCGCGTTAGGTCCCATGGATTGAAGGTGCGGCCAAAGACGTCATTCCATGTATTCCCGCCCGCGGCGAACTCTGGACAGTTCGTCTTGCCGATGACGACGGCTCCAGCTGTGCGCAGGCGTTGGACAACGAGCGCATCCTCGTCAGGCACGTGATCGCGGTACAACGGCGACCCAAACGTCGTGCGCAGTCCGGCTACCTGCGTAACGTCCTTGATGCCAACAGGGAGCCCAGCGAGCGGGCCGACGTCCTCGCCGCGCGTGATGCGGTCGTCGATGGCGGCAGCGTGATCGAGTGCGTGAGGGTTAAGGGTGACGATCGCGTTCAGCCGCGGATTGATCCGGTCGATGTGCGCTAACGTGGTCTGGACGAGCTCGCGCGCGGAGATCTCGCGCGTGCGAACCAGGTGCGCGAGGTCGCTGGCAGAGCGCGTTGTTAGGCTGGAGTCATGCGACATTGCAGGCGAAGCCTGCACTCGGCGACCGGGTTGTCAAGAGAAAGAGGGTGATGCTAGTCCCCGCGCAGTACCAAAGTTGCGTTCACCCGTGCCGCCCGTCGCGCTGGAATAAACGCGCCTAATGTCGCCACGGCGAGTATTAAGGCGACGCATCCTGCGTAGATCGCAGGCGACATGGGACTTACCCCATACAAGAAGCGTCCGAGAACGCGCGCGAACGCTAAAGCGCCAAGCACACCTATTGCGAGACCGATTGCCGCGAGTCTCAGCCCATGCGACGTAATCCAGCTGACCACGGATCTACTGGGCGCGCCTAACGCCATGCGGATAGCGATCTCCCGCGTCCGCTGAATCACGGTGTACGATACAACGCCGATGAGGCCTACGGCGGTGACCAGCAGTGCGACCACAGCGAGCCATCCGACGATCGTTCCTAGAGCACGCTCGCCCGAGAGCGAGGCGTCGACGTACGATTGTAAAGCGCTCGTACCCGTCATCGCGGCGTTGGCATCGAACTGCGTAATCGCGCGTCGCATCGACGAGATCGCCGCCGCCGGTGCGATGGAGGTGTGTAACGTGACGTAGAACGTAATCGCCCTGCGCTCGAGTGTCTGATGGTAGGGGATGTAAAGCTGGATCCGTGAGGGGGAGTGCACTTCACAGTGGCGCACGTTTCTCGTGACCCCGACGACGGCGCGATAGATGAGCGATGAGTCAGCGGCGCGTTCGCCGACCGTTAGGCGCTTGCCGATAGCGCTCGAACCAGGCCAGTAGCGCTGTGCCATGACGGAATCGACGATCGCAACAGCCGGACTTCCGTCACGATCTGATGCCGTGAACGCACGACCCTCGAGCAGTGGCCGTCAGCGCATCGATTCGCACGCGCTCGACGAGAACAGGCGCCATATCGCTCGGAAGCAGCGTAATGAGCGGGCGCAGGAGCGCGGCGCCGAAGATGAGGCCCAGCGTCCCGCCAGCGAGGGCGAGAGCAGCGCTTTCGCCACCGAGCTGTCGCACGATTGCGCGACGCGACGCGCCCAGCGCTATGCGTGTGGCGAGCTCACGCCGGCGTTCCTCCGCTCTGGCGAACAGCAGTCCGCCGACATTCACCGTGGCGATGAGGAGCACGAGAAACACCGCGCTCAGCAGCAACCAGAGTTGCGCTGTACCGGAGCCGATGAGGTAGTCCTGTAGCGAGCGTAATGACGGACTCGCACTGTTGCCGCCGTTTTGCGCGACAATTTCTCGGCCGCTTCTCGCAAGATCCGCCTGCGCGCTGGCGAATGAGACGCCGTTGGCCAGGCGCGCATATATGCGTGTTCCAAAGCTCGAGTCGCGCTCGTCGAACGGGAGGTCGGGGATCGACCCCATGTTCACCAGAATGTCGGTCTGCGGCCAAGCCACGTTACTGGGAAGTATCCCCACGATTGTGTGCGGCCGGCCATCGAGGCCTAACGGCTGACCAATGATGTCAGCGCGACCGCCATAACGCCGCTGTCAATAAGCATGAGTGAGAACCACCAGCGGCGCGCGTCCTGGCTCGGTTTCAGCCGCGTTGAAGACGCGTCCTTGCTGCGCGTCGACGCCAAGCACTTTGAAGAAGTCGCCGTACACAGCTTCGGCATCGACGATCTCAGTGTTCGCCGTCCCCGTGACGATGAAACCCCATGGCGCCGTTGCACCGTACGTCTGAAAGACTCGACTGCGATCGCGCCAATCGCGGTAGTTCGGGATCGACGTCGATACGCCAAACCCTTGCGCTGAGGTGACGTCGATCGTGACGAGCTGCTGTGAGTCGCGGAAGGGAAGCGGCCGCAGCAGCACACCGTTGACGACACTGGCCACGGCGCCAACTCCACCGACGCCGATTGCAGTCGTTAGGATGGCGAGAACGGCATAGCCGGGGCGTCGAAGGAGTCCACGGATCAGAGGAACAGAGCGCATCGCGCCTCCTGGCGTCGGATCACTAGCCAAGAGCTAGACACCGCATTCCCCGTCGAGGTTTAAGCGCTACGCCTCGGTAAATGCCACGGTACGAGCAAACGCCGCCTCGCCGCCCTTGAACTTCCACGGAAAACAGCCGATCACGAGCCGCTTGTTCTGCAGCTCCGGCTTTGCGACCTCGCCGCCGATGTTCTCGATATGGATGACGTTGTGCGGGAATAAGGCGTTGTGCGTGAGCTGGTAGTCGCTATCGGGGAAGAGCTTGTTGACCCCATCGGCGCCGCCAAATCGCTCTTCGGCCTTTTTGCGCACCCGATCGCAATGCCCGTGCATCCCTTTGCCCAGGAAGCGACCGATTGGGAGGTTCATCGGATGATCGGTGGAGATCGCGTCGACTCCCCAGACGTGGATCTTCTTTTTAAGGAGCCAGGGGACGAGGTCGGGGTGCGGCCCGGGGTGATAGTGGACGTAGCGTTCCTCGTCAGGCGTTTCGCCGAACTGTCCGAAGCGTTCCCACCCCGTGTGCAACACGAGGATGTCGCCGTCGCGCACCTCCACGCGCCGCTCGATCATCTCAGGCGTATAGACGGCGAGATCGTCCATCTCATCGCGCAGATCGACGATCACACCGGGGCCGTAGAGCCACTCGAGCGGGATCTGATCAATCGTTAGGCCACCGGTGACGAAATGGCGCGGGGCGTCCAGGTGCGTCCCCATGTGGTTCGAGGTCATGATGTACTGCGCGTTCACGCCATGCTCGACCTTGCGCTTGATGTACTTGACTTCGAATGGCGGATAGTAGGGCCAGAAGAAGGAGTCCTGGTTCAGCGGTTGGGAGAGGTCGTGGATCCTCATAATGCGACAACGGCGTTAAGGGTTAATCGTTAGAGGTTAAGGGTTAAGGGTCAAACCGTTCGCGAGTGGTGCCTAACGATCCATTGCCGTTACGCTTAACACTTAACCCGTAACGCTTAACTCTTAACGATCTTAAGCAGCTATCGTCCCGAAAGTTCTTCGTACAACGTCCGTATGAACCTCTCGTGTCCCCCCGGCCAATCCTTGGCGTATGGCTCCGTCAGTTTCGCCGCGAGGACCTGCTCGATCGTCTTTGACGCCGCGATCTCCGCGCGGACTTTGTCGCGCAGCGCAAACAGCGCGTCGCGCCAGGCCTTGAGCCGCGCGCGATCGGCCAGCGGGCCATGACCCGGAATGATCTTCGTCTCCGCGTTCGCCATGCCTAACACCATGTCGGCTGTCGCGATGACGCCGTTGATCGATCCGCCGCTGGAACGATCGACGAACGGCAAACCGGCGTTGTGGAAGACATCGCCCATGTGCACGACATTCGCCTTCGCGAAGTGCACCACCGCGTCTCCATCGGTATGTGCGGGCGGCATCTTGGTCGCGATGAGCGAGTCGCCATTGATATGAAACGTGACGGCGTCGGTGAACGTGACGATCGGCAACGCTCCCTTTGGGGCGGCCGGCTCACGACGGTTGAGCGACTGAATGAACTGCTCGGTCGACATGCGCCGCCTAACGTTATCATGCGCGATGATAACCGCTCCCGTTTTCCCAAGATTCTCGTTGCCGCCTGTATGATCGAAGTGCCAATGTGTGTTGACGACGAAGCGCACCGGTTTGTTCGTCACGGCCGCGATGGCTGCCAGGATCTTGGGCGTGAGCGGCGCGAACTGATCGTCCACCACAAAGGCAGCGTCGTCCCCTACCGAAAGGCCGATGTTCCCGCCGGCGCCCTGCAACATGTAGACGCCGCGAGTGAGCGGCGTGGTGCGCACCTGCACGGTATCGTAGTTGACTTGCGCGCCGGCAACTGAGGCAGCCGCGACGATGCCGAGCGCGACACGGAAGGTCAAACGCATGATTCCCTCTAGACTTGCGTCCGTTTGAGGAGCGGGTTCAAGTGCATGAACATGTTGTACTCAGACCACCCGGCGCGTTTCGCAACTTCATTCGGGTGAATGGCGGGGTGATCCGGTCCGACCAAAGTCGCCACGTCTCCCACCTTCACGCTCGTTTCGGTGCCTAACGCAACGATCGTGTGGCTCGCGCTGACGGTGCCGATCACCGGGTAGAGTTGCTCGCCGATGAGAACCTGGCAGCCTTTCGTGGCACCGCTGGGATAACCGTCGACGTGGCCGACCGGAAGCGTTGCAACCCAGGTAGGTTCGGTTGCCTTCCAACGGCGATGATAGCTGACGCCTTCTCCAGCATCGAGCCGAGTAACCCGAACGACCGGCGCGCGCAGTCGATAGGCTGCTTTGAGCTCGCCTCTCGCCCACGCGTCTGCCGAGACATAGCCGCCGTAGATCGCGAGCCCTGGACGTACTGCGTCGAGGTGCGTTGCGGGGATATGCCACACCGCATGCGATGAGGCTGCATGGAGCGGTCCGACGCGTACTCCGCGGTTACTTAAGCCGAGCCGCACGCCGAAGAGTTTCCCTGCGAGTTCGACATCGAAGTCAACGTCTTCGGTCAGCTCCGTGAACATCCCTTCGATGCGCACCGTCGTCTCTCGCAGCGGCTCCACGAGCGCGCCAACCCGGTCGATCGGGACGCCCATGCGATGCATGCCGGCGTCGACGTACAGATGCACGGCCGCCTGACGGCCGCTCTTGGCGAGCCTAACGAGTTCCCCTACGTTCGTCTCGTCGGGCGTGAGGCGAACATCACGAGTTAGCAGCTCCTCCATCTCACTCGGCTCGCAACGCGCCATGAGCAGGACGGGCTTGCGCACGCCGGCCTCGCGCAGCTCCATCGCTTCGTCAATGCGCACCACGGCGATCGCCGACACTTCGCGCAGCCCGTCAAGGATCGGCCCCACGACGGAGCAGCCGCATCCGTAGGCATTGTTCTTCGCCACGGCGATGATCGGCTTTCCGCCCGTTAGGCGTGCGATCGCGCGGACGTTGTGCGTGAGCGCGGCGGCGTCGATCTCGAGCCACGGCTCGGAGGTCGCCACGGGTACGGATCGAGCCTCGGCTACGCGGACTCGACCAAGCGCTGCTCCAACGGCCGTCGTCACAACAAACTGTCGCCGCGAGATGCTCATGCCGCACCCTCCTCGCTCGGTGGACCGCCTGTGCGGGCGACCTGATCTGCCTTCACCTTCGACGCGTCGAACTTCTTGGCACTCGCGATCATCTTGTCGATCGTCTCGTCGAAGTCGGGGGTCGCTTTGCGCTGAAAGCGGATCGGATTGATGCGCGCCACGACGAAGGCCCGAAGGTACGGGCTCTCCATGCCGCGCTCCTTGAGAGTCGCGATCGCCGCATTCACGGCATCGTTCAATTCCATGACCTTTTCGGCACGCTCGCGCCTGGCCTCGAGCGCTTTCGGTAACTTGGCGGAGGAGAACTTGTCGATGCGTTTGAGGATGTTGTGGAACGCGCCGCCGGAGAAACGACCGTTGATCTGGTAGCACATACCTAACGTGAGCAGCGCGGGCTCTTCGAACTCGGTCTCGAACTCCTTCTCCGGACGATCATCCATCTGGGCCAACGCTTCGGCGAGCCGCACGACCTCGAGCGCCCGCTCCCTCAGGTTGTGCGCCTTCTCCGTATTGAGGACTAGGATCCGGTGCGCCACTTCCGGCTCAGGGACGACGATCGCTACGATGGATCGCGCCCCAAGATTCCGCATAGCACCGATGCGATGATAGCCGTTAGGTGACCAGTATTTCCCGTCGGCGGCAGGGACGGCGATCACCGGGTCAAGGTATCGGTCAATCTTATCGATCGCGATGGCCAACTTCCCCACGTGTGCTTCGGAAAGGTCCCGCTGGTATGGGGTCGGTTCGACACGATCTAATGGGAGCGCCGCGAGCACCTGCCAATTGCCGCCTAACGGATCGCGGTAGCTACCGATGACCGCGCCGCCGTCTTTTTCGATGCGGTCGGCGAGCGACTTGACGCTTGCCGGCGGATCGGTCGACGCGAGCTTCCGCGCCTCGAGGCCGCGCGAAGACGCGGGGGCGTCGTCCTTCTTTTTCTTGCGCTTTTTGGCTACGGCCACGTCGTCACCTACGAGCTAAGAGCTAACGACCAAGTACTATAGCCGCCGAATGTACCGGTCCCGGATCGGGGCAGCCAGTTTAACCGCAGAGTCACATAGCGGCCCAAACCGTGTTGCGGACATAGCCAGTCCCTCGTATTATGGTCGCGCGAAAGAGCTGCGGTGTGTGCTCGACGCGGCGAGTTCCGATGAGGAGAGGCCTGCGTTCGCGCGGGTCTTTTTTTTTGTTTTCGTTTTCGCTCAGTCAGAGCGATGCCCATCGTGAGGGCCCTGATCACGAACATGCTGTTGGCGGCACGTACGGGTCCCCCGCACTCCGACCGCAGCGCAGATCGAGGAGATAGGAAATGCGTACGACCGGCACCGTAAAGTGGTTCAACGACGCCAAGGGCTTCGGGTTCATCACACCCGACAACGGACAGAAGGATTGCTTTGTGCACCACTCGGCAATCCAGGCCCAAGGTTTCCGCTCGCTCGCCGAAGGTGAGCGTGTGGAGTTCGACGTGGTGGACGGCAAGAAAGGACCAGCCGCGGAGAATGTCACGAAGGTCGGCCGCTAAGCGGTGCGACTCGGTCGGCCGATCCTAACGAGGACCGCGCCGCCGGCAGGAAGGAAGCAGCGGGTGCGACTTCGGTCGCACCCGCTGTGTTTTTGGGCCCTTCGACGTCGATTCTTGGCTTCTAAACAGCCTTACGGCCCCGCTCCCGCTACCCCGCCCGCACTCGCGAAGGCGCGTTGGACTGCGCGGCGGGTCAGTACTCGAGCAAGTTGCCTGCGATACTCCGGCGTCGCGTGAATATCTGCCGTGGCGGTGACGTCCGCTGCCGCGATCTCTCCCGCTTCGGCAGCGACTGCAGCGTTAGGCTGCCTGCCGATCACCGCTTGCGCCGCGCGCAGCGCTCGTTCCGCCCCAGCTCCGGGATTCACCAGCGTGATCCGCGCATCACGACACACACCCGCCGCATCCAACGTCACGAGCGCGGCGACACCCAGCAAGGCGAAGTCGCCATGCCGGCGGGCGACCTCTTCAAACGCGTAGCCGCTACGCGGCGCGGGCGGCGGGACCTCGACTTCGGTCAGCAACTCCCCAGTCTGCAGCGCGGTCGAGAACAATCCGGTGAAGAAGTCATCGCTCGTGAGCCAGCGCTCACCCTTTTTGCTCTGCAAGTGGATACGAGCGCCTAACGTGATCATCACCGCCGGCAGCTCCGCCGCAGGTTCGGCGTGAGCGAGGCTCCCGCCGACCGTTCCACGGTTGCGGATCTGCGGATGCGCCACGTGCGGCATCGTTTCGGTCAATAGTGGAGCACGTTGGGCGATCATCGCGTCGCGTTCGACGCTGCGCTGCCTAACCATTGCGCCAATACGCATGCCGCCGTCCGGTCGCGGCGCCATTCCGCCCAACGTTGTGATCCGGTTCAGATCGACAAGCACGCTCGGACGCGCCAGTCTGAAATTGAGCAACGGGATCAGGCTTTGCCCGCCGGCCATCGCCTTGGCGTCGTCGCCAGCATCCGCCAGGATCGTCAGCGCCTCGTCGAGCGTTTCCGGGGCGCGATAGTCGAATGCCGGCGGCTTCACGACACGCCCGTTGCGCTCGTACGCATCAACTCAAAGAGTCGGCTCGGACTGAGCGGAATCTCGAGGAGCTCGAGTTTAGGGTCGCCCAACGCGTTCTCGACGGCTTGGGCGAACGCCGCGGCAACAGGGATCGCGCCAGCCTCACCGACACCTTTCATGCCTAACGGATTGAGCGGCGACTTGGTCTCCACGTGCGACGTCTCGATCGCAGGCACCTCGAGCGCCGTGGGGAGGAGGTAGTCCATGAACGACGCTGACGTGAGCTGCCCATTGGCGTCATACGCGAGCTTTTCATAGAACGCGTTGCCAATACCCTGCGCCACGCCGCCGTGGATCTGCCCCTCGACGATCATCGGATTGATCACCGTTCCACAGTCGTGAACGACGAGGAAGCGGAGAATCTTCACCATGGCTGTTTCGGGATCGACCTCAACGACGATCGCGTGCACACCGTTCGCTGTGCTGCCACGTTCCGGACCGAAATACGCCGTCGCTTCGAGTCCGGGCTCCGTCCCCGGTTTCACAGCGCCGCGCAATGGGTTCGCCTTGCTCGCGAGCTCACCGAGCTTGATCGCAGAATCCGATGATCCGCGGACAAACACGCGACCTTCCTCCAATACGACGTCCTGCGGCGCCACCTCGAAGTGCTCGGCGGCGAGCCTAACGATCTTCTCGCGCACGGCGACGGCCGCGGCATGACACGCACTTCCCGCCACCACGGCGCCGCGGCTCGCGAACGTCCCAGTCCCCCAATGCATCTCGCGCGTGTCGCCGGTGACGACGCGGACATCTGTCGCAGCAACGCCAAGTTGCTCGGCGACAATCTGTGCAAATGAGGTGAAATGCCCCTGTCCTTGCGTGCCAACTCCGGTGGCCAACGTCACTGAGCCGTTGGGATCGATGCGCACGCGTGCTCCCTCGTATGGACCGACTCCTGTTCCCTCGACGTACGAGACTACGCCGATACCGAGGTAGCGTCCCCGCGCGCGTTGCTTGGCTTGCTCCTGCGCAAAACCGTCGTAGCCCATATGTTCGACGGCGCTGTCCAAGGCCGCAACGTAATTCCCGCTGTCGTACGTGAGCGGCGCGCTGTCCTGATAGAGGATCTCGTAGTTGTATGGAAACGCGTTAGGCGGAATGTAATTGCGCCTGCGTATGTCGACCGCTGTCAGGCCGAGCTCTCTCGCGGCGAAGTCCAGCAGCCGTTCCATGACAAAGACACCATGCTGCCGTCCGGCGCCGCGCACGGGTGTCACGATTGTTTTGTTAGTAAATACGACCGTGAACTCGCTTTCGTACGCCGGCACCTCGTACGGGCCGAGCAGCGTGCACTGCGCGTTGATCGGAATGGTTAGGCCATACGGGTCGTACGCCCCGGTGTCATGCAGAAACACATCGCGCAGACCGAGGATGCGGCCGTCGCGATCGAGAGCGATTTCGGCGTCGTGAATCTGCTCGCGCTCTTGCGTTGTGGCGACAAAGTTCTCCGAGCGATCCTCGATCCATTTGATGGGTCGGGCGAGCTGCATGGCGATCCACGGGATCAGCAGCTCTTCCGGATAGAACATGATCTTGGGACCGAAACCGCCTCCAATGAACGGAGCGATCACGCGCACCTGCGCTTGGGAGAGGCCTAACGAGCCCGCCAGCGCATTCCGCACGGGGATCGGCGCCTGCGTTGTATCCCAAACCGTCAGTTCCCGCTGGCGCGCGTCCCAGGACGCGACGACTCCGCGGTTCTCGATCGCGGCACCGGCACCACGGTCGTAACGAAAACGCCGTTGGATGATACACGCCGCCCCGGCGCGCGCCTTGCCATAGTCACCGCGGCGCTGAACAACGTGCGCCGCAAGGTTGGACGCGAGATCGTCATGCACGAGAGGCGCGTTAGGCTCGAGCGCCGTGTCCAATGCCACGACTGCCTGGAGCGGGTCGACATCTACTACTACCAATTCGGCGGCGTCTTCCGCCACGTAACGCGAGTCGGCTACGACCACGGCGATCGCTTCACCGACGTGGCGCACTTTCCCGCGCGCGAGCGGCGTCTGCGTACGCGTGTGGAACGTAAGTCCAGGAATGGGAGGTGGTGCAACGAGCAATGGTCCTGGCTTCATGAGCGAGCCGAGGTCATCGGCTGTGTATACAGCGTGCACCCCAGGGTGCTTGGCCGCTTGCGTGACGTCGATATGCAACAGACAGGCATGTGCGTGCACGCTGCGCACGATCGCGACGTGCAGCATGCCGGGGATCTCGATGTCATCGACAAACAACGCCTCGCCGCGCAGGAGCCGCGGGTCTTCGGTGCGCTTGATGCTGTGACCGAACAGGCGTGGGCTCAAGCGCGCGCGCTCGACGTCATGCGCTCCGCGGCGAGTCGCACGGCCGCGACGATATTATGGTAGCCTGTGCAGCGACAGAGGTTCCCAGAGAGCGCGTGCCGGATCTCATCCTCGTTAGGTGCCGGCTGCTCGCGCAGGAAGGGGATCATCGTCATCAGGATGCCCGGCGTGCAGAAGCCGCACTGTAACCCGTGCGCGTCGCGAAACGCCTCTTGCAGTGGATGCAGCGCGCTGCTCGATGCGGCGAGCCCTTCAACAGTTGTGACCTCATGGCCATCCGCCTGCACGGCAAACATGAGACAGGAGCGCACCGCGTCTCCGTCGAGGAGGACTGTGCAGGCGCCACAGACCCCGTGCTCGCACCCGACGTGTGTTCCAGTCAATCCGAGGTCGTGTCTGAGGAAATCGCTCAGAAGCAGCCGAGCCTCGACATCGCGCTCGAACTTCGTGCCGTTTACTTCGACAGATACGAGGATAGGGGATAGGGGGATAGGGGGATAGGGGGATAGAGGATAGAGGATAGGGTGCCGGCTGCCGCTCCGCATCGCAAGGAGTCGCAACTGCTCAACGTTCGCAGTGGTATAACTTCTCCGGCCGATGCAGAACTTCGAAAGCTTCTCGCTGCAACATATCCTCACGGTCGCGGGGTTTGCGGTCGTCGTTACCCTCGCCATCGTTGGCGCCCAGCGCATCCGCGATCCAGAGAAACGCAAACGCTTGGAATACGGCGTCGCGGCGCTTACCGCCGCCTTGTGGCTTGGCATCGTGCTCTGGGGCTTTGCGCCGAGCCGCTTCAATCCGCGCTGGTCATTCCCGATCAATATCTGCGACCTCGTGGCGATCGTCGTTCCGATCGCCTTCGTTAGGCCGCACTGGAAGTGGCACGCGCTGCTGTATTTCTGGGGGTTTACCCTCAGCACGCAAGCGATTCTCACCCCGGATCTGACGACGGGACCTCTCACACTCGGCTTCTGGATTTTCTGGCTCATGCACGCGTTGATCGTCGGCGGCGCTGTGTATGTGCTCGTCGTCCGCGGCTATCGCCCAACATGGCGTGACTGCGCCTTTGCAATTGCATGCGCGTTAGTGTGGCTCATCGTCGTCTTCATGATCGATCTCGCGACTGGGCTGAACTACGGCTACGTTGGCAACGCTAAGCCGTCGCAGCCAACCTTGATCGACTATCTCGGTCCATGGCCGCAGCGCGTGGCTGTGATGGCGCTGCTCGGCATCGTCGCGATGGTGCTGCTTCAGCTGCCGTGGACATTGACACGCGCTCAGAGGCATTCACGGGTCCAAGCGCAATGAGACGCCCTCTTCGAGTCATTCCGTTGGTTGTGATTGTTGTTGGACCGCGAACGATCGCTGCGCAGCCGGCGCTCGAGCGAGTCGCGTCAGTGCGTGTGACCGGTGTGGTATTTGTCGATCGCAACGGCAATGGCGTGCGCGAGCCTGGCGAAGCTGGACTCGCCGGCGTGGCGGTGTCCGATCAGATGACGGTAACCGTGACCGACAACGCCGGTCGTTTCACGATCGACGCCGCGGGTTATGGCGTCGTGTTCGTGACGCAGCCTAACGGCTACGCTGTGCGCGGTCCGTTCTGGCGCCGCGCTGAGGTTGGTCGTGAGCTCGGGTTCGCGATGACGCCGTTGCGCACGCAGACGAGCTTCACGTTCATCCATGCATCCGATACGCACATCAGCGCCGAGAGTGTACCGCGCGTTAGGGGCCTCAAGGCACTTGTCGATTCACTGCGTCCAGCGTTTCTACTTATGGCTCTTCGGGGAAATGAGTGGGTAATTTCGGGCAGTTCCGGAAGGCGTTAGGCGGCTGTTTTCATAGAGAGACCAGGGGTTGCCGCGGGGTCGGAGGTGGGGTGAAGTTCGTGCATGCTTTCCAA
>JBQTIF010000078.1:0-16508 GCA_052388395.1 Gemmatimonadaceae bacterium | reverse complement strand
GGGTCATAAAACAAATGGGGCCAGAGTCGATTTAAATCTTGGTGCGTCAGTTAATTCCAGGCCGGCCCCACATTTCAATCGACTCTGACCCCTTTTGATTTACATCGAGATGATGCCTTGCATCTTGCGATCACGCAGCATCGCCTGGAACCGCGCCAGATCCTCTGCCAGCACGCGATCCATCTCCGCCTTAATAGTCGCAAGCTGCGACTTAAGAATCGCCTGGACTTCGCGCTGTTGCGTCGTGGGAGCGGCATCGGACCATTGCACGCTCTGTCCAAGATAGATCAGCTGCTCTGTTGTCTGCGCCGGGTAGCGGATGATGTCCTGGCCACGACCGGTCACCTTCATCTGGTGCAGCTTTCCTTCGACAGCGACAAGCTTCTTGTCTAACGAGTCAGCAGCTTCGCGCACGTCTTTCGCGGTCGTGTCACTCGCCAAGAAACTCTTGAGCGTCGCGAGCTGGCCGCGCACGAGCTCGAGGTTGCTGATCATGTCCACGGCACTATTCACGTCGGCGTGGATCTCGCTCGCCAGCGCGATCTGAGCCCGGATGTCCTCCAGCGTGCCGCTCGTCGCAGGATCTTTGCGTATCTCCAGGGGCTGCGTTTCCGTGCGACCCGCCGCTGTCAGCCTAACGCTGTACGCCCCAGGTGGCAGCAGTATGGCGTAACGCTGCACAGCAGGCGCCGGGCGTCCCTCCGGTCCAACGACGATCTGCGGGGCGTGTTGCGGGCTAGTGCGGATGCGCGCCTCCTTCGACTGCTCACCTAACAAGTCCCACCACACCCTGTTGATTCCCGGCTTGGACGCCGCCTTGAGCGTGCGGACAGTCTTCCCAGCGGCATCAACGATCTCGAGCTTCGCCGAGTCCTTGGATTCTGCCTTGAGCCAGAAGTGGATCGCGGCGCCGTACGGTGGGTTCTGTCCGGTCACCGGATCCTCGAACGGTGCCATCGGCGACTCTATGCCACGGAAGCGATAGGCAAATCGCGGCGCGAACAGGTGCGCGTCATTGGCTGCCAAACGCGTCGAGAGATGACGCAGGGCAGTGATGTCATCCATGATCCAGAAGCCACGTCCGTACGTCGCCACGACGAGATCGTTGAAGTGCTCCTGCACCTCGATCCAGTAGACCGGCGCATGCGGCATGTTGTTCTGTAGCGGCTGCCAGTTCTCACCGTCGTCAAACGAGACGTACAGTCCATTCTCTGCGCCTGCGTACAGCATGCCTCGCCTAACGGGATCCTCGCGCACCACGTGGATGTAGCTGAGCGGGCTCTTGGACATTCCGTTCACCAGCAGCCGCCACGTTTTACCGAAATCCGTCGTCTTGTAGATGAACGGATCGCGGTTGTTCGCCTGGTGCCCGTCGATCGAGAGGTACGCGGTCCCCTCGTCGTGCCGCGAGGGTTCGACGTTGCTGATCGTCCCCCACGCCGGCGCGCCCGGAAGGTTTGCCGAGATGTCGCTCCACGTGCGCCCGCCATCCTGTGTGACGTGCAGGCGGCCGTCGTTCGTTCCCGCGTAGATGAGACCAGCGCGGCGCCGCGATTCGGCGATGGCGAACACGACGCCGGAGTATTCGACGCCGATGTTGTCTCCCGTTAGGCCGCCGGAGAAGCCGAGTCGGTTGCGATCGCCGTGCGTCAGGTCAGGCGAAATGACGTCCCATTTGCGGCCGCCATTTGTCGTCACGTGCACATGCTGTGAGCCGACGTACACCTTGTTATGATCGTGCGGCGAGATCGTTAGGGGAAAGGTCCACACAAAGCGATACTTCGCTTCTCCTGCCGAGTGGCCTAACGTCATTTGCGGCCAGACTTCCACTTGTTCGCTCAGCTTCGTGCGCCAGTCATAACGAGAGACAATTCCGCCGAGGCTGCCGAAGCCGGACGCGCTGGACCAGACGAGATTCGTGTCTGCCGGATCCGGCTGTGCCCAGCCGCTCTCGCCCCCGCCGACGGAGCTCCACATGCCTCGCGGTATTCCCAGATCACCGAAGAAGCTAGCGGCTTTGCTATTACTGGGACCTACGACCGAGGGGCCATCCTGGCGGTTGCCGTACACCCAATACGGCACGCGGTTGTCCACGGCGACGTGATACATCTGTGCGATCGGCAGCTGCACGCGCAGCCAGGATTTGCCGCGATTTGTCGTTATGCTGATGCCGCCATCGTGCGAGACGACCATCCGATTCGCATTGGTCTCGTCAATCCAGATGTCATGATGGTCGAAGCCCGCCGCTTCGCTGAACGGCGGGTCGATGATGGTGGTGCCGCCGTCGAGCGTCTTAGTCCACGCGGCGGTGAGAAAGTACGCCTCGTTGTCGTTGTCGGGCATCACGGCCATGCGCGTGTAGTAGTGCGTGCGACCCATGAGCTGCTGGTCGTAGCTGATCACGCGCCACGTGTTGCCGCCGTCCTCCGAGCGGAACAGCTCGCCGCGGTCGGTCTCCTGCCCGCCTAACGGCACACCGTCGCCAGTTTCAATCAGAGCGTACACCCGGCTGGAATTCGCCTTACTCATGCCGAGCCCGATCTTGCCGACATGGCGCTTGGGCAGGCCTTCACCCGTTAGGCGCTTCCACGTCGCTCCAGCATCTGTGGACTTCCAGATGCCGCTCCCGGCGCCTCCGGACCAACGCCCCCACGTATGGATCTCGATCTGCCACGTCGTCGCATAGAGCACGCGGGGGTTGTTCGGGTCCATGACGAGATCATACGCGCCTGTTGAGTCGTTCACGAAGAGCGTCTTTTCCCAGGTCTTTCCGCCGTCGCGCGTGACGAACACGCCACGATCTGGCTGTGGACCGTATGCGTGGCCTAACGCGGTGGCGTAGACGATATCCGGATTCGCCGGGTGCACGACGATCCGTCCGATGCGACCCGTGTTGTCGAGTCCCATCTTCGTCCACGTCTTCCCTGCGTCGGTGGATTTGAAGATCCCCCACCCGACGGAAATGTTCGATCGAATGAACGGCTCGCCTGTGCCCGCCCACACCACGTTAGGATCGCTCGCTGCCACCGCAAGCGCGCCCACTGAAGAAACAGGGTGACCGTCAAAGATCGGCGCCCAGTGCACGCCACCGTCGGTCGTCTTGAAAATCCCACCGGACGCGGCGCCGGCGTAGTACACGTTAGGATCGACAGCAACGCCTGCGACGGACGACACACGGTTCCCTTCGGGTCCGATGTGCCGGTAGCGCAGCTGCGAGTACCAGGCGGTATCGATCGCCGCCCGCGCAGGGGGTAGCTGTGCTGTGCGCCGCTGACCGTGAACGGTTAGCGGAAGCAGTAGCATCAGTAGGGCAACGCGATAGATGGGCTGCATCATTAGTTTTAGTCCCGTAAGACCGTGAACCGCAGAGACGCGGAGGATCGCAGGAGAAGACCTTTTGAGGGAAGATTTCCTCCGCGTTCTCCGCGCCTCTGCGGTAAAAGCAGTTAACGAAGCCGGTTAACGACGCCCAAGTTGACCGACACGCCCTGAGCCCGCCAGATGTCATAGCGCGCCGGCCGCTCGCCGTGCAGCTTGAGAAGCATGACGCCGCGCCTCGCCATCGCACTGCTATTCCTCACGCGAGCGGTCGCGGCGCAGGACCAAATCGCTAACGCGCGCGGCCCGGCGTTCGCGCGAGACGGCCGCCTCGTCGTCTCCATCGACGGAGACCTCTGGCTGCGCAGCGGCGCGCAGTGGACACAGCTCACACGCGGCTCGGCATGGGACCGCGACCCGGTATGGACGCCCGACGGCTCGGCCATCGTCTACACGTCTAACGGCAGCGGGAACGATGACCTGTGGCGCCTAACGCTGGCGCAGACAGCGCCGCGCGGCGCCGCGACGCAGCTCACGCGCACTCCTGATCCTGACGGCGAGGCGACCGTCCTCGCCAATGGCAACATCGTCTTCGTGCGCGGCAGCGGTCGCTCCGCTCGGCTGTGGCTGCGCGACTCGACGGAACGGCGCCTAACGAGTGGGCAGAACACAGAACGCTCGCCGGCGGCGCACGGCGACCGCATCGCCTACGTTCAGATCACCGACGACGGTCGCCGGCTGTGCATCTACACACTCTCTAGCAAACGCGACACGACGATCGTGAGCGACCGCAACCCCGAGTGGCCTGCATGGTCGCCGGATGGAAAGCAGATCCTGTTCGCAACGAGCGGCGCGCGTGGCGGCGTGTTCGTCACCGATAGCGGCGGACGCTATGTAAACCTCGCCACGACAACGCGCGGCGAAGCGGCGTGGCACCCTCAAGACGCAACCATTGTTGTCGCCGAGCGGACCGCCGAGGAACTCGGCTACAATGGCGACCCCAATCGCTTGGGTGACCGGGAATCGGGGGAGGCATCGGGGCGACGGGATCGACTTCTCACGCTAACCGCTCCGGCAGCGCCGAGTGAAGGCAGTGCCTTGAGCGCCGACGTTCGCCGGAATCGCGCAGAGCGCAACGCGGAGGTATTTGATCGTGCGTTCGCGCGCTTGGATCGCGCTTATTTCTCGGGTGCCACCGCGAGTCGTCGCGCGCAGCTGTTGCGAGTTGTGCGCGACCGCTATCGCCAGCGCGCAGTGGCAGCACCTAACGACTCGGTGCTGGACCAGGTGCTGCACGAGGCACTCAGGCAGCGACCGACGTACGCGGAACCTGCGTCCGGTCACGCTGCCGTCTCCAGCGCACATCCAGTGGCGACAGCCGCCGGTGTCGAGATTCTCGCGAAAGGTGGCAACGCCGTCGACGCCGCGGTTGCTGTCTCGTTTGCGTTAGGCGTCGTCGAGCCAGACGCGAGTGGCGTCGGGGGGTACGGTGAGATGCTGGTGCATCGCAGCGGCGCGAGCGAGCCGTCGCTGATCGAGTTCATGGCCCGAGCACCGGAAGAAGCATCCCTCGCCAACGCCGCGCTCATGGTCAACGGGCGCTATCCATCGGACGGTCCGGTGTTGCCCATGGTCCCCGGTACTGTCGCCGGGATGCATAAAGCGTGGCAGCAACATGGCTCCAAGCGCGTGACATGGGCGGACCTCATAGCGCCAGCGATACGTGCCGCGCGAAACGGATATGCCGTGAGCGACGGCTTCGCGACCACGCTCGCACTCGAGCAGCATCGTTATGCAAAGTACGAATCCAGCCGCGCTCAGTTCTTCCGCGATGGTAAGCCGCTAGCCGCAGGCGACACGATCAAAAACCCGGATCTCGCCTGGGTGTTGGAGCAGATCGCGGCGCGAGGTGCGGACGGCTTTTACAGGGGAGAAGTGGCGCGCCGAATGGTGGAGGACCTGCGCGGCAAGGGAAACGCGATCCGCCTAACGGATATGTCACGCTACTTCGCCGCCGAGCGCGATCCTGTGGCCACGACGTACCGCGGGCACACTGTGTTCTCCAGCGCGCCGCCGGCGAGTGGCGGCTCCACGTTATCGGCGCAGCTCAATCTTTTCGAGCAATTCCAGTCTCCCAAACTCTACACCGAGGACGTGGCGACGCTGCACGCGATGCTTGCCGCATGGCAATTGGTACCGTCCTCACGCGGGCGCGTCGCCGATCCCTCGTTATGGCCAACGAACACGGAGCCCTTCACAAGCAAGGACACCGCGCGCGTACGTTGGCGCTGCTACGATCCGACGCGAGCGATTGACCCGCGCACGCTGACGGGTGATACGCTTCGGTGCGGAGCGACCGCGTCGAATTCGGGCGGGCCATCCGAGCCGAGCGCCTCCGACGAAGAACGTCCTCAGGGGACAACAGCATTCGTTGTCGCTGACAAGGACGGGAACGTCGTCGCTGTGACGCAAACGCTTGGCACTTGGGGCGGGAACTTCTACGTCACTCCCGGACTCGGCTTCCTGTACAACGACAAGCTGACGTCGTACGGGACTGACCCTGGCGCGTACGGCGCTCGCCTGCCCAATGCCCGTCACGGAAGCACACTAGCGCCGACGATTGTCTACCGCGGCACAAACGGACCGAGAACGCCGCGCCTAGCGGTCGGCGCCGCCGGGAACGCTTGGATCACGGCGGCGGTTTATCAGTCACTCATTGCAGTCATCGACTTTGGACTCGACGCGCAGCAAGCGCTCGAGCTCCCGCGTTTCCTCCCGTCGTCCCGCAGCGCCAGCGAAGGCGTTCCGTCGGTGGACATCGAGGATGGCATAGCGCCAAGCGTTGCACTCGCACTGAAGCGCCTGGGGTATCGTGTGAACCCAATCTCCTTCAAGGGAGAACTGCGGATGGGATACGGGGCGCTGATCGTAATCGACGGAAATCGAGTAAGCGCGGGTGCGGAGCCGAGGCGCAGTGGAACGGCAGGAGCGGTACCCTAACGACAACAGGTCGAAACAAGGAGCTTTGAGTGCCGAGCTTGGAGTGCCGAGTTATGAGAATATCGCGCTTGTGGCGACCGCACTCATCGTCGATTCTCGACCTCAAACATGCCATGGAGCAACAATGACCGATACGGCAAAGAAGCCTAACGATTCCAATTTGCGCGCCAAGCTTACCCCGGAGCAGTTTCACGTCACTCAAGAAAAGGGGACCGAGCGCGCGTTCAGCGGTGCGTATTGGGATCATCACGAGAATGGGATGTACCGCTGCGTGGTTTGTGGCGAGCCGCTGTTCGCGTCGACCGACAAATTCGACTCAGGTACAGGGTGGCCGAGCTTTACTCGGCCTGCCGCTGAAGTCGCGGTAGAGACCGAGTCGGATATGTCCAATTTCATGCGCCGGACGGAGGTGCACTGTCGGAAGTGTGGCGCACACTTGGGCCATGTCTTCGATGACGGCCCGCGAGCAGAGGGGGGCCTGCGTTACTGCATCAATTCCTGCTCCCTGGACTTTGATAGTGGCGAGGGAAAAGGCGTCGGTTAGAACGGTGTAATCCTAAGCGCCGCAATGTGATAGTCCGAGTGAGCGTCATGCGTGCGCAAGCACGTGTGACGCTCATCTCGCTAGGCAGTCGTCCGATACTAGGTAGCAGTCCCCGCAGGAACCCCCCGCCTCGTAATCGCCCGACCAGCCTTCTTGCTCATTCCTCCCTTCTCCTGGCATCGCTGTCGCCGCCCTGCGTCTATGCAGGGCGGATTGTGCGCGGGCTTCACGCTGATCGAACTGCTGGCGGTCATGGCGCTGATAGGGCTGCTAAGCGCGCTCGCCGTTCCGCGGTACAGGGACATAGTCGACAAGGCGCGGGTCGCAAAGGCGATCGGTGATATCAGGGCGATCCAGACCGATTTGATCTCGCAGGATTCACTGCCAGCCTCGCTATCAGTGATCAATCGGCACACAATGCTCGACCCGTGGGGGCGGCCATACGTCTACTTGAAGTTTCCGCCTAGCAAGGGGAAGGCACCGCCGGCGGGTGCACGCAGGGACAAGTTCCTCGTCCCGGTCAACAGCGAATTCGACCTGTACAGCCTGGGGAAGGACGGCGTCACGGTGATCGCCTTTACAGGGAAGCCGGCACACGACGACGTCGTTCGCGCCAACGATGGTGGGTACATCGGCCTGGCGAAGAACTTCTGACCTAACGATGCCATCCATCCGTACCTCCTTCCTGCGAACTCGCTTCGGGCGCCGAATGCTCGTGCTATTCCTCGCCTGCGCGATGTTGCCGCTCGCGACGCTCACTGTTCTTGTGCTACGGCAGGCATCCAGCGAAACAGAACGTCAGACGCGCACGAATCTACAGCGTACAGCGAAGGCCGTCGGGATGTCCCTCGTCGCCGAGTTGAAAGAAATGACGGAGTATTCCGAGCGAATTGCTCACGCGGCTACTTCGCCTAACGCGAACAACGCAGGCAGCGTGATCGACAAGCGCGACGCGCAGCGCTTGCGGGCGGTCGTCGTGCTCGCGGCATCAGGCGACACGCTGTTCATGTGGCCACGAGTCTTTCCCTCCCTGGCGCGAGCGGTGCTTCCTCGCAACGAAACGAAACTGCTGTTCCGTGTGCAGACGGAAGGCGAACTGGTACTCGCCGTTACCAGCGGACATGCGGCCGATCAACACGACCTTCGTGTGGTGGCGCTTGTCGATCCGCTCGGCTTTTTCGGTCACGGCGACGTGCAGGCGTGGCGCGACAGCGGCATTGAGTCGTGCGCGCTGCTGGACGGCGCCGCGCTGTGGTGCTCGATACCGCGCGAATTATGGTCCCGGGTGAATGTGCTCGGCGCCAACTCTGTGGACGTCGCTGGAACGGGCTACGCGGCTGCCACATGGAGTGGGTTCGCGCCAGTCAGCGAGCCCGGTACGCGACTCGAGGTGCTGGCGTTCGGTGAACCACAGGTCGCGTTAGGCGGCAGCACGGCCTTTCAACGCTCGCTGATTGTCCTCGTGCTCGCTTCGCTTGTATTTGTGTTCCTTATCAGTCATGTGCAGCTCCGGCGCAGTCTGCGGCCACTGGAAGAACTCACGCAAGCGACGCAACGGGTAGGCGCGCACAACATCGGTATGCGCGTGGAGGTGCAACTGAACGACGAGTTCGGCATGCTGGCGCGTTCGTTCAACGAGATGTCCGGCCGGCTCGCGTCGCATGTCGCCCTGCTTTCGTCCTCGGCGGCGATCAACGACGAGGCATTGCGAGCTTCGAGCGTCCCCGATCTTCTGCCGCGCCTCGCGATGCATGTACGCACGTTGCTCCCATCGGAGTACGGGCTGAGCCTCTCCGTCCGGCTCGAGCACGCGCGCTGGTTGCGTCGCTCGTCCATGACACGCTCCAGCGACTGGGTAGAGGATGAACTGGAGCTTGGCATGGGGAGCCTAACGCCGCTGTTGCGTGGGGATCTGGTTGCGGGACGCTTCGGTGGTCGCGACTCGCAGTCCCACATGCGAGCACCAACGGGGCAATCCGGTTGGTCCGGTCCGGCGGTCGCGATTCCGCTGCGCGCTGACGAGGAGCTCGTCGGCATCCTGACCGTCCTCGTTCCGGATGGGATGCTGGCGACGAGCACGGTTCTAGATAACCTCCGCTCGCTCGCGAGCGACGTTGCCCTGGCGCTCAATCGCACGCGTCTGGTGGGCCGGCTTGAGCAGTTCAACTACGGAACGCTCACAGCCCTCGCGCGCACCGTCGACGCGAAGTCGCCGTGGACGGCGGGGCACTCCGAGAGTGTCACCCACGCCGCACTCAAGCTCGGCGAACACATGCGCCTAACGAGCGATGAGCTGGACCTGCTGCATCGCGGCGGACTCCTGCACGATATCGGCAAGATCGCCATTCCCGGGGGGATCCTGGACAAGCCGGCTGCCCTAACGCCGGAAGAGATGACGATTGTACAATCACACCCCGAAGTCGGCGCGCGCATCCTCGCTCCGATCGAGGCGTATGCCCCGATCATTCCGATCGTGCTCTACCATCACGAACGCTTCGACGGCAGCGGCTATCCGCACCGCCTGCGCGGGCACGCCATTCCGTCGCTTGCGCGACTCGTCGCGGTAGTTGACGTGTACGACGCGCTCGTATCCGACCGCCCCTATCGTGAAGGATGGCAGCCAGAACGCGCCGCGGCCCGCATACAGGAAAGCGCGGGGACGCACTTCGATCCCGTCATGGCGACGGCATTCGTCACAATCGAGCCAAGCTTGCGACGCTGGTACGCTGAACGACGCGAGCAAGATCAGGAACGTCGCCTGGCCACGCGCCCCACGGAGCTGACTGCCGTATGAGGATGCCACGACTGAGGAAGAAGAAAGCCGATTATGGTGCGGTGAACGACGGCGATCTGCGACAGGCAATCGACCTGAACGAGTTCATGCATGGTGTCGGCCGTGTGATGAAGCTGCCTCAGAAGACGCCGCCCACGCCGCAGCAGCCCGTCGTCGCAATCGCGGAGCCTCCACAGAAACCGCGCAGCCGAACCGTTTGGATTTCAATGAGCACAACAACGGTCATCGTGCTGGGCCTCCTCGTGGCGGCGCTGATTCCGGACTCGAATGATCCTCTTCCACCGCAACTCATCGGTCGCTGGTACGCTGCATCACCGAGGTATGCCGAGCGAGGCTTCGAGTTTCGCGCCGGCGAGCTGTTCATGAAGCGAGGACCGGAAGACGGCGACCTTGTTAGGCTCGTGATCGAGAAGGTCCGGGTGTCGCCAAAGAACGGCAGCCTCAACGTGGAGATCGGGTACCTGGAGAATGGCGCACCGCTCTCACTACGCCTAACGCTGCACGATTACGCCGGTCTGCCTGTTGTCGAGCTGCGTAATCTGCCGGACGTTGTTTGGCGCAAGTTCGCGCCGGCGTCATCTGACAGCGTGCTCGATCTGCTCCCCGCTGCGCTCAATCGCTAGACGTCGTCTACAGTCCGTCGAGGAGCGAATCGTTGTTCGGCGTGTTGGCAATGCGTTTGATCATCCATTCCATGGCGGATTGCGGCGGCATCTGCTGTAGTCCGCGGCGGAGCGTATAGATCTTCTCGATTTGATCGGGACGGTACAGCTTCTCTTCTCGCCGCGTCCCGCTGGCCGCGATATCGAAGGCGGGGAAGATGCGCTTCTCGGCGAGCGAGCGGTCGAGCTTGATTTCGCAGTTACCAGTGCCCTTGAACTCCTCGAAGATCACGTCGTCCATGCGCGAGCCCGTCTCGACGAGCGCTGTCGAAATGATCGTTAGGCTTCCGCCGCCGTCCTTCGGGTGCACGGATCGCGCCGAGCCGAAGAACGCCTTGGGCTTCGCCATCGCGGTGGCATCAAGGCCGCCGGAAAGAGTGCGCCCGGTGCCACGCTCAGCGGTGTTATGCGCGCGAGCCATGCGGGTGAGCGAATCGAGTACGATGATGACGTCCCTGCCTAACTCGACGAGCCGGCGTGCGTGCTCCATCGTCATCTCGGTTACTTCCACGTGCCGCGCGGCTGGCTGATCGAACGACGACGCGATGACCTCGCCGACGCCCCACGAGATTGCCTCGCTCACTTCTTCGGGGCGCTCGTCGACGAGCAGGATGAGGAGAACGGCCTCCGGGTAATTGAGCGCGATCCCCTCGGTAATCGCATGCAGCAGCATCGTCTTTCCGGCGCGTGCCGGCGCGACAATCAGCGCGCGCTGGCCGAAGCCGATCGGCGACATGATATCGATGCAGCGGCGCGTGAGCTCGGGGCCGCCCTTAGCCGGACGTCCCGTCTCTAGCGTTATGCGCTTCTCAGGATAGGTGGCAGTGAGTGACTGGAAGTCCGGACGTCGCTCCATGAGCGACGGGTTGAGTCCGTTGATTGTTTGGACTTCGACCGCGACGACACGGTGGCGGTGATCGTGTCCGCTGGATGCTTTTACAGTGTCGCCGTGACGCAAGCCGTACTGCCTAACGAGCGCCGGTGAGAGCCAGGCATCCCCCGGCTCGGCAAGGTAGCTATCAGGGGCTCGGCGGATGAATCCGCCGTCGCGCGATGGCTCGTACCACCCCTCCGTCTCGCTGTCCGCGATGACCGGCTGCGGTGGCGCTTGCTGCTGAAACTCTCGGCGCCCGCGCCCGCGGTGGCGGCGATGCCGCCGTCCATTTCGATGATAGAAGTCGCCCCCCCCCCCACCTCCACCCCCGCCGCCTCTTTCACCGCCCCCTCCGTCGCGCCGCGGATAGTCCTGACGCTGACCTTGGTACTGGCCTCCCTGATTCGGTGCGGCGGCTTCGGAATCACGCGGTATTCGCTCTTGCTCTGCGCCAGTGGCGCTCTCGTCGCGTTCTCTCGGCGCATCTACCGGCGCTTCGCTTGCTGCACTACTCCCGCTGTCACTCTCACGCGCTGGGGGGTGGGGGGGGGGGGCTTCGTGAGACGCTTCGGAGTACGTGCGTGGCGCGCTGGGTTGATCGTCGGCGCTACTGCTAGCTGGTGTGTCGCTCTGCGCGCCTGCATCGGTGATCGTCTCGCCATCGCGATACGGATTGTTTTCCGAAAAGGGGCGTTCAGGCGCGGGACGCGATTGACCGCGTCGACCGCGACGATAAGGACGTCGGCGTTCTGTCATGATTTTGAGAACATGATGAGAGACAACACTCGGGCGCACGGGCCGCGAGACGCGGCCCTAACGGCGCAACAGTCGTTAGGCTATTATTAAGGTGTCCACGCACAGAGGCGGCGTGTGCCACGGCACACAGGAGACGCCTCTATTCCTCAGGCTGAATCGAACGATCGAACGCGGCTTAAACCGGAGTCTGCCGCGTGGGGCGGTGTCGTACTATGACGCCGCGTTACCCGTTCACGCTCGGCGAACCGCCCGCAGACACTTTCCAGAGCAAGATTGCTGCCGTCCGAGAGTGTACTGCGAGCCCGGGGGCGACAGGATCGTCGCCAGCGGATGGGTACGAGTATTACATGCCGTCCCCTATCGCGCAAGCGTTACTGACGCTCTAACGCCCTCGTATCTGTCACTTGGACGGCGTAACTGGCGTGACGCAACAAGTGCGTCGTAGTACTGAGTTCTTGTCTTTTAGGTCCACGATTCGGGATCGATCTTCCCTGGAGCTAAACTACGCGCCGTGAAGGCCAGCCCAGATTTCCTCGCGGCGATTGAGGCGGTGACGCAGCGATTCCCGCCGCAACGCGACGGCAACCGCACCACGCTTTCGGAAGCGCTACGCGACGTGACCCGCAACGCGCCAATCGACGAGCTGTACGCCGCGGCGGAGCACTTCCGTGAACGCCCCGATGTGGCGGTGCTGTTACTGGAAGATGTAGTGCAGGCGGAGCCTAACAACTCACGCGCACTCGTCAGGCTGGCAAACGGCTACTGGTTACTCGGAGCGGGTCCACAACCGGTCGGCGAGTTGGCTAGTCGCGCAATCGCCGTGGATCCCAGCGACCGCGCTGCGTGGCATCTGTGGGCGCTGGCTGAAGAAAACCCGCGCGACCGCGTGGGACGTTGGCGCCAAGTCGCCACGCGTTTTCCGCAGGACGATCTGGCTCTCGCCAATGTCGCCGACAACGCCGCGTCAGTTGCCGGTGCTGAGCGCGACTACGAAATGGTCGACATTGCCATCGCGGCGTACGAAACGCTGCGTTCACGCGTGCAGCGTGACGCGGAGCGTGTCGCGGTCGAAAAAGCTTTGGCGACGCGTCGCGCCTGGCGGTTCTAAGCTAGTTGATAGTTAATAGTGGATAGTTGATAGGCTGCGCGAGCCGGACACGGTTTTGCCTATGCCAGTCCCTATCAACTATCCACTATCAACTATGACTGTCCGTGGAGAGTGGCGCGGTTGGACCAGCGTTCGTGTTACACGAGATCTGACGAGAAGGGAAACCAAGGCGCGCTTCTGGCGTATCTAATCGCCATCTCCTCGCGGGCGTGCGACATGTACGGTCGTGCAGCGATAGGGCGCCGCCTGGCGCGTCTTCGCGATGTTTGGAACGCTCCCGGTGTGTGGACCCGCCGGCGCGCCCTGACAGTGGCATCACTTTCGCTGCTCACACTTGGAATGCTCACCCTGAACGCATGGCTAGTGACGTGCGGATGGCGTGGCTGTCCATCAGCTGCCGAGATCACCGGGTACGAGCCGAGCGAAGGGGGGCGGATTCTGGACCGCAACGGCAAGCTCCTCGGTCGCATCACGAACGTGAAGCGCGTGAACGTGAGCCTGCGAAATGTGCCGCGTCACGTCCGCGCAGCGTTCATCGCAACGGAAGATCGTCGCTTTTACGAACACAGCGGCCTGGATTGGCGTGGTGTGGCGCGAGCCGTCGTTCGTAACGCGACTTCGTTAGGCGTGCGCGAAGGTTTCAGCACGATCACGATGCAGGTGGCGCGCAATACGTTCATCAGCAGCCGCTACCGCGGCGAGCGAACGCTCGGACGCAAACTCCTCGAGCTGCGTCTCGCGCGCCTGCTGGAGCGACACCTAACCAAGGATGAGATCCTCGAGCTCTACCTCAACGCGATCTACCTCGGCAACGGTACGTTTGGCGTCGAAGCAGCGAGTCGCGACCTGTTCGGCAAAAGAGTTCGCAATCTGACGCTCGCCGAAGGGGCGCTTCTCGCGGCGCTCCCCAAGGGCCCGTCGGCGTATACGCCGCGGCGTGACTACAGCCGCGCTCTCGCGCGTCGCAACCTGGTCCTGACCCTAATGGAACGGCAGGGGAAGGGCGACCCGGTCGATCTACGGCTCGCCAAGGAGGAAGCGATCGACCTCGCCGACAAGGCGTGGTCGCCGCCGGCGCCTAACGAGTCGTACGCGCTCGATGCCGTGCGTGCCAGCGTCGACTCGATTCTGCGCGCGATCGGCGAGCAGGGCTCCAATCTCAACGTCTACACGACGATCGATCCGACCGCTCAGCGAGCGGCTGAGCGTGTCGTTAGGCGTCAGGCGGAGCGCATCCAGAACCAGGCGGCGTGGTGGGTCGAAGGGGCACAGGAAGCGGTGCAGGGCGCGCTCGTCGCCATCGATCCGCGCAGCGGTGACATTCGGGCGCTCGTCGGTGGACGGCGCTACGCCCGCGGTGGCTTCAACCGCGCGCTGCTCGCGCGGCGGCAGCCCGGCTCCGCCTTCAAACCGTTTGTGTACGCGGCGGCACTGGAAACCGGTATGACGCCTGCGTCGTTCGTGGACGATGAGCCGATCACGCTGTTCGACGGTGATCGCGAATGGAGTCCAGCGAACTATGGTGACGAGTACTTCGGGCGCGTCACGCTGCGCTCGGCGCTGGCGCACTCGGCCAATGCCGCGACGGTGCGCGTGAGCCGGCGCGTTGGTGAGTCGCGCGTGGTCCAGGTTGCGTCGCGCAACGGGATCCGATCGCCGATGCGCGCGCTCCCGGCCATCGCGTTAGGCGCCGTTGACGTCACGCCGCTGGAGCTTGTCACCGCCTACGCGCCGTTCGCCAACGGCGGCTCGCGCGTGGCGCCGCGTTTGATCCGCCGAATCGAGCGTCGCGACAAGAGTGAGGTGTGGCGCTCCCAGAGCGTGCTCACCGCTGTCATGGATCCGCGCGATGCGTTTCAGCTGACATCGATGCTTCGCGCCGTCGTCGACGATGGGACGGGGCGCGCCGTGCGCGCGTACGGTGTGACAGGGCCCGTTGCGGGGAAGACGGGGACGACGAACGACGGCACGGATGTCTGGTTCGTGGGATACACGCCGACGCTGGTGGCTGGCGTCTGGTTTGGCTACGATGTACCCAAGTCGTTAGGCGAAGGGGCCAACGGTGGGCGCTACGCCGCGCCAGCGTGGGCCGAGTTCTATCGCGACGGTTGGCGCGAACGCGCCCCACGCAACGCTTGGGCTGCTCCCACCGGGCTCATGTCGCGCGAGATCGACCCGGAGACGGGTCAGCTCGCTGGCGAGTGGTGTCCGACGCGCGAGACAGAGTGGTTCAAGCCGGGGACGCAACCCGTCGAGCGCTGCCGCGAGCATAACGAGCCGCCGGACTCACACGTCGACGATTGGATCATCGAGCTGGGCCGCGATATACCGGAGGCGCTGCGCGACGCTATCCGCGATCGTCTACCAGAGATACGTCGTCGCGCCGAGCGCATACCTCGGCGCCTCGAGCGCTTGTGGCGTGATATCCGATAGCGCCTTGCGCTACAAAAGGCCTAACCAGTCGAGGCGGTGCGCGGCGAAAGCGGGGAAGATCCTGTCGAGCTGATCGCCCCCAAGGTGCTTGGCCACGACCTCCGCGAAGACGCTGCGGAAATCCGATGTGAGCGCGAGGTCGCGGCCCTCAAATAGTTGTTCGCGTTCGAGACCGGGCCACTTGCCGTGCACCTTACCGCCCTTCACACCGCCGCCTAACACAAACATCGCGCCGGCGTGACCGTGGTCCGTGCCGCCATTGCCGTTCTGTCGCGCCATGCGGCCGAATTCAGTCATGCTCATGATCACGACTTCGCTCATGCGTGGCCCCAGGTCGGTCACGAGCGCGGCGATCGACTGCGCAAAATCGCGCAGCCGTGTGGCTAGCTGGCCAGTCGCGCTACCTTGGTTGACGTGCGTATCCCATCCGCCAACGTCGGCGAAGGCGATCTCCAGACCAACATCGGACTTGATGAGTTGAGCGATCTCACGCAGCCGCTGGCCGAACTGCGAGCGCGGGTACTCAGCGCCGTGCTCCGGCTGATAGCGTTGCGGGTTGGCGTTCTTGAGCAGTTTGACGGCTTCGAACATGTCGCGTCCGGCGCCATGCACGAGGTCTGCTTCGCCGGTGCGATACAGCGCCTCGAGCCTGGTGGCGGCGTCGCCGTCGGCACGCACCGTGAACTCGCCTAACGAGGCCATCGCGACGGTTGCCGCTGGGCCCTCCAGGATGCGCGGCATCTGCGACGTCATGGCCATCGCCCGGAACGGCGAGGCGGCGCTGTGACCGTCAGGTCCAGACGCGCACGCCTCACACGTTCCCTTGGTGGCGAGATAGCGATTGAGCCAGCCGTCGGCCGTCGACTTCACGTCCGGCGTCCCGCTCTCCATATAGTCCTGCGCATCGAAGTGCGAGCGCGTTGCGCTTGGACTCCCCACAGCATGAATCGGCGCCAAAATGCCATCGCGATAAAACCGCTCCAGCGGTGCCAGCGCCGGGTGCAAGCCGAAGAAGCCGT
>JBQTIF010000077.1:0-16339 GCA_052388395.1 Gemmatimonadaceae bacterium | reverse complement strand
TGGTTGCCAGCTCGATGCTGTCTTGCATGTACATCATCGCGCCGGCTATTGGCGACAACCGCCTCGCCCGCATCCAACGTAACGATGACGTCTTGCAAGTCATCGCCGATTAGCCGGTAATCGATCTCATCCGCAGTTGTGTTCAGTTGTGTCCTCATGCGTGGTGATACGCGGGGCTGATATATTGATGGCCGACGCCCGCGGTGGTAGCTCCCTGTCGTTGCGCGCGCTACGTTGCGCGGCGTGACCGCACGCGCGTTCTACTATCGGGAAACGGCAGGCATCCGCATTACCGTGCGGCCGGTGTTCCTGCCAACGCAGTCAGATCCGCGAGAGCATCGCTACGTATTCGCGTACTGTGTGCGCATCGAAAATGTGGGGCAGGAAGCCGCGCAGCTTCTCACACGCCACTGGTACATCCACGACTCTATCGGCGAAGACACAGAGGTCGAAGGCGAAGGGGTTGTCGGTGAGCAGCCGCGCGTCGCGTCAGGTGCGGTTCACGAGTACAGCAGCTGGTGCCGCCTCAAGAGTCCAGCCGGGTACATGGAAGGGACGTATCACTTCATTCGCGACGACGGAACGGCGTTCGACGCGGTTATCCCACGCTTTGTCCTGCAGGCGAATGTGGAATCGGACTTGGTTTCCTAACGCGACGCCGCTGCGCTGCGCCTGGGTTGCGCTGCTGCTGTTCGCGGCGTGCGCCAAAGAGCAACAACCGTCCACTGACACGACAATCCCGAGTGTGACTGCGGCTCCGCCGGTTTCGCCGCCCGGGGGAGGCGCGGATTCATCTTGCCCAGAGTCGGGCGCCTGGCGGCCGTGCAGCGTGCTAGAGCGGCTGGAAGATGCGGGGCTCGTGGTGAAACAAGAGCCGAATCCTGTCCAACTTCCTTTCATGAGCGTGAGGGGGATTTTGTACACGACGAGTCGCGCCAACGTCCACGTGTTTCTATATCGCGACGAGAGCGAGCGACGGCGGGACACCGAAAAGCTCGACTCGATCGCAGTGGCGCCGCGCAACGGCACGTATTCCTGGCGGGATGCGGCGGTGCTGGTGACGTCGAACAACCTGGCGGCAATCGTTGTTTCTCCTAACGAGCGCCAGGCGGAGCGCATCATCCTCGCCTTGAGCGGAGGGATGCCGCGTTAGTATCTAGTCCATAGTTCTTAGCTCTTAGGGCGCGTGGGTGGGGGAGGTCTAAGACCTTAAAGAGCTAACGACTATGGCCTTGCCAGCGGTGGCTCCGACGCACAGCATGAGCGCATGAACGGACGCGCCTTCCTGCCGTCACTGCTTGCTGTGGCATCGGCACAGCTAACTGCCCAGGCGCCGCCGAGCACGGATATTTATCTCGCGCGGCTCGTCCGCGTCGAAGGTCGCCTAACGCTTGGGAGCGTACGCAACCTTACGCGCCGCGTGGGTTACGACAACCAGCCGGCCTTCGCTCCCGACAGCCGCACGCTCTACTTCACTTCCAATCGCGGCGACGGCCAGTCCGACATCTGGCAGGTCGACATAACAACGTCGCGCGAACGCCGCCTCACACGCACGCCGGAAAGCGAATATTCGGCCGTGGTGACGCCTGACGGCCGCAATGTGAGCGTCGTACGCGTCGAGCGCGATTCGACGCAGCGCCTCTGGCTCTTCCCGTTAGGCGGCGGGCGACCATGCGTGGTGTGGGACCAGACGAAGCCGGTCGGTTACTACGCGTGGGCCAACGACTCCGTCGTGGCGCTGTTCGTCCTCGGCCGCCCGGCGTCGTTGCAGATCGGCAACGTGGATGCGGGACGTGCCGATACGGTGGCTCGCGCGATCGGCCGCTCGCTGCACCGCGTGCCGGCGAGTCAACGCATTTCGTTCGTGGACAAAACGGATTCGACGCTGTGGTGGATCCGCTCGTTGGATCCGGTATCGCGCGCGATCCTACCGCTCGCGCCACTGCCGCCGGCGGTGGAAGACTACGCATGGACTCCGCGCGGCGAGCTGCTGACGAGCGACGGAAAGTCGACGATTCTCGCTTGGCAGCCAAACCGGGAACAGCCGAACTATGCGATCTGGCGAGCGATCGGCGGTGTGGATTCGACGGTCGCTGGAAAAATCACGCGGCTCGCGGTGTCGCCTAACGGGCGATATCTGGCGATTGTTGCGGAGCCTGTCACGCGGTCAAGCCAGCTGCAACAGCGGCATAGGTTAAAACATCAAAGCGTTAAACGGTCCCTACCGCGTGAGCGTTAAACGAGTCAACGACGTCAAACAGTTACCGCTTTACGCCGTTGACTGTTTCACGCCCGCGCCATACGGACCGTTTAACGCAGTTGCTGTTTTTTTACTTATACCGCTGTTACGCACCGGGGAGCTCGCGACAACGCTACATAGTCAGAACAACCTTTCCGATCGTCTCGTTTGACTCTAGCCTGGTGTAGGCTTCGGCCACTCGCTCGAGCGGGTAGGCAGAGTCGATTATAGGGTTCAGCGCTCCGCTCTCCAGCTTCGGCACCACATCCTCCGCAAAGGCGCGCATGACCGCGATCTTTTCCTGCAGTCCTCGGCTGCGCAACACGGTGCCGCGCATCGTTAGGCGCTTGCTCAGCACGCGACGCAAGTCGAGGGTCGCCGTAGATCCCGCCATCGTCCCGACGAGCATGTGCCGCCCGCGCAGAGCCAGCGCTTCGAGACTCGCTGGGACATAGTCCCCGCCGGCGAGATCCAGCACGACGTCGAACCCGACGCCGCCGGTCCACGCCGCACAGCGCGACAGCATCTCGCGCGGATCGTCGCGTAACGCGACTCCCCCTTCCAGCCCAACGTCGCGCGCGATGGCGAGCTTACGCTCGGTGCGCGACGTGCCATATGGAATGGCGCCCCACGCTCGGCAGACCTGCACCGCCGCGAGCCCTACGCCGCTCGCCACCGCGTGAATCAGCACGCGCTCTCCTGCTTTCACCTCCGCCTGTGTAATGAGCGCATCGTACGCGGTCACGAACGCTTCCGGCACAGCGCCGGCTTCGACGTCGCTCAGGCGATCAGGCACTGCCGCAAGCATATCCTCATGCGCGCTCACCAACTCGGCTTGCGCCGCACCGCCCGCGATGGCGAAGACTCGGTCTCCTTCGCGCCAGCGCGAGGCGCCCGCGCCGGACCTAACGATTGACCCCGCGAACTCGAGTCCTGGAATCTCCTTGGCGACGTCGGCCGGAGGAGGGTACTTCCCCTTCAGCTGCAGGAGATCAGCGCGGTTGAGCGCGGCCGCGCGCACCCGCACCAACACGTGCCGTGGTGCGAGCGTCGGCTCCTGCACGGCGCGCACCTCAAGACCGGACGGATCACCGAAACGGGCGATATATGCTGCTCGCATGTGGCTAGCTGAGAGAGGTTCCGCGGAATCTCCGACGGCGCTACGACGTGTCAACGTAGCGCGCGGTCGAAACTGGACGCATGCTACAAGCGTACGATTCCCCATTCCCCATTCCCGCACCACTGGATTTCATATGGGCTTCATGATCAGCATTGTCGCCGCAACAGCGGCCGCGATTTTTGGCTTTGCCGCAGCACGCAACTTCACGCGTGCGCGCCTGCGATATGTCGATGCCGTCAACAACCCCGTCGCGCCCGTGCTGGCCGGTGTCGGCGCGGCCGCGCTTGGCGCAGTGATTGTCCCGATGTTGCCGTTTGTCGGACTCGGCACCGCGATCGCGTTCGGAGCGAGCGTCGGACTAGGCGTCGCTTCCGGCGCGCGTGAGATCCGCCGCGCCCTTCCTCCTGGGACCTAACGCCCCGGACGTTCCACCTTCGGAAGCGGGAGCGGCGTCGGCGATCGGTTCGTGAGATAGCGTCGAGCGAGGTCCAAGGCGTCGTCGAGCGTCAGTTCAGCATCAGGAAGCCGGCAACGATCGCGGTAATGAGGCCGCGCTCGGGAGACACGCCACTCGCGATGGCGAAGGCGATGGCGAGCGGAAGGGCGACGATGCCGACAATCGTGCCCGCCACGAGGTCAGCAGCGAACTGCTGCCGGTCGTAGGTCTTGAGTGTTGTGACGAGTTTGGGGACGAGCATTTCGGCGCGTGAGATGCGCCTAACGAGCTACCACACAGTTACCGCTCGCTGCTGCGCGCTTGAGGTGCACCGTAAACGTCGACCCCGCGCCGACACGGCTTTCTACGGTGAGATCGCCGCCCATGGCGCGCGCCAGATCCCGGCTGATCGCGAGTCCGAGGCCGACACCATCGTTCGTCGTGCTCAGCGTACGATTCACCTGCACAAACGGCTCGAAGATCGTCTCGAGCTTGTCGGACGGAATCCCGGCCCCAGTGTCGATCACCAGGATACGCACACGCTCATCATCCAGATCGACCTGGACCGCAATGCGTCCGCCGCGTGGCGTGTATTTGACCGCGTTGCTGAAGAGGTTCAGCAGGATTTGGCGGAGCTTCTCGGCATCGGCGTGCACGAGCAGCGCAGAATCGATCGCATCGGCCGCACATGCCAATCCGTGAACGCGAACTTGCGGCTCCATGAGCGCCAGCGTCGCCGCGATGCAATCACCCACTGCAATATCGCCGAAGTTGAAGTGCACGCCTCCGGCGTCCAGCCGCGCGAAGTTGAGCAGCTCATTGATCAAGCCTAACAAGTGCCGTTGACTCTGACGGATGCGGCGCAGGTCCTCGACTTGTTGGTCATTGACGGCGCCGCGAACACCAAGCTCGAGCAGCTCCGTGTAGCCGGCAATGGCGTTGAGCGGCGTGCGCAGCTCGTGGCTCATCACGGCGAGAAACTCGCTCTTCGCCTGGCTGGCACGCTCGGCGTCCGCGCGTGCGCGTTCGGCAGCGGCAAACAAACGCGCATTGTCGAGATGAATCGCCGAGCGTCGCGCGATCTCTTCGGCCAGATCGCGGTCGCGTGTGGTGAAGCGCCGGCGCTCGTCCCGCGTCGCCGCGGCCAAAACACCTAACGTGCGCCCGCGGGCGACGAGCGGAACGAACAGCATACTGGTGATGTGCAGCTCTTCTGCGAGAAACACTATGCGCGGCTCTTCCGGCACGATGCGCCGGATCGCCTCCGCCGACACGTCCTCGACGAGAACGGACGTCCCCTGGCTCAAGACGCGATGCACAGGGTGCGACGGAATCGTCGCGATGGGGCGTCGCCGCTCCTTTTCCCAAAGTCGCTGAACGACCACAGAATCCCCCGCGAATGCGACCGGACGGATGCGCCCGTCGTCGCCGCGGACAAACACAGCCGAAAGGTCCGCAAACGTCGGCACGAGCCCGCGACTGATTTCTGCGATCGCGAGGTCGGGTTCCAACGACTGTGCGAGCGCGGCACTCGCGTCGGCGAGGAACTGATTCATCGCGTCAGTTTGCCGCCGTTCTGTGACGTCTCGCGCGTACACTGCGACGCCTTCGCGGACGGGGTATGCGTGACCTTCGTACCAGGAATTTGCGTAGCGACTCCTGGCGTCGAACGATGCCGATATCCCGTCCTTGAGCGCGCGCTGCACCGCCTGATACATCGGGCCGCCGACCAGCAGCGGGAACTCATCCCACATCACCTTGCCGATGAGCTCGTCGGGGTCGTAACCGTTGCGCCGGAGAAAATCGCGCGCCGCGCGGTTAAAGCGCACGTAGCGCCCTGCCGCATCGCAGACGAGGTGCTGGTCGCTCATCGCGTCGAGCGCTTCTTCGAGGTGCTCGCGCGCTGTCTCCGCTTCGCTGCGCGCCAGTCGCTCGCGCTGATACAAGCGCGCACGCTCCAACGCCAGTGAGCACTGGCGCGCTATGGCGCGGGCGAACGCGCGCTCGTTAGGTGGCACGCTGCGTTCGACGCCGAGCGAGACTGCGAGTACGCCGATCAGCTCGTGCGTGGCGCGCAAAGGGAGCAGGATGCGCGCTTCGCGGAGGCGCGTGAGCGCCGCCAGCTTGGGGAGCGAGCGCTCGAAGACGGCCTGAGTCTCAAAGACAATCGGGTCGCCGGATCTCAGTCCAGCAGCACTCAGCGACCGCTCATCGGCTGGCAGTCGATCGAGTTGTGCGATGACCTCTGGCGAGTAGTTGATGGCGCATGCGAGTCGAAACGAGCCGTGGTCAGGAGCGAGCTCGAAGACAGCGCCGGCGCGCGCATCGAGCGCCTCGCTGCTTGCGCGCACGATCGCCTCGACGACTTCTACATATTCGATGGGGCGCGCGAGCGCTTCCGTGACGTGCTGCAGCGCATTTGCGCGCTTGGTCGCGCGCTGCAATCGCTCCAAGTCAGCGGCCCTGTCTGCGCTAGCGGTGGCGCGCACCGCGGGGGGAAGAGAGGTTAGATCGCCGGCTGTGTCTGCGGTCGTCGGGGGCACGTCGCGTATCATGTCCACTGGGGTTGGAAGCTGTACGGTCGCCGTGCCGTGAGCAACGGCCTGACCGAAGACGGCTCGGGATCGCCCCGCCCCTTAAGTTGAAGCCTCCTAAACGCCGCCTGCATGGCCACGCCGGAAAAGCCTGATAAAAAGAAGATCAACGTCTCGCGCGCCTGGGCAGAATCGCGCGAGTTGATTTGGGCCCATCGTCGGTCGCTCGCGATCGGCCTGGCCATCATGCTGGTCAACCGACTGAGCGGCATCGTCCTTCCCGGGAGCACCAAATACTTGGTGGACGATGTCATAGGAAAAGGACGCAGCGAGCTGCTGTTGCCTCTTGCTCTCGCTGTCGCGACGGCGACGCTCATCCAAGCGGTGACTGCGTACGCGCTTTCGCAGGTGGTGAGCATCGCGGCGCAGCGAGCCATCACGGATATGCGACGCAGCGTCCAGTCGCACGTGCTGCAACTGCCGGTGGGCTACTTCGACGGCACAAAGACCGGAGCGCTCATCAACCGCATCATGTCCGACGCCGAGGGCGTTCGCAACCTTGTCGGGACGGGGCTGATTCAGCTGACTGGTGGGCTCCTCACCGCCGCGATCGCGCTGGCAGTGTTGTTCTATCTCAACTGGCGGCTCACGACGGTCACGATTTTCGTCTTGTTAGGCTTCGGCGGCATGATGGCATATGCTTTCAAGCGACTGCGTCCGGTATTTCGCGAGCGCTCGGTTATTCAGGCGGAGGTATCGGGGCGCCTCGCCGAGACGATCGGCGGCATCCGCATTGTGAAGGTCTACACGTCCGAGGAGCGCGAAAAGAAGATCTTCACGGAAGGTGTCGAGCGCTTGTTCAAGAACATCGCCAAGACGATCACAGCGACGTCGCTCGTCGGTGCGGCAACAACGGTTATCGCTGGTGTCATCGGCGTACTGCTCACCGTCTTCGGCGGCCGCGCCGTTCTGCAGGGAACGATGACGTTAGGCGATCTGATCATGTACGTGTTCTTTATTGGCCTTGTCGCGGCTCCGCTCGTCCAGATCGCTTCGATAGGCACGCAGATCACCGAAGCATTCGCAGGGCTCGATCGCATCCGCGAGATTCGTGATACGCTGCCGGAGACGCATGATGAGGCAGACCGTCACGCGCTGGCGGAGCTCGAAGGCGACGTCGTCTTCGACGATGTCACGTTCGCGTACACGCCAGGGATCGACGTCTTGCGCAAGGTGTCATTCCACGCTCGTCCAGGCACGACGACGGCTTTGGTGGGCTCCAGCGGAGGGGGGAAGAGCACGCTGATCGGTCTGGTAATGGCGTTCAACCGACCCGCGAGCGGCCAGATCTGCATCGATGGCCGTGACCTAACGGCGCTGCGGTTGAGCGACTACCGGCGGCAGTTAGGCGTTGTGCTACAGGACAACTTCCTGTTTGACGGGACGATTCGCGAAAACATCGCGTACTCACGCCCCAGCGCGGCCGATGAGGAGATTCGTCACGTTGCGCGCATCGCGCACGCGGATGAGTTCATCGAGAAGTTCGAAAAGAGCTACGACACGCTGGTCGGCGAACGTGGCGTAAAGCTTTCAGGCGGCCAGCGGCAGCGCGTTGCGATCGCACGCGCGATCCTCGCCGATCCGCGCATCCTGATCCTGGACGAGGCGACGTCGAGCTTGGACAGCGAGAGCGAAGCGATGATCCGCGACGGACTGCGCTCGTTGCGCCGTGGTCGCACAACGTTCGTCATCGCGCACCGTCTCTCGACGATCGAGAGCGCGGACCAGATTCTCGTGCTGGAGGAAGGGGAGATCGTGGAGCGCGGCACGCACCGCGAGCTGCTCGCGTTTGGCGGGCGTTACCGGCAGCTGTACGACCGGCAGTACGGCCTGGAGCGGGATCGCTTCATCAACCCGGGTGAGGACTTCACGCCGGAGGAGCCGTCTCCGCGCGAGGAGCTGCCCGCGGCGCCGACAAGCCGATCACTGTAGCGGCCAGGGCGGGACACGTTAAGCGACACGGAACTTGGCCCCGTGGCGCGTCGTTCGGTTCTGGAAAAACGTCACGTTCCCTAAGATCAAAAGCAGGGAGCGCGGATTCTCGCAGATTGGTAGGGTCGCTTCTCGCCGATACTGCAACATTCTGAGTTCCCCCCCACCGATTGGGGTGGGAACGGGTCCATGGGCCCGTACGCGCGGGGCGTCAAAGTGTCAACCGCGTCAAACAGTACACTGCGGACCCTTTAACGCCGTTGACTGTTTAACGCTCACGCGCAACGGACCATTTAACGCCGTTCTTCTTAACGTGTCCCGCAATCGTGCGGGGTCTGGCGCGAAACGCCTAACGAAACAGAGGCGCCGCGGCCTCGAATGGAACTTCGACCGCCTCGCTCTCGCGCATGAGGATGATGAACGCCCGCGCCGCCTCGGCGTCGAGCTCCGTCCCGATGCGTTCTTCGATGTACTGCAGCACCTTCTGCGCGGGCCACGCCGGCCGGTACGGGCGATTCGTGCGCAGGGCGTCGTACAGATCGCAGACATGCACGATCTTGCTGATCGTGTGACAGTCGCACGGCTTGCGCCGGTGCGGATACCCCCCGCCGTCCAGCATGATGTGATGTTCGAAGGCGACGACAGCCGCCAGCTCCGGGATCGCGTCGTTCGCCAGGATCAGGCGCGCCCCGTCCTCCGGATGTTTCCGCATGACCTCCCACTCCTGCTCAGTCAAACGGCCGGGCTTCTGTAGGATTTCAGGCGGAATGCGCACCTTGCCGAGATCGTGGAGCAGCCCGGAAACGCCGATGGCGCGCACTTCCGCGCGCGCGAGTCCGAGACACTCGCCTAACGCCATCGCCAGTACCGAGACGTTGAGCGAGTGCGTCGTGGTGTATTGGTCGTATTGCGTCAGCTGCAGCAGCGGAATCTTGATGCCCTGGTTGGCGTGCATCGCCAGCGCCAAGGACCTAACGACGGCATCGGCCTCCCCTGCCTCGACTTCGTTCCCTTGCGAGACTTCGTCATGCATCCACTGCACGGTCTCGATTTCTTCTGAAAGCGAGTAGGGCGCGTCCACCATCGAGACCTGCTCAACAGGACCGCTTTCCACCGCCATTCCCCGCACGCTGAGCATGCCGAAGCGAACTCCGCTCGCTCGCTCGATGCGTGCCGCTGCTGTGAGCGCGTCGGGGGTATTCCCCAAACCGAGTCGCGCCAACGCGAGGACGAGGAATTCCTCGAAGTCCTCGCGCGTCACGCTGTTGGAGAACTCCAGACGTTGGATCCCTACGTCCGAGAATCGCGACGACCACTCCCACTCGCGCAGCTCCCGCAGCGTATGCGAGTTGTATACGACGTCGGACGCGAGGAACGAAAAGCGCGGCGTCAAATCCTCTTCGCAGAGCCGCTGTAGCTGCGCGAATGAATCGTCCACCGCGCGTTCGCGCGACGGATGTCCGACCGAATACAGACCCATCTTCGAAAGGGTCTGAGCCAGCGCGGTGAGAAAACGGACCGGAGCTGCGCTCATCGCGTTAGGCGGTGTGCACGCTGGCGCGGACTTCGCCGTCGCGGTGTTTGCCGGCCAACGAGAGGATGTCGGCGACGGAGCGATCATCGCGCCAGGCGGTCGCCAGCGCGCGCAACGCTGTCAGCATGTCGGGTGACTTCTCAACCAACTTGCGGCCGCCGAACATGCGTTTGCGGACCAAGGCGCGCGCGAGCCAGTCGCGTACGGCCGGTACCCGACACGTCGCCAAGACTTGGATCGCCATCGCACGCTCTTCGAGCGCCATCCCCGCGCCGTGGCGGTCCACGCGTTGCATAACGAGATGCGCGAGGGCAGGGGCCATGGGACGCGGCGCAGCGCGCAACCCGTCGCGGAGAATGCGCGGATCGCTGTCCTGCATGGCGAGAGCGACCGCTTTTTCACGATGTTCTTCGACGGCGAGCAGGAGCCGCAGGGCCTCGCGGCGCACGTCGCCCATCGTGTGCCGTGCAAGGGCCCAAACGTCGACGTTCGCCGGCACGATGCCAGCTTCCGCGAGCACCGCCAGCAGATGCGCTTGCACCGCTGGACGCTCCCGGGCGATGCGACTCGCGATCCCTGGCACGGCAGCCACGCCGAGGCGCGAGAGCAGCGCGCTACACCCTTCGCGATCCTTGAGGGCAGGGTCGCCTAACGCGTCGATAAGCGGAGTGACCGCGCTGGGACCGAGCCGAACCACAAGACGTTCAGCCACCTCGCGTGACTTTGGCAGCCGAGGCAGAACGCGCGCGAGCTGCCGCGGTGTGACAAGCTCGGCGAACAGCATGTCACGCGCGCGTGAGGGCTCTGCCGCTTCGCCGTCGACGCGCGTTTCCGTCCAGTCGCCGCGCGCGGCGAGCGCCCTGGCGGCGCGGCTCAGCGAGGGTCCGCCCTCGCCCACGTGCAGAGCAATCGCGATCAGGCGTTCCGGTTCCAGCCGCGAGCGTCCGCGATCATCATCGAGCGGCCCCGCGCCGCTCGAGCGCGCGAGAGCGGTAAGCGCGGCGTTGTATTCCTCGGGATTGGGGTCGGCCAGCGTCCACTTGGTGACGATCTCGCGCACGTGGTCACGCAGCTCCTGGTCGAACCCTTCTCCGCCCTGATTCTGCTGTGCATAACGGGCCAGCTTCGATAACAGACGCAACATCGAATCCGAGATACCGCGACCTGCTGCCGTGCTCGCGCAGCGCAGCAGATCGACAACGGCCGGAGCGGCCATGATGGAGGTCGCGTGGCGCACGAATTCGACGCGCTTTTTCGGGTCTCCCCCCATGTGCAAGAGGCGCTCGAGCGTCTCCGGGTGGAGGATGCCTAACAAGTTTGCCAGGCGTGCCCGCACTTGTATGTGGCGCCGTGCGCCGGCATGATCCAGCTCGGAGGCCAGCTGCTGGAAGTAATTTGCGATCACGTGCTCGTACTGGCCGTCCCCGCGCTTTGCGTCGATGACGCCACCGAGGAAGTCCGGATCATTGAGGATGCGACCGCTGTCTTCCGGCACATCACCAGCGAGCGCCGCGCGTGCGAGACCAATCCAGAGGTCGTTGATCCGGGCAATCTCCAAATCCTCGTCGCTCGCGCCATCGCTGCCCAGCTGCAAGCGATCGAAGGTCTGACGGAAGAATTGCACGTTAGGCCAGCGCCCCTCCAGCGAGAGCATCGCGACGGCCCCGTCGCTGTCGGCTTGACTACCGGTATCACTGCCTAACGTGGAGAGAACTTCGGACAGCTCCTCGCGCTGCACGCCGTCACTGAGCACCACGGCGCCGACCTGCTGCCGGTGCAGGAGCGTGGCGAGGTCACGCAGCATCGGGTGTGAGTCGCCGGTCGGCTCGCCATCGATTACGAGCTGCTGCCGCGCGACGCCGATCGACATGATGCCGTGCCTAGCGAGTGTTTCCGAGAGATGCGTGTGCAACCGCTCGGCGGACGCCGTTACGATCGGATGCCCCTTCGGATAAAACGTGTGCTTCTGCAGGGCGGTCGCGAACTCCACGAGTAGTGGCTCGTGTTCATGGGCTGGTCGCTCGATTGTTGCGAACGATTCGCGTTCAGTCGACATCGCGCTCCGCGGGCCTGCACGGGTTGGGGTGGCCTAACTTCACGGACGACTTTGTTACACAAGGGGTTACGCTATCAGGGCGGGGCGGAAGTTCCGCCCCTGTGCGGGGTCGTTTCTTGCGGCTGGCAAGGATTCGGTCACGCAATAAGCCAGCGGTCATGCGATCGTCGCGGCAGCCTATGCTTGCCGCCGTCCAATCCGCCGCCGTTCTCGGGATCGAGGCATTCCGGGTCCTCGTGGAAGTCGATGCCGCACAAGGGCTTCCTCAGTGGACGCTTGTTGGACTGGCTGCTGGAGCCGTGAAAGAGGCGCGCGAACGTGTTTCTGCGGCGCTCGTGCACTCAGGCTTCCTCGTGCCGCCCAAGCGGATCACGGTCAACCTGGCGCCGGCCGACGTCCGCAAGGATGGCACGGCATTCGACATCCCGATCGCCCTTGGCCTGCTCGCGGCCACAGGCCAGCTGGATGCAGAGCTTCTCATCGGGGTGCTGGCGATGGGGGAACTGGGTCTCGACGGGACGCTTCGGCCAGTGCGCGGCGTGCTCCCGGTGGCGCGCCACGTGGCGCGCACGCCCGGCGTCCGCGTCCTGGTGCTTCCTCCGGCAAACCTCGCTGAGGCGTCGCTCGTTAGGTCGGCGCGTTTAGCCGCCGTTGCCACACTGCGCGATCTCGTGACAGCGCTGCGGAGCGGGGAATGGCCCCTGGTGCCGGCGCCTGCACCTAACGAGCGGCCCGCGTGCGACGCCATCGATCTCGCTGATGTCGCTGGGCAGGACGATGCCAAGCGCGCCGCTGAAATCGCCGCGGCGGGCGGTCACGCACTGCTCATGGTCGGGCCACCGGGGAGTGGCAAGACGATGCTGGCGCGCCGCTTTCCTACCATTCTTCCTGCTTTAACGGAAGAAGAAGCGCTGGAGGTGATCGCGATTCACTCGGTCGCGGGGTTGATCCAACCTGGTGTGCCGCCGAGTCCCGAGCGGCCGTTTCGCGCGCCGCATCATACGTTGTCGTCGGCGGCGCTGATCGGTGGCGGGAGCCCGCCGCGGCCAGGGGAGGTGAGTCTGGCGCATCACGGCGTGCTCTTTCTGGACGAGCTGCAGGAGATCCCGCGCCTAACGCTGGACGGAATGCGTCAGCCGCTGGAAGACGGGCGCGTGATGATCGCGCGGGCGCAGGGCACGGTGACGTTCCCGGCGCGCTTCACGTTGGTGGCTGCGATGAATCCCTGCGCGTGTGGATACACCGGCTCACTCGTTAGGCCATGTCTCTGCGCAGCTGCTGATATCGTTAGGCACCGCTCACGCATCTCGGGGCCGCTGGCAGACCGGCTCGACATGACTGTGCATGTGCCGGCTATCGCGCCCGGAGATATCAGCAACTCCGCAAGCAGTGACACGTCCGCTGCTGTTCGCACGCGCGTAGAGGCCGCGCGCAAGATTCAGCGTGAACGCTACCACAAACTGCCCGGTATTTTTTGCAACGCACATGTATCCGGGCGCTGGTTGGAAACGCATACACGCATCGAGCCTGCCGCGCGTGCGGCGCTCGTCGAAGCCGCGGAGCGCCTGGGTTTCTCGGCGCGGGCATATCACCGCGTGCTGCGCGTAGCGCGAACCGTTGCTGACTTAGAAAGTGAGGGCGCCATTGCGCCGGCCCACGTGGCGTCTGCGGTTAGATATCGCTCGTTAGGTGCAGCGCGAACAGCGCACCTGCAACCATCGGGAACGTCGCTAGCGACTCATTCAGGGACGCGCTCAACCCCTTGACCGCCAGCGAGATAGCCACGGACGACTCGCTGACGCCTCGGAACTACAATTGGCAGGTTTGGGACTGGAAGTCGCTGGCATCGTAGCAAACTCGCGCGCCGGGCTCCAGTAGACAAAACCTCGCAAACTCAGGCTCATCGAGGGAAGTGTCCACTAGGGGTTCCCACAGTGTTTTGACAGCCTCTGCCATTACACTCTCCAGCGCGATAGCCACAGCAACCGAGGATCGCGATGCCCGTAGCTCGCCGTCGTCTCGCAAGCGTTGTGCTGTTGTTTGTTGCATTCGTCACACTGCAGCGGCTGTATGCGACGCCGCAAAAAACTGTCGGTGCCCGCATCGACCGAGAGCAATCCCCTGCGCTCCCATCTCCGCAAAGCGCCATCTCGTTTTCGCCAGTTCGCGCAGCGGCGATACCGAACATTGTCATAACGCCGGACGGTCCGACCTCGCATTTCCAACCGGGTCTCGCGAGCTCGGTCGCGTTCAAGGTAAAGAACACCGGCAATCAGGTAGGAACCTTTTCGCTTGTCACGTCGTGCACGGGAGCTGCTGTTGCCAGCGCTTGTGTTGCCTTCCCAACGCAGATCTCGCTATCTGCAGGGGACTCAATCAATGCCGGCGTGGCATTCACCGCCGGCACATCAGGGAGCATCGGCAAGATCGTCCTTACGGGCACGCTGACGTCAATGCCGACGGTGAAGGACAGTGGCTGGTACAATCTGAAAGTGTTCGTGCCGCCGACCGTAACGCCGGACGGGGCACAGAAAACCCGATCGCCCTCCACAGCAGCAGCCGACACGTTTGTCGTGAAGAACAACGCGACACAGTCGCGCACGCATAACCTAACGAGCCAGTGCACGGGCGCCGGCATCGCGACCGCGTGCACCGTCTCACAAAGCAGCGTGACGTTAGGTGCCGGTGCGCAGACAAACGTCTGGGTCAGTTATACGACAGGCTCTCCGGCAACGAACGGGCGCGTGGTGTTAAAAGCAGTTCGCGCAGACAGCAACGTGCTCGTCGATACCGGGTCGGTGAACTTCGCGAACACGGGAACGGCGCCGCCTATTGCCACACCGGACAACGGAAACGTGCAGTACTTGGACGCTGGGGCCAGCAGTTCCGTCGCGTTCACTCTTCGCAACATCGCGCTGACGTCGCAGACCTACACGCTCACGACTGCATGCTCCGGATCCGCCGTTGCCAGCGCCTGCACGCTCAGTACGGCGCAGCTAACGGTAGAGCAGGGTCGCACGGCGCAGGTGAGAGCATCATTCACCAGCGGCGCGCACTCGACGACGGGTCAGGTCAAGCTCATTGCGACCGTGCAGGGGACCTCGGTCAAAGACTCGGCCTGGTACGCCGTGTCTACGGGCTCATTCGGCGTGCAGACCACGCCTAACGGCCAGACCATCACGCGGAACCAGTATGACGTGGTGGCTGACACGTTCACGATACAAAATACCGGCACCCTGCCGGATACATACACGCTCACGCCAAGCTGCACCGGAGGCGGCTTCTTCGCCGGCACGTGTATCGCTTACCCGACACAGCTCGAGGTGGCCCCTGGGGCGACGGCGAAAGCCGCGGTGCACTACGCTGTGTCGACGTTCAACACGTACAACACTGTTCAACTCACGGCCCAATCGACGCGTGACCCGACTATCTCTGACCCCGGTTCTTATCTGTTCTATGCGACGTGGTATGGCAACACGGGGCCGATACCCTACGTTAGGCCCAAGAACAAGACCAAAACATTCCCACCAGCGACCCTGGTCTTGGACACATTGGTATTGCGCAATCTCGGCAACGACCCGGGACAGTTTTACCTAACGTGGATTTGTACGGGCGCTGCGATTGGGCAATGTCCTTTCGCACCAAGCACGGTCATTCTGTTCCCAGGCGACTCGACGATCATCTCGCAGCAGCTGTTTTCGGGAGCCGACGGCGCGTCAGGGACGATGAGGCTGAGGGCCATCGTGAGCAGCGGGTTTGGCACGAACAAGGACTCGGCCACAACGACACATCTCGTCTCGTCGGGCACACCGGTCACCAGTGTCCGCGTGGTGCCTAGCGAGATGTCTCGCAGCGGCGTCACCGCGGGGACGTGGAGCACTGTGAACTTCGTCGTAAAGAACACGAGCACAGGCTCGTTGCCGAGCGATATCAACGTTTCTGTCCACTGCAACGCGCTATTTGCTGGCTCGATTCAAGGCTTCTGTCCTGTTCAACTGATACAGGGCCTGGCACCGGGCGCCAGTGTCAACGTACCGGTGAATTTTGCGACCGGCTATCCTAACGAAGGCGGTCTTATACGAGCCTATGCGTACCACGTTGCCACGCCAAGCGCGCGCGACTCGGGGACCTTTTTGTTCACTACATCGGCTGCGACGGCAACCGCGTATCCGTCGGTTACGCCCGACTGGTACATCGTGGTCGGCGTCCCTGCGCCCGCGTCGAACTGAAGTTGCCCCCGTTTAGTGGACACCTCCAACGCCTCGATTTTGATTCGAGGCAGGAGGTGTTTTGTGAAGAAACGAGGACCGAAAGCGTATAACGAAGACTTCCGTCACGAAGCCGTCCGCCTCGCGGAGTCTGGCACCAAACCGCTCGCGCAGATCGCTCGCGAGCTGGGAATTCATCTGGAAACCTTGCGCGGATGGC